>JBFHJN010000029.1:0-32909 GCA_041595875.1 Coriobacteriia bacterium
AGACGGCATCCTGTTCGATTTCGTGACGCTGGTCCGCGACCCTTCAGTGCGAGAAGGTGGGCACACCATCGATAGCTGGCCCGCGACACTGGAGGCGGATGCGCTGGGTGGCTGGAGTCTACGGACCCGCAGGTCGCTTCACTTCGCCATGCCTTACGACATGATCACGGGCGAGCTGGAACGGGCCGGGTTCGTCGACATCAACGTCTACGGTGACCATCAGGGCAAGCCGCTGGACCCGGATACCGACGAGTCGATCGTCCTTCTTGCCCGACGCGTCTAACTTGTGCCGAGAAGCGACCTGCCGAGTTCGCACTCCACGCACCTGTCGGTGTCGCAAGCGTCAAGCGGGGAGCGAACGCCTGTGGGTGCGCCGGCGATATCACCCGAGGCCAGAGCCCGGTAGATGTGGCACAGGGGGAATCCGGCGACATTGCGGAAGCACTCGGTCAGATCCACCGAGGCAAGGTGGCTTTCGATGTTGTATGCGCCCGCGCAGCCCAGCAGTTCGCCACGCGCGGCCCACTTCAGGATGTCTTCTTCGGACAGCTGGTTCATCCGGACCCTGGTGACCACCGGGAAGGTCACAGGTGCGTCCATCATGTCCGAGAAGAGCGCCACGCCGGTGATCACCCGGTGCTCCTTGCCGGAGAGCGAGCGCAGCATCCGGAACGCGTCGTCCAGATCCGCAGGCTTGCCCAGGATGGAGCCTTCATGGACCACGATGGTGTCGCACGCCAGCACGAGCTGTCCCGGCTGAGCATGGGCTATCGCGGCAACGGCCTTCTCGGCGGCGATGGATGTTGCCAGCGCGGGCGGGTCGGAAGCGAGCGGCGAGTCGAGGTTCTCGGGGGTGTCCACCGCCGTCACATCCACGGGTACGCCCAGCCACGCAACCAGGCGTCTGCGCCGGGGAGAGGCCGAGGCGAGCATGAGCGGGTTCGAGGGTGTGTTCATGCGCGGATGATAGCATCTGAACGCGGAGAGCGGCATAATCGAGGTGGCTTCGTGCGCCAGACATCGAGGGGAAGAAACGTGGCGGAACCCGAAGAGGACATGCGCGCCCCTGAACCGGTCGAGCGGTTCGTCAAACAGCTTCTGGTGACTTACAAGGCGGTCAGGCTCTACCCGCCGGGGAGCGACATACCTCGCGAGAACGCGCGTGACGCACTGCTCTTGTTGCGCCACTTGTTGAGAGAGCGCGCCGATATCCGCTTCTACGTCCTCAAAGACGGGCTGGTGGTCGACGGCGGCCGGGTGTTGCCCGGTAGGCCTGCGTTCGATGAGTTCGGCCGCGAGTTCTATTCCCATGGCGTCGCCGAGGTCCGCTTCCACACCGGCATCTCCGAGCGTGAGCTCACCGAGTTCTTCGCGGTGCTCAAGGACAGTCCGCAAGACGTGCGGTCTGCGGGCGGCTTTGAGGCGAGGATGTGGGAGCGCCAGATAGACAACATAACCGTGCGCGAGGCGAACACGAAGATAGTCGACGCGGCCGTGCATCAGGAGGACCTTGATGAGTCGCCCGACGAGAAGTGGCCGCCCTCCAACGATGTCATCGACGCCATCATGGAGCGCGGCCATCTTGCGCGACCCCGGGACCAACGGTTGCTCGTCCGTTTCGTGCAGAGCCCGCGCCTGGTAGGGCGGTATCTCCAGGAGACGGCACACGGTCGGGGTGCGGAAGTCTCCATGAGCCGGTTGGCGACGGTCGTGACCGAGTTCGCACGACTCGCCGGTGGAGAGTTGGCCGAGGACCAGCCGGTGCTTCAGCGTTCTGTGGCCGAGGCTGTCATGGGACTGGAGCCGTCCACCAGACAGCGCCTGTTGGCGAATCACCTCCTTGAAGAGGCGCGCGTCGATGATGCTGTGGCCGGGATCTTGCGGCAGCTCGATCTTGGCGAGGTGTGCCGTGCGCTCGTCACCGCGCTCAGCGAGGACCCGGTGTCCCAGGAGGGGTTGTCGCGCGCCATACGCAATCTTGCCGCCATCAGTCTTGCTGGCCGGGAAGACGTCCTGACCGCCGCCAAGATGGCCATGCAAGATGCAGGCGTCTCTATGTCGGCAACCGCAGCCGTCTTGGAGGATGCCGCGCCGACCACGCTACAGGCTCAGTCCAACGAGCGCCCCGCGGCTCAGGAAGAACTCGCAAGCATTCTGCGTCTTGTGGACCTGGCTCCACAGGAGCGGAGCGCGGAAGACGTTGACGAAGACGTCGTCGCGCTGAGAGCAGAGGTCGCTCGCGGAGTGAGCGATGGCGACATCCTCTCGACGCTCGTTTCCATCGCGTCTTTGGAGAGACGCCCCGACACGTTCGCATCCTTGCTCGCGCTGGTCGAAGACAACCTCGCGTTGTTGATCGAGTGGGGTGAGTTCGAGGCAGCGACGCATGTCGCCTCGGTCCTGGTCGCCCTTGAAGCCGACGAGACACTGGTGCCCGAGCAACGCATGCGGGTGCGGGCGGCCATAGAGGTGCTTGCCAGTCCCAGAGCCATGTACCTGGTCAACCAGGCCATCCGCGTCTATGAGCCGGGGACACCCGAGCACGAATCCAGCCGCAGTTTCCTTGAGGTGCTGGGCGGACACGCGATTCCGCCGCTTCTTGAGGCGTTGGCCGATGAACCCGACATGGCCGGACGCAAATCGCTTGTCGATCTGCTCTCCGGGTTTGCGGGCAACCATGTGGAACGTCTGGGCTCACATGTCACGGACGGGCGCTGGTACTTCGTGCGAAACGTCGTGTCCATTCTGGGAGCGACGCGCTCATCGGCGGTCCTGCCATACCTCAACCGAACCATCCGGCACGCAGACGTACGTGTGCGCAGGGAGACGGTCCGTGCGCTTTCCGGGATCCGGGACAGAATGGCCGAGGAGATGCTTGTCTCGGCGCTGTCTGACCAAGACGAGCAGAACGTCCGGCTGGCAGCGCGCTATCTGGGAACGATGAGCGCGCGTGGCGCGGTCAGGGCGTTGTCGGTCGTCGCGAAGGGCGAGGGTCGCGGCAACCGCGACATAGGACCGCGCGTCGAGGCGATAGAGGCTCTCGGCAAGATAGGCGACCTCTCCGCCAAGCCTGTCTTGGAGAGCCTTGCCAAGCAGCGCGGGCTCATGCGCTCCGGCCGCTCGCGTGAAGTCAGGACGGCCGCCGAGTTCGCACTGGTGGCGCTCACCTCAGGCAGGTCACGCACGTCGACAGGGGAGGGCGCATCATGAGCGACGCGCATGAACCCGACAAGGCCCAGGATGTCCAGGGAGCAGGCTCCGGGACTCCGGATATCGAACACATTCTGGAAGAGACGGTGCCCGAAGGGCCTGCACGCAAGTTCTCCCATACGCAGGTAGGCAGGCTCCGAGACGTCCTGGCAAGGCTCTATGCGTTGAGGCGCACGATCCGCTTCTATCCGCTCGATCATCCGGCGACCGCGCAGGTCATCGACGAGCTGTATCCCGCGATCACCCGTTACCACGACGAGGGCGTCGATCTTCCTATCACGTTCTATGAGGACGAGCTGCTCTTGGGTGAGCAGCTTCTGGCCGAGGATAGCGTTCTTTTCGATCAGTTGATCCGTGATATGACCGCCCTCAGCGTAGGGACCTTGTGTTTCAAGGCAGGACTCCAGCGAGATGAGCTCCTCCGCTTCGCGTCGGTTCTGAGCAACGACTCGGAGAGCGTCGAGAAGCGCGGCGGCATCAAGGCGCTCATGGATGTTGCCGGACTCACCCATATCGAAGTGAGCCCTGTGACCGTGTTGCGGGAGACAGCGCCCGCCGGGGACGCGCGCAAGGCGGCCAGGGAGTCCTACAACGACGCTGTGGACCTGCTGCGCGAGCTGGACCACCTCGTTCGTGGCAATGAGTCGCTGAACGTCCCACGCGTGAAGGCCAGCGTTCGTAGTCTGGTGGACAACGTCCTCGCCAATCGCTACGCCATGCTGGAGCTCTCCGGGCTCAAGAGCTACGACGAATACACCTTCTATCACTCGGTCAACGTGGCGATCTTGTCGCTCGCGCTGGGGTCCACGCTCACCAAGGAGTACCGTTTCCTCTCCACCCTTGGCGTAGGAGCGCTGCTCCACGACGTGGGCAAGATGACGATCGACGCGGAGACGCTGAACAAGCCCGGCCCACTCACCTCCGAGGAGTGGGTGTCGGTGCGTCAGCATCCGGTACTCGGTGCGGAGCATGCCGCCCTGACGCCGGGCCTCGACAAGGCCTCGCTCGTCGTCATATTCGAACACCACATGCGCTACGACCTGACCGGTTACCCGCAGCAGGTCTCTTCTCGGCCACAGCATCTGGCGAGCCGCATCGTCGCCGTCGCTGACGCGTTCGATGCCATGACGTCCAAGCGCTCCTACAGCTCTCCGCGTATGCAGTCCGAGGCGATCGAGGTCCTCGCTCGAAACGCGGGAACCGCGCTTGACCCCACTCTTGTCCGGCTGTTCGTCAACCTGATGGGCGCGTACCCTCCACGCTCGATCGTGCGCCTCTCAACGGGGGAGACGGCGATCGTCGTCAGTCCCAGTCCCAGAGATCCGCTGCGGCCGGTCGTGCGTATCATCGCCAACGCAGTCGGGGGCATGATAGACCCTGTGGACGTCGACCTCTCAGACCGTGAGGTCGCCGGCGCCCGTGAGGTTCGGGCCTGTCTGGATCCCACAGGAGTCAACGTGGACGTGGCCGACTTCCTCTAGGACGTCGGGTAGGACGCCCCACTCGGGTACGATACATCAGTACGCACCCTATGAAGGGAGACTCATGGCCGACGTCTCGCCAAGGCGACCTCGTGCCCTCACTATTGTTATCGCCGTCGTTATCGCGCTCTTCGCGGTCTCAGGTGGCGTCGCCACCTTTTATACAGACCTGCTGTGGTTCGAAGACCTGGGCCAGCAAGGGGTCTTCTGGACGACCCTGATCTCGGAGTGGGGTGTCGGACTGCTGTTTGGCGGCGTCTTCTTCGTGATCATGTACATCAACTTGCGGATCGCGCGGGCCATGGCGCCCTCGGTGGTGTTGAGCAGCACCGATGAGATCGGTTTCCGATATGAGATGGCGATCCAGCAGATCCGGGAAGTCATCGATCGCTTCTTCGGCTGGCTCCTGCTTGGAGTGAGCGCCTTCACCGCACTCGCTTCAGGAGTGTCCATGTCCGCCAACTGGGTGGACTTCCAGCTGTGGTTGAACCAGGTCCCGTTCGGGGTGACCGACCCGCAGTTCGGCAAAGACCTGGCGTTCTACTTCTTCACCGTGCCCGCCTACCGCATCGTCGCCGATTGGCTCACCGGCGCCCTTCTCATCACGCTGCTGTTGACCGCAGCGGTGCATGTGCTCACCGGCGCGATCCGGCCGTGGGCGCGCCTCAAGGGCTTCGATCCGCATGTAAAGGCGCACCTCTCGGTGCTGGCCGGACTCGTCGTCGTAGTGCGGGCCTTCGTGTACTGGCTCGACATCTATGACCTGAACTTCTCTCCAAGAGGCCAGGTGCTGGGTGCGTCCTACACCGATATCCATGCTCAGCTTCCGGCGCTTCAGATCCTGATCGTCATAGCGGTGCTGTCGGGCATCGCGCTTATCGCCAACATCCGGTTCAAAGGCTGGAAGCTCCCCGCTATCGCCTTCGGTGTCTGGATAGCGGCCTCGATCTTGGTGGGCGGCGTCTATCCTGCATTGGTGCAGCAGTTCCGGGTGGATCCCAACGAGGTCGCCGCCGAAGCACCCTACATCGAGCGCAACATCGAGATGACGCGGCTGGCTTTCGGGCTTGAGGAGATCGAGGTCAGGGCTTTCCCTGCCGAGGAGAGCCTGGTGGCAAGCGACATCGCCGCAAACAGCCAGACGATCGAGAACGTCCGTCTGTGGGATCCGGATATCGTGGCGCAAAGCTACCAGCAGCTTCAGGGCATCCGTCCGTACTACGACTTCGTTGACGTGGACATCGACCGCTATGAGATCGACGGCGCGAGCCGCCAGGTGCTCATCTCGGTACGCGAGATGAACGTGGGTCAGCTTGCCGAGCAGGCCCAGACATGGGTGAACCAGCATCTGGTGTACACACATGGATACGGTGTGGTCGTGTCGCCGGTCAACGAAGTGACCGGACAAGGGCTGCCGGACTTCATCGTGAAAGACATACCGCCAAGCGGGTCGGGCATCTTGGAGGTAGAAGAGCCCGGGATCTACTTCGGCGAGCAGGCCACCAACTACGTCATCGCCGCTACCGATCTGGAGGAGTTCGACTATCCCGTGGGGGACCAGAACGCCACCACGAGCTACGCCGGCACAAGCGGCGTCCCCATGGGCGGGCTTGTCACGCGTGCGGCGTTCGCGCTGCGCTTCTCGGCGCCCCAGCTGCTGTTCAGCTCCTACATCACTCCGGACAGCCAGGTGCTGTTCCGCCGCTCGCTGGCCGAGCGCATCGACGCGCTGGCTCCGTGGCTCATGAGAGACGGCGACCCGTATCCCACCATCATCGACGGTCGCGTGGTGTGGATCGTGGACGGGTACACGACGTCGTCGCGCTTCCCTTACTCGGAGCCTGTGTACGGCGATCTCAACTACATGCGCAACAGCGTGAAGATCACCGTCGATGCGTACGACGGCACAACGACCCTGTATGCCTTCGATGAGACCGATCCGCTGCTTGCCACCTGGCGCGCGGTGTTCCCGGACCTGATCAGGCCCGCTTCCGAGATACCCGACGAGGTGCGCGAGCACTTCCGTTACCCCGAGGACCTGTTCCGCGTGCAGGCCGAGGTCTACAAGACCTATCACATGCAAGATCCGCAGGTCTTCTACAACAAGGAGGACCAGTGGGCCCTGCCCGGCGAGACCGCCGACGGCACAGGCGCGGCCATGGACCCGTTCTACGTCCTGATGCAGTTGCCCGAGGAGTCCACAGAAGATTTCATGATGATGATGCCGTTCACTCCCCGGAACAAAGACAACATGATCGGCTGGATGGCTGCCAAGTCCGACCCTGAGGACTACGGGCGTCGCGTCGTCTACACGTTCCCCAAGCAAAAGCTCGTGCTGGGCCCGGAGCAGGTGGGTGCGCGCATCAACCAGGACCCGGTCATCAGCCAGCAGCTGACGCTGTGGAACCAGCGGGGAAGCGGGGTCTTGCTGGGCAATCAGCTCGTGATCCCCATCGACACGTCCATCGTCTATATCCAGCCACTGTATCTGCAGGCCGAGAAGACCGCTATGCCGCAGCTCACGCGCGTCATCGTGGCGTACGGCGACAAGGTGGCCATGGAGGCCGACCTCACCAGGGCGCTTGCCGCCGTGTTCGGGGACGGTCCTACGACCACCACGCCGTCTGTGGACGGGGGCGACACGCCGGTCCTGACGGGCGACGATGCCCTTCTGGCCCAGGAGCTCTATCTGAAGGCGATCGAGGCGCAGAAGAGCGGTGACTGGGCGGCGTACGGTAGCTACATAGAGCAGCTTGGAGCGGTGCTGGAGCGGCTCTCAGGCTTGCCTTCGGAGCCCGCAACAGCGACTCCATAGCCGGGCACGGTAAAGCAGAGAGCGAACGAGTGTTCGATTCCGGGCACTCGTTCGCTGGTTTTCTGGCACATTCTGTGCTAACGTACTCCGCTGTTGACTTGAAAGGGGCATCACTGGCGTTCGAATCGGCCATTCAGGCGGTTCGTCGGACCTGCGCCGAAAGTGCCCGAACAGCGAACCGAAGCGAAGCGCTCTATGCTTCGCACCAGGATCATCGGTCCAGCCACAACAGCATAGCTTGCGCTTGTTATGGCCGAGGCGGCGATGCGCCGATCCACGCGGCCAGGTACGAGACAGCTAGCTCCTCCCCCTTCTTCTCCGCTGTCGACACATTCCGTGTCCATTCTTGTGCCTGGGACGCCGCCTGTTCTGTAGTCGGACCCGGAGGTACGTGTGAAGGTATCAAGTAGTCGAATGAAGCTGGTCCCCGCCACTTTGGCGCTGACGGGCGCGTGTGCTCTTGTGCTTGCCGGTATGGCAGGCGTGGCGCTTGCACCGCTGCAGACCGCTGAGGCCGCAACGGTGTTGCGCTTGGACGAGGCACCCGAAGTGACCACAGCCGAGGGAACCACCTTCGACGCCGCCGCCAAGAGCGAGTTGCTCAAGGCCGGCAGTGAGACGAGCAAGGCCAAGACCGCTTCGGCGACCAAGACGGCAACGGAAGTGCCCAGTGCCGCGAAGCGCACCACCACCCGCACAACGACCGTCTCGCGCTCAAGCAGCGCCAGCGGTTGGAACACCGCAAGAGTCTCGTGGTATGGCCCCGGATTCTATGGCAACACGATGGCCGGCGGCGGAACCCTCACTCCCACAAGCATGGTCGTCGCGCACCGTTCCCTCGCGTTCGGGACCCGCGTCGAGTTCAAGTACAACGGTAAGACCTGCGTGGCCGTCGTGCAGGACCGCGGACCGTACGTGAGCGGTCGTACGTTCGACCTCGGCCCCGGTACCGCCAAGGCGCTTGGTTTCTCGGGCGTTGGCACCGTGAGCTACCGGATACTCGGCAGGTAGCGCTTCTCGCGTCAGTCACAGAGGTCGGCCGCCTTCGGGCTGCCGGCCTCTTTGCGTTGGGGACGTAGCGAGTGAGTTGCGTTAGGGTATGTATGAAACGTCGTATCCGAAGAAGGGGGCATCACGCATGGCTGATCCTGATACCGCGCCTGAGGCACCGAAGACCGGCATTGAGGGGATCATCGACGCCGTCGCCGACCTGCTGCAGACAGCGTCTGATTGGGTGCGTCAGGAAGCCGAGACCGTAGTCCGCGAGAAGGTCGTGAAGCCCATCCAGCGCCTGGGGCTGACGCTTGTCTCGGCCAGCGCTGCCGGCTGTCTGCTTGTCGTGGGGCTCATCTTCATCGCGGTGGGGCTCTTCGTCTTGCTCGGCGAGTGGATCACCTACCCCGGCGCGCTTCTCGCCATTGGCGGAGTTTACGTGCTTGTATCACTCGTGTTCATCGTCATCAAAGTGAGGATGATGCAGAAATGACCCCGGTCGACACTCCTATCACCGTAGAGGATCTGCGCGGCAAAGCGATGCACATCAAAGACATGGCCGAGGGTGAGGTTCGTGAGCTTGCACAGGAGAAGGCGACGAAGCTCGTTGTCGTGGGTGTTGTAGCGGCGCTCGCCGTCGTCTCGCTGGCGTACTACCTGGGGACGCGACGGAGCTGATCGTCGCGCGGTCGTTTGGGGGGCGGGATGCACGTCAACAGTGTCACGGTCTGCGCGGATCGTATCGATGTCATCGTCAGGGTCGATGATGACGAGCGCATGCGCACTTCGGGGGACGAGGCGGTGGTGCAGCGGGCTTTGGAGCTCCTGCCGGGCCTCAGGCAGCATATCTGTGACAACTCTCAAGGAGTCACTTTCGCCGAGGAGATCACCGATACCGAAGTCCCGCACCTGTTCGAGCACGTGGTCATAGAGCTCATGTCCAGGGCCGGATCGCCGCGTGGTCTGAGGGGCGAGACGCAGTGGGACTTCAGCAGGGACGGCCACGGTACCTTCCGGGTCTCGTTCGAGTACGACGACGACCTCGTCTGCCTGGGTGCTATCAAGACCGCGGATCGCGTGATGGCGCACATCCTGGAAGACGCGGATGCGCCTGATGTGGACGGCGAGACGGCACGCTTGAGAGAGCTTCGGGTCCGGGTATCGTAGATACCGGTCAAGCACTCCGATAGCAAGGGCCATGGGGTCGACTGCACTTGACCCCTGGCCGTCGACCGCTGTAAGGTAGCGCCCAACCTGGCTTCGGCCCGGTGAGAATCGCATAGCACCATGTGGACGTGAGGGAAGAGGGCACCATCTGCCCGGCCACCCCTCCGCAGTTCCCCCGCCAGTGCGTCTCCGGTGAGACGAAGGAAGCGGGCGGCACCCGAGCCGATACGACGGGACTTCGAGATCCGACGGAGGCGCATTCGAGCGTCGGATGAAGATAGGTGGTACCGCGAGCGGCCCTCGCCCTATCGAAGGGGAGGCCGCTTTTGTGCATTCCGGGGACGGTTCGCCGTCCGGGACGGGTGATGGATGATGGGTACCGCAAGAATCGTCTTCGACAGGTGGGACGGACGCTACGCGCAGCGCATGGGCGACGTCCGCTCCTCGGCAACGCGCGACCTTTTCGCTGCAGCGTCCCGCTCCGATATCATCTCCTTCGCAGGGGGCATGCCCGAGATAAGCCGCGTGCCGGCCGACGCCGTGGCAAGTGCCGCTGCCGAGGCGATCCGCGACTTCGGCTCCGAGGCTTTGCAGTACGGTTCCTCGGAGGGCCGTCCGCAGCTTCGCGGGGCCATTGTGGAGCTCATGGCCGAGATAGGCGTGCGCGCCAGGCAAGAGGACATCATCGTGACCGCCGGTGCTCAGCAGGCGCTCGACCTTCTCGCGAAGATCTTCCTCGACCCCGGTGATGTCATCATCACCGAAGGCCCCACCTATCTTGGCGCGCTGCAGGCCTTCTCGGCATACCAGCCCCGCGTCATCTGCGTCCCCATGGACGAGCAGGGGATGGACACCGACGTGCTCGCCGCCGAGCTGGCGGCGCTGGGACCGCGTGGCGCGAAGTTCATCTACACGATCCCCAACTTCCAGAACCCCGGCGGCGTGACGATGTCGGCCGGGCGCCGACGCAAGCTGCTGGAGCTGGCGCGCGAGTACGACATCCCGGTCATCGAGGATGACCCCTACGGGCGGCTGCGTTTCGACGGCGGGCACATGCGCCCGTTGCGCGCGCTGGATGAAGACGTCATCTACCTGGGGACGTTCAGCAAGATCTTCGCGCCGGGACTGAGGCTGGGCTGGGTCATCGCGCCGCGTCCCATCCTGGGCAAGGTGTTGCTGGCCAAGCAGGCAGCGGATCTGTGCGGCAGCGCGTATGCGCAGATCACCGCCGAGCGGTACTTCGCCGGTACGCGTTGGCGAAGGGTGCTGCAAGACCTTACCCGCGTGTACGGCGAGCGTCGCGACGCGATGCTGGAGGCGCTTGAGGAGCACTTCCCTGCGGAGGCCGAGTGGACGGTGCCCGAGGGAGGCTTCTTCGTGTGGGTGCGGATGCCCGCCTTCCTCGATCTCAAGGCGCTGCTGCCCGAGGCGATAGAGCACGGCGTGACGTACGTGGCGGGCGACGCGTTCTTCCCCGACGGGCGGACCGGTCGCAACTGCATGCGCCTTGCGTTTTGCTATGCCACCCCGGATGCGATACGTGAGGGCATCCGCCGCCTGGCCGAGGTGGTCGAAGACAGACTCGAGCTCTACCGTGCGTTCCAGGTGGCCGGTGCCTTGCCGGACACGATGACGGCAAGGGAGGTACCGGCGTGAAAGAGAAGATCGCGGTGCTCATGGGCGGACGTTCGCTGGAGCGGGAGGTGTCGCTTCGCAGCGGACAGCGGGTGGCCGATGCGCTCACTGATAGCGGGTATCGTGTGCTGCCGTTGGATGTCACATCGGAGCTCGTGCCTACGCTTCGCAGCGAGCGGCCGGACGCCGCCTACATCGCGCTGCACGGCAAGTACGGCGAGGACGGCACCATCCAGGAGGTGTTGGAGTTCCTGGGCATCCCCTACACAGGACCGGGCGTGGTCGCCTCGGCGCTCGCCTGGGACAAGTCGGTCTCCAAGCGCTTGTTCAGTGAGAACTCGATCCCCACACCTGCCTGGGTGACGTTCACGGCGGACGCCTTCAAGGAGATGGGCGCGGCTACCGCGCTCGACCTGGTGCCCGATGCGGTGGGAGGCTTCCCGCTGGTGGTCAAACCTGCCGAGCAGGGCTCAGCGCTGGGACTCACGCGCGTGACCGCTGCGGAGGAGCTGGCCGAGGCACTGCTGGGAGCGCTGTCGTTCGGCCCATCGGCCATCGTGGAGCGTTGGATCGACGGCATCGAGCTGGCGGTGAGCGTTCTTGATCTGGGCGACGGGCCGCAGGTGCTCCCGCCTGTCGAGATGGTGGCGAAGTCGGGGCTGTTCGACTTCTCGGCCATGTACACGCCGGGGGAGACCGACTACTACGTGCCCGCGCGCCTGACTCCTGAAGTGGAGAGCGAGGTGCGTCGACTCGCCATGGAGGTGCACACGCTGCTCGGCTGCAGGCACGTGAGCCGCGTGGACATGGTGGTTGCCGCCGATGGCACCCCTTATGTGCTGGAGTGCAACACCTCTCCCGGCATGACGGAGACGTCTTTGCTGCCCATGGCGGCCGACGCAGTGGGTATAGGCTTCCAAGAGCTGGTAGAGAAGCTGGCTCGCATGGCGCTCGATGGGCTAGACTGATGGGTACATATCTAGAGTGAAAGACCGCGCAAGTCCCGGTGCACAGACATCGTTCACAGAGGAGTGATCGTATGTATGACTATCGCAGAGGTGAGAGCATTCTTGGCGCGTTCGTGCTTGGCGGTATCCTAGGCGCTGTTCTTGGACTGTTGTTCGCGCCGCGTTCCGGCAAAGAGAACCGTGAGTTCATCGCCGAGAAGGCCGACGAGTACTGGGGCGAGGGCAAAGAGATGTATTCCACCGGTCGCGAGAAGCTGACCGAGGCGTACTCCAGCAGCAAGGAAGTCGCCACCGAGAAGGCCGAGGAGCTGCGCACCAAGATCGATGCCGCCCGCGACCGCCTCAAGGAGCAGGTCGATACCGCGTCGAAGGACGCTCGTGACAAGTTCGCCTCGGCAAGCGTTGCCGCTAAAGACAACGTGGCCAAGGTCGCCGAGGCAGCCAAGGGCGCTGTCGACAAGGCCGAGCACGTCGCTGAGAGCACTCTGGACAAGGTCGCCGACAAGGCCTCCACTGCGGAGACTGAGCCGCTCGTCTAGAATCAGCATCATAGGTAGGTTCCGTCGGCCGCCTTTTGAAGGGCGGCCGACGTGCATTACGGAAGGATTCGCCGTGCCACGCATCACTGAACTCGCGGGTCGACAGGTGCTCGGGTCCAAAGGCAAGCGCCGGGGGAAGATCATCGACGTGCTCTTCCACCCGTCTGAAGCCCGTGCGGTGGGCTATGTGGTCAAGCCGTCCAACATCCTCTACGTCCTTGAGCGGCGTCCGCGCTACCTGGCGCTGAGCGCTGTCAGCTTTGACGATGACGGCAACGCGGTTCTTGCGTCCAGCGGACTTCCGTCGTCGAAGTCCGGGCAGAAGGCCGCGGGATTGGGCTGGGACGAGAGCTCCTACTGGCGGGGGATGGCTGTGCGTGCCGAGGACGGCGACAAGATCGGCGCCGTTCAAGACGTGATCATCTCACTCAAGACCGGCGCGGTACGCGGGCTGCGCATCTCCACCGGTGTCGTGGGCGACGTGGCGGTTGGCCGGCTTGAGGTTCCCGCGGAGTACATCGTGGGACCCAAGGCCGACGCGATCGTCTTGCGGGCCGGCTACGATGAGCTCGAGTCCACGGGAGGGCTCGCGGCAGCCTCTGCCAAGGGAGCCGCTGCGGCGAAAGTACATGGCGAGAAGGCCGCGAAGAAAGCATACGATGCGAGCGTCTCGGCTGCGGTCAAGGTGGGTCGCTCGTTCAAAGACGGCTCCGGGCGTAAGATGATGGACACGCTCAAGAAGTGGACCGCCGAAGACGAGGAGTGATCGGACTCCCATGACGCGTCGATTCAAACCCCTCACAGGTGAACTCGTGGCTGCACTGCCCACGGGTTGTCCGGGATGCGTCTTCTGGGAGTCCCCCGAGCCTTTGGAGCCCTTGTGCGGGGTGAAGTGTGACGAGGCCCTGGCAAGTGGATGGATGGACCGTGTGCGACTTGAGTGGGGCGACTGCGGTCGAGCGGCCGTGGAGGACGGCGTCGTTCTCGGCTTCGTCAAGTACGCGCCACCAGGCTTCTTCCCGCAAGCACGCTTGATGCCGGCCGGACCTCCTGACGACAGGGCCGTGCTCATCGCATGTATGCACATCTCGCCGGACGCGCGGCAGAAGGGCCTGGGCAAGATCCTCATGCAAGTCGCCCTACGGGACCTGGTCATGCGTGGCGAGAAGACCGTCCAGGCGTACGGGACGGTGCGGCAGGGGAGCTTTGAGACCTCGCCCGTCGTGGGCGTCGAGTTCTTGTTGCGCATGGGCTTCACCGTTGCACGACCACACCCCACGATGCCGCTGATGCAACTGGATCTTCGGTCGGTGGCATCTTGGACAGAGAACCTTGAGGCGGTCTTGGAGTCGCTTCGTATCCCGATAGGCGTGACCCGGCGAAGGCCGGCTATCAACTGCAGGAAAGGAAACTCATGACTGAGGCTACACCGTCTGTACGCGTCGCACGCAAGCAGGGCTCTGCCGAGCGGGTCCGGGCCTACCTGGAATCTCATGGGCTTGCCGAAGGCATATTCACATTCGAGCAGTCCACCAAGACGGCCCAGATGGCTGCGGATGCGATGGGCTGTGAGCTTGGTCAGATCGTGAAGTCACTGGTGTTCGTAGTGGATGGCCGTGCCGTCCTCGCGCTCGTCGCGGGCGACAAGAGGGGGGACACCGCCGCCATCGCCGCCCTTCAGGGCGGGAAGAAGGCGTCGTTCGCTGACGCGGACCTTGTCCGAGAAGCCACGGGATACGCCATCGGCGGCGTCTCGCCGTTCGACCTGCCCGATGATCTTGCGGTGCTGGTCGACGAGTCTTTGAGTCGCTACGAGACGGTTTATCCCGCTGCCGGCACGCCGTCATCGATGGTGCGGATGACGCTTGAGCAGCTTCTGGACGTCGCGGGCGGACGGGTAGCCGCGATCACGCAATGACGGGAGTCTAGGACTCCGGGCGATAGACGCGGCTTGGCGTGACGATCATGTCGACAGGGGCGTCGTTGTCGCCGTAAGGAAGCTCCTGGAATATCTGCTCGTCGAACGCGATGCCGATCCGGATGACCGACGGATTGAGCTGACGGAACAAGACGTCGTAGTAGCCTCCGCCAAAGCCCAGTCGGCGACCGTGAGGGTCGTATGCCACGCCCGGGGCCAGCACGGCGTCTATCTCCGTGACAGGGGCGTGCGGTGCAGTGGCTAATGGCTCCCGATGCCCGAAGTCCGCCTGCAGCAGTTCATCGCCCGCTTCGTGCCAATGCAGCTGGAGCCGCGCGGGGCCTATGATGCGTGGGAGCGCGATGCGCGCACCGCGAAGGCGCAGTCCTTCAACGGCGAGGTCCGGGTCGATCTCCTCGGGCATCGCGGCGTAGGTCAGGAAGCTGTGAGCTGCCTGCAGCTCGGGAAGCGCCAGGATCGCCGAGGCCACCCGCGCGGCAGCGTCCTCGCGTTGTTCCGGGGTGAGAGCGCGCCGTGCCGCCCGCGCCTTCAAGCGCAGTTGGGACTTGGCGCGCACGACGTTCTCGGCAGTTTCCACAGATGACCCCCCAGGAGCACTTCGCATACTATACCGCAGAACGCTGAACAGGCATTGAACAGGTTCCTACCCCAACCTGTCCATCCGTACTAGCCGTAACCAAGGACCGTCATACCCAGGAGCAGGACGGTCAGGCTGATAGCGATGACGATCGTCCCCCAGGCCAGCACGTTGTGGACCGCGCCGTTCACGTAGCGGCCCATGACGCGCCGGTCGTTGATGATGACCATCATGAACAGCAGCAGGAACGGGAGCATCATGCCGTTGACGACCTGCGAGACGAGCATGATCGCGATCAGATCCAGTCCCGGTATGAGGATCGTGGCGGCGGCGGTGAAGATGACGAACGTGTACAGCCCGTTGAAGACCGGCGCCTCGGACCAGTTCCTGTCCAGCCCGGACTCCCAGCCGAACGCTTCGCAGATCGCGTATGAGGCTGTGAGCGGCAGAACGGCTGCCGAGAGGACCGAAGCGGCCAGCAGGCCGATCGCGAACAGTATCGTGGCGTACGAGCCGGCCAGCGGTGCGAGCGCTTCTGCCGCCTGACGCGCGTCGGTGATGGCGATACCCGCCGGGTGCAAGACCGCGCCGGTGGTGATGATGATGAAGATCGCGACGACGTTGGCCACAAGCGCGCCGGCCATCACGTCGAACCGCGCGATGCGCCACTCCTTGATGCTGGTGCCTTTGTCCACGATGTTGCTCTGGACGAGGAACTGCATCCACGGGGCGATCGTCGTACCGGTCAGGCCGATGGCAAGCGCGACGAATCCCGCCTCGGGCACCACCGAGGGCACGACGAGCGCCTGGCCCACGGCCATCCAGTCGGGCTTTGCCATGAAGGCGGACACCACGTAGGCCACGAACACCGATGAGAGCGCGAGCAGCACCTTCTCGACGTTGCGGTAGCTGCCGCGAACGACCAGGAGCCACACGATAGCTGCGGCGATGGGTACCGAGAGCAGCCGCGACACGCCGAACAGCTCCATCGCCGCCGCGACTCCGGCAAACTCGGCCACCGTGGTGGCAGCGGTGCTCCCCAACAGCAGGAGCATCGCAAGAAACGTGGGGCGCACACCGAATCGCTCCCGTATGAGCGCCGAGAAGCCCTTGCCGGTGACGGCTCCCATGCGTCCGGCCATCTCCTGGATGATCACGAACGCCGGCGTCATGAGCACCATCATCCACAGCATCTTGTAGCCGTATCGCGCCCCCGCCACAGAGTACGTCGAGATGCCGCCGGAGTCGTTTCCGGCGGATGCCGCGATGATGCCCGGCCCGATGACAGCCAGCACAGCGAGGAAGCGGGTCTTGTCGGCCTTTAGCTTTTTCACCGCCGTCTTTCAGCTAGAAGCGAATGGTGCTTTTGAGATAGGTGGCGAGCAGAAGGTATACGGCCAGGCCGATAACGGCGAGCCCGGTGGAGAACAGGACGGATGGCGCACGCCAGCCGGAGCCGTCTTTCTTGAGCGCAAGATAGGGCACCAGGGTGCCGATGGCGGTCGTGGCGAGCACGGTGCCGCCCACGGAGCCTGCGACGACGACCGAGATATCCAGCGGCTCTCCCAGGGCTTCAAGCATGCCGAAGGTGAGCAGGCCGCTCACCAGCCCAAGGCCGATGCCCACCAAGACGTCGACGAACAGGCGTCGCATGAACGGCGGACGGTCCTCCGGGTCGCCGGCTTCTATGAGCATGGCAAGGGAGTGACTGGAGATCTCCTCGGCAAGGCGGATGACAAGCGGGATGAAGAACACCAGGGCGATGGCCGACTCCAGCGTGCCGGCAAAGCGGCTGATCAGGAGCGTGGCAAGCACCCCCAGCACTGCCCACACGGTGACCCATCCCGATTTACGGCCAAGCCAGCTCCACGCGTCGGAGGTCTCGAAGCTGCGGCTTGCGCCGGTGGCGAGGGCGAGGTCTTCTGCGGACTCCTCCTCCAAGACGTCGAGGGCGTCGTCGACCGTGACGATGCCCAGCAGCTTGCCGGTCTCATCAACTACCGGCATGGCGAGCAGGTCGTACTTGCTCATGAGCTCGGCGACGTCTTCCTGGTCGTCCTCCACGCCCACATTGAAGACGTCACGACTCACGATGTCGCTCACCAGGGTGTGTGGCTCAGAGATCACGAGGTCGCGCAGCGAGATCACACCGGTGAGGTGCATGTCGCCCTCGACGACGTAGATGTAGTAGATGCTCTCGGTGTCCTCGGCCTCCTCGCGGAGGTGTGCGATGACCTGCTCGAGCGACATCTCCTCGGTCACGGTGGTGACTTCAGGAGTCATGATGCCGCCGGCTGTCTTCTCGCGGTAGCCCAGTAGGCGCCGGATGGTGCCTGACTCCTCCACGCCCATCAGGCGGAGCAGGGCTTCGGCTTTGTCGTAGGGGAGGTCGCCGATGACGTCGGCGGCATCGTCCGGGTCCATCATCTCGAGGATGTCGGATGCGCGCTGGCTTCCCAGGTCGTCGATGACATCGGCCTGGTATTCGTCTTCCAGTTCGGCGACCGCAAGCGCGGCCTGGGTGTTGTCCAGGTGCTCGAAGACGCGCGCCCGCTGCGCCGCGGACAGCTGTTCCAGAACGTCGGCCACGTCGGCGGGATGCAGCTCGTGCAGGCGCTTGTGGGTCACGGACAGCTGCACGTGCGAGAGGTCCCGGTCGAGCAGGTCCATGTAGTTCCAGGCGATCAGGTTCTCGGGGAGCCCGGTGCCGAAGACGCGCGCGACACGGTCAGCGGCGCGCTCCAGCCATGGCGCGAGGCCGCGCAGGATGCCGCGGATGCCCACCTCGGCACCCAGAAGACGCAGCTGGTTGCGGCTCTCGGAGAGCTTGAGGTCGTTCACGCGGACGACCTTCATGCCCTGCGTGTCGACGATCTGCTTGTTGAGCAAGTCGCGGTGCAGCAAGATCTCATCGGGCTGCAGGTAGCTGAAGCGCAGACCTGCGCGTTCCGAGTTGAGCATCACGTGCTCGTCGTCTATCTCGGCGACGTACTTGCGCCACGACAGCATGAAAGGGGTCTTGTCAGGGCCGAGGAATGCCAGCGATGTGACGCGCGGGAACACCTCGCCGGTGGCGATGGCGACGTCGCTTATCGTGCCCACGGTCTCGCCGGCGGCATCCAGCACCGGCTTGCCCAGCATCCGGGTCAAGTAGTACATATTGCTCCCTCCCTCGCGGCAGCAGCCGTGAAGGTTCACTCAGCGGGCCCCGCGCCCCCGAGCGATCAGGAGCCGGGACCTACGGACTTGATGGAATCACGTAGACCCTCTTCACTTGGAAACATGACTGACAACGAAAAACCCCAGGTCCGCATTGGACGAGGGGTTGCAGGGTCGGGTATCAGCGCACCCGCAGCTGGTCCGGCCGCAGTCTTTCACGGCCGTTCCGGTCCCTTCCCTCGTCATGGTTTGAGCACTGTCCGACGTAGGGCGAATGATGCCCAGCCACCTTATCCTTCGCCTTAAGCCGGCGAGGGCTGTTCTACCCATTGGCGTCTCTCGACATTTCCGGGCAGTGGCCTATGTTCGAACAGGAGCCGCACCTAACGGAACGGAGCCTTACACGTTGTCAAACCCGCCCAGGCGGGCAACGCGGATTTTACGCCATGAGCAGCGGTTATGCAACGATTACAGCGCGCGTGCGGCCACCCACGCGCGCGCGAACTCCGCCCAGCCCTCGCTCCTCTTGGCGCGGGTCCGCAGCAGCAGTCCGGGACTGGTCTGCTGCAGTCTGGCACGCACTCCCGGACTGTCGAACGCGTTGTCCACCAGTACCATGGCTCCGACTGCGGACGCCATCTCTATATCGGTGGCCGAGTCGCCTATGGCGACCGCGTCTTCCCGGCCCAGGCCTCGGTGCGCGAGGTCCAGCTCGATCGCGCGCGCCTTGGACACGCCCCTGGGTACCACGTGGTAGGCGTGCGGGTCCATATCCCTGCAGGTCAGGGTGCCGTAGCTGCGTACCGGGCCGTTGTCGATGATGTCCATTCTGGGGTGCACCGTGTCCAGTACAGCCTGCGCTTCGGCCAGATCCAGGCAGCCTCGCAACAGCAGTGTGACCTCCCGCACGAGCTGCCAGGGGGCGAACTGCTCTATGCGACCGGGGAACGCGGCCTCCAGTGCTTCGTAGCCGCCGGACATGGTGATGGCATCAAACGGCGTGACTCCCTGGGCAAGCAGCCCATCCGGCCATTCGCCGGTATCAAGAGCGACTTCAGCGGTCAGCCCCGTCCCGCGCACGGTGATGGCGCCGGCTTCGGCTATGTAGGTGTGCCAGCCAAGCAGCTGGGTGAGCTCGCGCAGCTGCAGCCGGTTCCTTCCCGAGATGGGCACCACGTCCAGTCCCGCGCGATTCACGGCCACGATGGCTTCGGCGGTGACAAGGGAGGGCTCGCCGGCGGCGTCTGCCAGCACGTTTCCACCCCTGGCCACGAGCGTCCCATCGAGGTCTGTGTAGAGCACCGAAGCGCCCCGTAGCGCCACGTGCGTGCACGGGGATTCGTCAAGATACGGGACGTTGGGGCTCATAGGTGCTCCTTGGTCGTTTGCACTGCTCTCACTATTCTATAATGTGTCGGGTGTGTCCGTCCGATGCGGCACGCGGTAGGAGAGGAGCCACCATGGGCCCCGAGGTGGATACCGGTCTGGAGATGCCATACCCGCAGTACCGCTGCGCGGTGTGCGATAAAGAACTCCCGCTCACAGAGGCGCGTCTTACGGTGACCTGCCGAGAAGACCGTCCGTCGTCGCATCTCCACTACGTGGTGCGTCGGGCTGCTCCTGCAGACCGCCACAACATCGAGGAGATCTGCGACCGTGCGTGGGGCGAGACCGACATCGACTCCTTTGGCCGGACGTTCGATGTGCTGGGTTCCGAGAACCTTGTGGCCGAGACGGACGACGGCGATTTCGTGGGACTCATCTCGCTGGCGCTCGACCGTGGCGATCTAGCAGTGGTCCTGCTCTCCGTGTATCCGGGCCATCAGGGCTCAGGCGTGGGCTCCGCGCTTGTGGACGCCGCCGTCGAACAGGCGCGCGCCAAAGGGGTCGCATCGTTGAAGGTGGCCACCACCAATGACGACATCCCGGCGCTGGACTTCTACCAGCGCCACAGCTTCGCGATCTATGAGATAGAGACGGGCATCATGATCGACCACCACGGGGGAGCGATCCCGGGCTTTGCGGGTATCCCCGTGCGTGATGAGATCCGTCTTCGCCGTCCGGTCTGCCCGTAGCAGGCCCACCAACAGTTAGGAGCGTCAATGTCCCGCACCACCCGCTTGGTCGCCTGTGCACTTTCACTCGCACTTGCGATGACCGCAGCGACCGGCTGCACTCAAGGTGAACCCGAGGAGACGACTGACAGCGGTACCGTCATCACCGCGGAGCCCGTTGCCATCAAGATAGGCACGCTTCCCACCGAGGATGCGCTTCCGCTGTGGGTCGCCGAAGCCCAGGGCATATTCGCCGAGGCCGGCCTCGAGGTTGAGATCACCACCTTCCAGGCCGCGCAGGAGCGCGACGTCGCGCTTGCTTCAGGCGCGATCGACGCCTACATGGGCGACATCATGGCTTCGGCGGCGCTCGAGGCCGGCGGTTCGCCCGTCTCGCTCGTCACCGTGATGCTGGGTACGACACCGGCCGAAGGCCGCTTCGGCATCGTCGCCGCGCCCGGATCGGACGCTACTTCGCTTGCCGACCTGGCCGGAGTGCCCATCGGCACCTCATCGGCCTCCATCCAGGAGTACGTGGTGGACGGGCTGATGGCCGGTGCGGCCGTACCGGCTGATGACGTCGTGAAAGAGATCGTCCCCAAGGTGCCGGTCCGCTTCGAGCTCCTCATGAACGGTCAGATCGAGGCCGCCGCGCTTCCCGAGCCGCTGCTGTCGCTTGCCGAGCTTCAGGGCGCCAGGCTGCTTGCTGACGACACCACGGGCGTGAACCTCACGCAAACGGTCCTGGGTGTCTCGGACAAGTACCTTGCCACTCCCGGTGGCATGGTCACCGTGAGCCGGTTGCTCGACGTCTGGGACCAGGCTGTGGACGTCATCAACGCCGACCCCACGGCGTGGCGCACCACGCTGGTAGACAAGGCGAATCTGCCTGAGGCGCTGGAGGACAGCTACGCGGTGAACACGTACCCCAAGGCCACGGTGCCCACGTCTCAGCAGGTCGAGTCAATACTCGCCTGGATGCGTGCCAATGAGCTGCTGACCACTGCGCTCACCTACGAGGACCTTGTGCAGGAGATGCCTCAGTAGTCATGGCAACTGTCGAGGCGCGTGCAATAGATGTTGTGTACGAGGGTGTGGACAGACCTGTCCGCGCCCTCGAAGCATGCTCCCTGACAGTGGCCGATGGCGAACCGGTCGCTATCATCGGTCCGTCCGGCTGCGGCAAGTCCACCCTGTTGCTCGCTATGGCCGGGTTGGTGTCACCCACCGGCGGTGAAGCGCTTATCGCGGGTGAAGCGGTGCGCGGGCCCCGGCTGCGGACGGCGCTCATCTTGCAAGACTTCGGCCTGCTGCCCTGGAAGACGGTCTTCCACAACGCGGCGCTGGGCCTTGAGGTGCGCGGCGTCTCGCTGCCTCAGCGTACCGAGCGTGTCGAGGCTGCGCTCACGCGTGTTGGGCTGGCCGATTTCCGCGACGCGTACCCGGGCGAGCTTTCCGGTGGCATGAGGCAGCGGCTGGCTCTGGCGCGTGCGCTTGCGCTTGATGCGGACCTGCTGCTCATGGACGAGCCGCTCTCGGCGCTGGATGCTCTTACCCGAGAAGACCTGCAGGGCCTGCTGCTGGATATCTGGCGGCAGCGTCAGCACACGGCGGTGCTGGTCACGCACTCCATCGAGGAGGCCGTATTCCTTGGCAGGCGTGTGGTCGTGCTTTCGCCGCGACCGGGACGGGTGGCTGCCATCGTTGACAATCCGGAGATGGGCGCCGAGGGTTATCGTTCCACTCCCGCGTTCTATGAACGCTGCAACGAGCTTCGCGGGCTGCTTGCCGCCGAAGGTGCCTTCGATCAGGACCCGCATGTGGGCGGTGAGAGCTCATGAGACGCTTTCTGGGCTACATTGGAGCCGTTTTGGCACTCCTGGCTGGCTGGTGGCTGCTCGCGGTCGCAGTGGGCTCTCCTGCGCTTCCGGGGCCCGCGCCCGCGATCAGCGACTTCGTGCGCCTGTGGTGGAGCGACCTGTTCCCTCAGTTGCTGCACAGCGCATGGCGTGTGGTGGCGTCCATGACCATGGGCGCGCTGCTGGGTGCGCCGATCGGCCTGCTGATAGGCCGCAGCCCCCGTCTGGACTCGGTGGCGGCACCGATGGTCTTCCTCACGTACCCCATACCGAAGATCGTCTTCCTGCCTGTGCTGCTCGTTTTGCTCGGCATAGGGAACGCGCCCAAGATCGCGCTCATCACGCTGATCGTGTTCTTCCAGATACTCGTGACTGCGCGGGATGCCGCCCGCGGGATCCCGGCAGCGTCGCTGCTTTCCGTGCGCTCGCTTGGCGCAACGCGCACGCAGGTCTTCCGGCACGTCGTGTTCCCTGCAGCGCTGCCCGACATCTTCACCGCTTTGCGCATCAGCACCGGCACGGCCATAGCGGTGCTGTTCTTCTCGGAATCGGTGGCCGGAACAAGCGGTCTGGGCTACTACATCCTGGACGCGTGGGGACGCATCGCGTACAGCCAGATGTTTGCCGGCATCATCGCCATGGCGCTGCTGGGTGTGGTGCTCTACGAGATCCTGGAGATGGCCGAGGCAAGGGTGTGCCGCTGGACGCGAGTGGGGCGCTAGCTCGCTACGGCAGCTGGCCGGTGGGGTGGCAGTTCAAGCACAGATTATCTTCAGACTCCACGAGAAGCCTTGCGTTGGTCGATTCATGCGGGAAGTTCTGGAACTGCGGGTTCCCGGTCGTGGGGGTCCCGTCGACCGAGGCGCTGTATGTCGCCGCGTCTCCGATGTCGCCCGCAGTCGAGAGCGTGCCTACGTTGCGCGCATCCTCATGACACTGTTGGCAGATAGGCGCATGTCCCTGCTGCAGCGGTGTACGTGTGGCGTTCGTTGAATCCCAGGGCATGAGGTAGCCGCGGTGCGACCGGCCAAGCGTGCCGGTGGTCGTCGTCGAGGTGGGGCTGTCGGAGGCAAGACGGACTACGTTGCTGTAGGTGAAGGCGCCAGCACCCGAGTCCACTGGATGGTTGTGGACGGTGGTAAGGTCCGACGAACGGCCCGCATGACATGCAAGGCACCAGTCAGACCCGTACTCGGTGACAGGGGTGCCGGTCGTATCGCCTGGCTGCTGCTTGAGGATCTTGTATGAGGCGAGCGGCGTCGGCATCCAGCTGGTTCTGATGCGATCGCCCTGGAACGCGTTCACGATGTCCGAACCATGCGGGGAGTGACAATCAGTGCAGGTGAGGCTGTCAGATGCGCCGCCTAAGGTCATAGTGACCGAGCCGCCCGTGGAGGCGTCGCCGCCGGGGACCAGCGAGGTGACCTCGACCCGGTGACCGCTTGTGGGCTCGATGCCCGTGCGGGCCTTGATGGCGCCGTACACGCCTCTGCCCTGGGTGCCGTCGTGGCAGGTGAAACATGTGGCTTCGATGGTCGCAGCGGGGAGGAGCATGACGCCTCCGTCGAACGCGTCATGGACCGAGTGGCATTCCTCGCACTTGGACGTCGTCGAGGTGAAGCCGCCATGCACCCCATAGCCGCCGAAGGTAGGCCACGGATCGTGGCAGGTCGCGCAGTTTTCCTCGCTGAAGTCCGGTATCTCGCCCGTGCTCTCATCAAATGCCAGGGCAGAGCCGGTGGCACCTGCGAAAACCAGGGCGACCGTGCTTACAACAACCCATATCTTTGAAGAGAGCCTCATCTGGGAGTCCATCGGATCGTCGACCATGCGTTAAGAATGATTATTCCACATGGCGTGTCATCACGCGATAGCCACTTAAGAGCCGCCCTAGAACTCCAGCGCCCGCTCCACCACGCTCCTGAGCACCTTGGGCTCGAACGGCTTCACCACATAGTCGATGGCGCCCAGCTCGGCTCCTCGCTTCTTGTCGGCGGTCTGCGCGGCCGTTGTGAGCATCACGACCTTCACCCCGGCGGTCTCCGGACGCTTGCGCAGAAAGCCCAGCACCTCGAACCCGTCGAGCTGTGGCATCTGGACGTCGAGCAGCACGAGGTCGGGCAGCTGCTCGGTGGCCACCTTGAGCGCTTCTTCACCGTCCACGGCCATGAGCAGTTCATGGCCGAGCGAGCGTAGCGCTGCCGAGACAAGCATGCGGATCTGTTGGTTGTCGTCAGCGACGAGTATCTTCACAGGTGCCAAGCGCACTACCCCCTAGGCGTCCTTGTCGCGATGCATGATCTCGACGATCTTCTGGAGCTTGGCTTCGCGCTTGCCGCGCTCCCGCTCGAACGCCTCACGCTTCTTGGGATCGAGCATGCTCTCGATGTGGTCCGCCACTTCGCCCGGGCTGAAGGGCTTGGGCATGTAGTCGGCGTTGCTGTCCTTCATCTGCGTGGCCTGCTCCTCGTACGTACCCGCCGCCGAGAGGAACAGTATCGGCGTCTCTTTGGTCTCCGCGCGCTCACGCAGGTGGTCGTGCACCTCATGCCCGGTCATACGGGGCATCATGACATCGAGACAGATGAGGTCGGGCTTCTCTGTCTTTGCCAGTGCGAGGGCCTCCATGCCGTTGTCTGCGGTGATGACCTCAAAGCCGCGGTTGCTCAACGTGACGGTCAGAAGTCTTTGGATGCTCGGTTCGTCGTCCACGACGAGGATCTTGCCCTTCATGGCCCCTCCCTTTCGGTTCATGCGTCTCCCGGCGCCCAAGAGGCGCTACTGAGACTCCTTTTGCGTCACAACTTCTTGGATCCGTGCAACGAGCTCGTGCTCGTCGATAGGCTTGCAGATCCTCGCCGCCGCGAGGTCGAGCAGCGCGGCACGAGAGTCATCAAAGCGGTGCGCCGTCATGATGACAACCGGGATATCAGCGGTGGCCGGATCGGTCTTGAGTTGCTCGATCACCTGGTAGCCGTCCATCACCGGCATCTGGATGTCCAGCAAGATCATGCTCGGCTTCTTGCTGCGTACCGCGACCATGGCTTCTCGGCCATCGTAGGCCGCGATGACCGCGTAGCCCAAGGACTTCAGGTTGGCGCACAGCAGGTCGTTGATGCGCTTGTCATCATCGACCACCATGACCACGGGAGAGGCCACCGAGCCCACCACGTCATCGATGATGGAGGCGAGCTTGTCTTTGTCGATGGGCTTTTCCAGGTAGCCTGACGCGCCCATGCGCTCGCTGCGGCCTTCGTCGCAGATGATAGAGAGGACCACAACGGGAATGCGCGAGGTCATAGGCGTCTCGGTGAGCTTCTGCAGCAGGCCGAAGCCCTTGCCGTCCTCCAGCATGACGTCCATGGTGATGACCGCCGGCGACTCGGCTATGGCCAGGTCGAAGGCCTCTTCGGCAGAGTGCGCCTTGATGACGTCGTAGCCACGCTTGAACAGATAGGTCTCAACCAGGTCGGCGACCTCGGGATTCTGGTCGACCACCAGGACGGTACCGCCAACGCCGCCAGGGCCCGAGATGGTGGGCGTGCGGACAAGATCCGCCGAGGCACGCGGCAGCGTGAACCAGAAGGTGCTGCCCTTGCCCGGCTCGCTTTCGCAGCCAACCTGCCCGCCCAGGAGCTCGATGATGCTCTTGACGATGGACAGCCCAAGCCCGGTGCCGCCGATCTCACGCGTGAGCTTGGAGTCGACCCGGTAGAACTTGGTGAACAGCTGCGCCATGTCCTCCTCGGCGATACCGATTCCCTCATCGGTCACGCTGATGCGGACGAAGTCGTCGTCGCTTTCCGAGCGGACCCACACGTTCCCGCCTTCAGGCGAGTACTTGATGGCGTTGCTGATGAAGTTGATGAGCACCTGGCCAACGCGGTCGGGGTCGCCGGCCGCGCGGGGGAGGTCGTTGGGCACCTCGACGGTGATCGAGCGGCCGTTTTGCTCGAGCACCGCGCGGAATGTGTCCACGGCGCCTTTGATCCGCTCGGCCACCTGGAGCGGCTGCACCTTGAGGTGGATGCGGCCGGACTCGATGCGGGAGATGTCCAGCAGGTCGTTTATGAGCTCCACGAGCCTGTCCGAGTTTTCCTTGACGATGGAGAGGAACTCACGCTGGATCTCGTTTATCTCGCCGGCTTCCTCGTCCAGGATGAGGTCGACGTAGCCTTTGATGGAAGTGAGCGGCGTGCGAAGCTCGTGGCTGACCGTGGAGACGAACTCGTTCTTCATCTGGCCGATCTCGCGCTCGGCGGTGACGTCGTGCAGTGTCGCCACGAAGCCCAGGTACATGCCGTGGTCGTCGATCACCGGGTCTGTGCGGACGTCCACGACGCGATGGACGGGCTCCTCAAACGTGACCTCGCGCACCTGGCTGCCGCCCCGGCGCGGGTCGAAGGTGTCCAGCGGCTCCAGGCCGCAGATGGACCACAGGTCCTTGCTGCTGCCGAGCAGGTCGTCGACCGCCACCGCAAGCATCAGCGATGCGGTGTTGTTCACGAAGGTGATCTTGCCCGCCGAGGAGTAGACGATCAGGCCGTCTGCCGTGCTTTGCAAGATGGCCTCGGCGCGCTTGCGCGAACGCGCCAGCTCGGACTGGTCGCGGATGGTGATGACCACGCCGCATGCGTTCTCGTCGTGATACGGGGCCAGCGTGCAGAGCAGGTCACGACCGTTGAGGACCAGGGAGACCGACTGTGGCTGCGAGCAGTCTCCCACCGCGATGACGGATCTGGCCGTCTTCGCGATGTCTGCCGGGCCAAGGGATTCGATAGCCTTGCCGAGGAATTCGCCGCGTGCGCAGCCGAATATCTCCTCGGCCACCTCGTTCATGAGGCGCACGTCGCCTTCCGGTGTGAGGGCGATGAAGCCTTCGCCGGTGTGGGTCATGAGCGCGCGAACATGTGTGAAGGCCCGACGTTCTCCGCGGTTCTCGTCCATTGCGGCCACCCTTCTGGGAGCACACTTCTCCACTAGCTCTATTCGTCTTGCGAGAAATGAATCCCTGCCAGGAAGCGGCAAATGGGTGCGGGGGAGCGGGAAGAGGCGACAAGCGGATGAAACAAGGCGCCCGATGGATGATCGGACGCCTTTGATGTGTGGTGCCCCCGGCATGATTCGAACATGCGACACCAGGTTTAGGAAACCTGTGCTCTATCCCCTGAGCTACGAGGGCGTGCAGTATGGCCGCCGCGGCTTAACGGCTCTCAGATGGTATCAAATGCGAGCGCCGAGTGAGAGCCTCTGCACGAGAATCTGCAGGCGTCCTAGAAGCCATCATCGAATGGCGCGCCCCATGGATCACGTTCGTCATCGGTGCCTGACTCGGATGTGAGCTGAACCAGGCTCAGCAGCCCTATCACGATCGCGGTCGCCGTCAGGACTCCCGAGAAGGGTGTCCCGGTAGCCAGGATCGCCAATACGAACAGCACTGATGCGATCAAGCACCCCATTGCCGCTCCCTCCGTTTGCGTCGCGCGGTCTGCATTCGGCATGCGCCTTCAGACCTCGGACATGATCGTATGCCGCACCTCTGACATGTCGCCTCCCGTGGGTAGAGTCTCCTCTGGAGGCGATGGTGATGTTCACCGATAGAGAGGACGCCGGTCGCCGGCTTGTGGACCCGCTGCGCATCCGGCTCAAGGGAGCCGACGCTTTGATCCTGGGTGTTCCGCGAGGGGGAGTGGTGGTCGCGGCACAGATAGCGCGGGCCCTTGGTTTGCCGCTGGACATAGTGATCGCCAGCAAGCTTGGGGCGCCGGGACAGCCGGAGTACGCGATAGGTGCTGTGGACGCCGACGGCGCCGTCACCGTCACAGCGGGGATGCGCCTTCCCGAAGGCTACCTGGAGTCGGAGGCGGCACTCCGCTCTGCCGAGGTGAGGCGACGCGTGCGGGAGTACCGACGCGGTCGGCCTGAGCCTGAGCTTGCAGGTCGGCTCGTGGTCATAGTGGACGACGGCATCGCAACGGGGCTCACCATACGCCAGGCCGTGCGCTACGTGCGTAAGCACGGTGCTGGGCACGTTATCGTGGCGGTACCTGTAGCGCCACGATCAGCGGCGCAACAGATGCGCGCCGAAGGCGTGGAGCTGATCACCGTGCAAGAGCCCGCTCACTTCTCGGCGGTCGGTCAGTTCTACCGCGAGTTCGACCAGACGGGCGACGCAGAAGTGCTGGCGTTGCTCGATGCGATTACGGGGTCGGAGTCTTTCCCACCGTGATGGTGACCGTATCGCCGCGGCTTGCGGAGGCGTTGGGCAAGGGGCTTTGTGTGAGTACGACGTCGTCATCGAGGCTGTCGACGTACTCCACGCTCACTTTGAGACCGACTGCTTTTAGCGCTGCGGTTGCGTCGGCTTCCGAGGCATCCCTGACATCAGGAACGATGATGACCTCCACGCCCTTGGACACCACGAGCTTCACCGTGGAGCCGGCATCAACATATACGTCGCCGCTGGGAGACTGGCTGATGACCTGTCCCTTCGCCACGGTCTCACTGAACTCTTCGGTGGAGGTCACTTTCAGGTCTGCAGCCTGCAGGTCCTTGGTCGCGTCCGCGAGGGTGCTGCCCACTACGTCAGGGACCTGGACCTTCTCGGTGCCCTTCGAGACGTACAGGACCACGCTCTGGCCCTTGGGGACCATGGCCAGCGCGGCAGGCTCAGTGCGGATGACCATGCCTTCGGCGACCTCTGTGTTGAACTCGCGCTCCGAGCGCTCATAGTCCAGCTCCGCGGCGGTGAGCGCGTCTATCGCGTCGGCCTCGGGAAGACCCGTGAGGTCGGGCATCTCAACCTGCTCGATGCCCGCGCTGACGACGATGTCCACAGCGGTGCCCGCCTCGACCTTGGTGCCTGAATCGGGGGTCTGGCTGATGATCTTGCCCAGCTCCACGTCCGGGTCGTTCTCTGTGGTGACTTCGCCCAGGACGAGCTCCGCCGCCTCGAGTTCGGTGACAGCCTCTTCCTCGGTGAGGCCCACCAAAGACGGGGTGACGATCTTGTCGTTGCCAAAGGCGCCAAGCGCGAGTGCGGCGCCGATGCCCACTATCAGCACGAGGGCCACGATACCCACCCACGCCCAGGGGCTCATGCGCCTATCAGGCACAGGACGGATGTTGCTGGCGGTACGGACACGGTCGGCACGCTCAACGGCGGGCATCACCGAGGTCTCGTCCATACGGCGCTGCGGCTCGAAGCCAGCAGGGGCACCCAAAGACTCGCCGCTCACCACGCGCTTGAGGTCGGCGCGCATCTCTTTGGCCGAGATGTAGCGCTCGCTTGGGTCCTTGCGCAACGCGCGCATGATGACGGCTTCAAGCGATGCGGGTACTGCCGGGCGCACCTGGCGCACGGGCACCGGCTGTTCGTTGACCTGCTTGAGCGCAACGGCCACCGGTGTGTCTGCGTCAAAGGGAAGGCGTCCGGTCACCAGCTCGTAGAGCGTGATGCCCAGCGAGTAGAGATCCGACGACGGCCCAAGCGGACGACCCTGCGCCTGCTCGGGGCTGATGTACTGGGCGGTGCCAAGAACCGAACCCGTCTGCGTCATGGTGGTGTTACCGGCGCGAGCGATGCCGAAGTCCATGACCTTCACGGTGTCGTCCGGGGTGATGACGATGTTGTGCGGCTTGATGTCTCGGTGGATCACGTCGTAGCCATGCGCCTCGGCCAGCGCCGAGCAGATCTGCACGGCGTATGCGGCGACTTTGGCGGGATCCAACGGACCCTGTCGCTCGACCATGGCCTTGAGGTCGGTACCCTTCACGTACTCCATGACGATGTAGTACGTCTCGCCCTCACGGCCCCAGTCGTAGATGTTCACGATGTTGGGGTGCTGCAGGTTGGCAGCCGCCTGTGCCTCTTGACGGAAGCGGGCCACGAAGTTGGGTTCTGCAGCGTAACGCTCGTGCAGCACCTTCACGGCCACAGTGCGACCGAGTACTTCATCCTGGGCCTTGTAGACCTCAGCCATGCCGCCGGAACCGATACGCTCGGTCACTCTGTACCTGCGGCCGAACATCATGTCTTCCACGTTGCAACTCCCGTTGTCGATCTGGTGGTCATGACCTGCTCATGACCTTTGACATTCTATCGTAAACGTCGTGCTCCCGTCGTGCGATACCGAAGCGGAGCGATGCGGTCTGCAACTGCCGAGACAAGCACCACGGTGAGTGCGGAAAGCCCGGCGATGGTGAGCATCTGGACTTCGAGCACCCCGCCGTCCACTGCCAGCACTGAATCCGGTGATGCCTGGACTATCACCCACACGCTCACTGCGACCGTCCATACGGCGAGGGGAGCGAGTCTGACAGCAAGGGGCCGGTGCGCCAGTGCCCGGATGACGGGGGTATGGCCCGTGGCCAGTGAGATGGCGACCACGACCCAGCTCAGAGGGACGGCAAAAGCCAGGACCATGTCGGTGGTAGAGCCGCCCAGCGCACCGAAGAGGACCATGGACGCCACAGGCGCCACGCCGATGATGGCCGCCGCGACTCTGCCCGGCCACGTCAGCCGTTGCTCCAGCAGCAGCATCAAGACGACGCAGGCCAGCGTAGGCAGGAGTAGCGAGAGTCCAAGACCCGGAGTGTCGGCGGGCATCTCGCCGGCTACGAACCCGGTCCACATCGCTGCGGGGACCGACCAGGCAAGCCCTGCGAACATCGGCTCCACGCGTTGCTTGAACACCTGCGTGATGCCGCCTTTGCGCGTTGTATCGCCGCTCATCGTGCCAGCGCCGCCTGGAGCACGGTCTTTGCCGCGGGTGCCGCGACGCTGCCGCCGGTGCCGGCGTTCTCCAGCACGATGGCAACGGCTACGGTCGGGTTATCGGCAGGAGCGAAGGCGATGAACCATGCGTGGGTCTGCACGCTCTTGCCCGCCTCGGCGGTGCCGGTCTTGCCGGCCACCTGCACGCCGCTGATGGCTGCGCGCCCGCCCGAACCGCTGTTGACGACGTCCACCATCATCGCAGTCACCTGGTTGGCGGTGGTGGAATCGGTGGCGGTCATGTAGGAGCGAGGGGTCGTCTCGGTGATGATGCGACCGGCGCGGTCGGTGATCGCGTCCACCACGTAGGGCCGCATGACGACGCCGTCATTCGCGATACCGGCGGCGACCATCGCCATCTGCAACGTGGTGACCTGGGGACCGGCCGGGCTCTCGTGCTCGCCCACGGGCTGGCCGACGCCGGCCCATGCGGTCTCCCATGTGGTCATCTCGGCGGGGTCGGGCATGAGCGAGGCCACCGACGGGATCTCCAGCGGTGTGGACTTGCCGAAGCCGAAGCGGTCGGTCTGGGCGACGAGTCTCTCGGCCCCGAGGTCTACCGCCAGCTGCGCGTACACGGTGTTGATGGAGCTGCTGGTTGCTTTGCCCAGATCCACGGTGCCGTAGCTGCTGCCCGCGTAGTTGGTGACGTCCGCGCCGCCTATCTCAAGCGTGGCCGGTCCGGAATAGGTGGTGTCGGGCGTGGCGACTCCGGCACCCAACGCCGCAGTGAGCGTGACTATCTTGAAGGTGGACCCCGGCGGGTAGAGCGACTGTGCTGCGCGGTTGAGAAGCGGAGCGGACCCGTCTTCTGAGGCGAGCGTGTCCCACTGGGCATCCACCACTGACGGGTCGTAGGTGGGGGAGGACGCCATCGCAAGGACGGCTCCCGTGCTGGGGTCGATGGCAACGCACGCGCCACGGTAGTCGCCCAGCGCCGCTTCTGCAGCCTTCTGCACGTCGGCATCCAGCGTGAGGCGCACGTCGTTGCCGGCGACCGGGATACCCGCCGCCGCGTCGATCATGTCCTGCAGTGTGGCGAACGACTGCTTGCCGGCCAGCGCGTCGTTCATGGCGGCCTCGATGCCGGAGCGTCCGTAGCGGGGGCTGTAGTAGCCCGTGACGTGCGCTCCCAGCGTGCCTTCGGGGTAGCTGCGCGAGAAGACAGCGCCGTCCGGCACCGACTCGGCCAGCGTGACCCCGTCGCTGGTGATGATCGCGCCGCGCTCCTGGCGGAGCTCCTCGGCAAGCTGCCGTGTGTTGTACGGGTTGGCGGCAAGGGCGTCGGCCGTGAAGACCTGCAGATACGTCAGATTGCCGATGAGCGCGACAAGAAGGATCACAACAGTCCAACCCACGCCGGTCATCCGTCGTGCCAGGGCGAAGCGGCCCAGGATGCCGGTTGAGCCGGTGCGGATGATCTCGGTCTGTTGCCCGGTGCCGGCGTCACCCGCGCGCAACAACAGCGCCAGCAGCATGAAGTTGGAGAGTATGGAGGAGCCGCCGTAGCTCACGAAGGGAAGCGTGATGCCGGTGAGCGGGATCAGCCGGGTAACGCCGCCGATGATGACGAATGTCTGCAAGGCGAACGTGGCCACCAGCCCGGCTGCTGTGAACGCGGCCATGTCCGAGCGGGCGCGCGTGGCCGTGGACAGCCCTCGCAGGCAGAACACCAGGTAGGCGATGATGAGCGCGGCGCCGCCCAGAAGCCCCAGCTCCTCGCCGATGGCGGCGAAG
>JBFHJN010000030.1:0-32633 GCA_041595875.1 Coriobacteriia bacterium
CCGGCGATCTTGCCTTGCTCGGCAGCCGCGAAGATGACCCCCAGCGCGGTGCCGTAGTAGGCAGTGGCCAGTGAGCCGGCGTTGCAGTGCGTCAGCACCAGACTGCCTTCTTCCAGCAGCTCCGCACCGTGCACGCCGATAGCCCTGTTGCGCTCCTCGTCCTCAGCGGCGATCGCCTGTGCCTCCTGCACGATGAGCGAACGCAGCTCCTCAAGGGAGACGTCAGCGTTGCCGCGGGCGAACGCCTTCATCCGCTCGGCACCCCACGACAAGTTGACCGCCGTAGGACGGGTGGCCGCGATCTCTGCTGCCACTTCGTCGAGTCGGGCGAGGAACTTCTCGTAGTCCTCGATATCCGCGCCGTCAGTGACCGCCCACAAGGCGATGGCCAGCGCAGCAGCTACTCCCAAAGCAGGAGCACCCCTGACCGCCATGCCGCTGATCGCGGTACAGACGCCTTCATAGGTGTTGCAGGCGAGCAGGTCGCCCACAAGCGGGAGGCGGGACTGGTCGATGAGTACGACCTTGCCGTCCTCCCACCATATGGTGCGGGGGATATCCGAGACTGCCATGACGCCCCTATCTGTGGTTTAGACGGTGCCCTCTTGCCAGGACGCGAGGTACTTACGCTGCTCGTCGGTGAGCGTGTCGATGTTCACACCCATGGTCGCCAGCTTCAGTGCAGCGATTGACTCATCTATCTCGGCAGGGACAGGGTACACGCCCGCCTCGAGGTGGGCGGCGTTGAGCACCATGTACTCGGCCGAAAGCGCCTGATTGGCGAAGGACATATCCATGACCGATGCAGGATGACCCTCGGCACACGAGAGGTTCACCAGACGACCATCGGCCAGCAGGTAGATCTTGCGGCCGTCCTCAAGCACGAACTCCTCGACGAGCGGTCGCACCTCGCGGGTAGAGACAGCCTTCTCACGAAGGTGCGGGATGTTGATCTCGCAGTTGAAGTGGCCGGAGTTCGCGATGATCGCGCCGTCTTTCATGGCGGCGAACATCTCGCTGTCGATGACGTTGATGTCGCCGGTGACGGTCACCCACACATCCGCCAGAGCAGCGGCCTCAACAGCAGGCATGACACGGTAGCCGTCCATGACGGCCTCAAGCGCGCGCAAGGGGTCGACCTCGCACACGATGACGTTGCCGCCCAGACCCTCGGCGCGCATCGCGATACCTCGACCGCACCAGCCATAGCCGGTCACAACGACCGTACGACCCGCGATGAGGCGGTTCGTTGCACGGATGATGCCGTCGATCGTGGACTGGCCGGTACCGTACCGGTTGTCGAACAGGTGCTTGGTGTTGGCGTCGTTGACCGAGACGATCGGGAACTTGAGAGCGCCATCGGCCGCCATCGCGCGTAGACGGATGACGCCGGTCGTCGTCTCCTCGGTGCCGCCGATGACGTCCGCCAGAGCCTCGGGGCGCTCGGCGTGGATGCGTCCGACGACATCAGCGCCGTCGTCCATGGTGATCTGCGGCTTGTGGTCGATCGCGGCGTCGATGTGCGCGTAGTAGGTCTCGGTGTCCTCGCCCTTGATGGCGTACGTACGGATACCGTACTCGGCCACCAGCGCAGCAGCTACATCGTCTTGCGTGGAAAGCGGGTTGCTGGCGCACAGCACGATGTCCGCGCCGCCGGCCTTCAGGGTGCGCATGAGGTTCGCGGTCTCGGTGGTGACGTGCAGACACGCCGAGACACGCATGCCGTCAAGAGGCCTCTCGGCCTCGAAGCGCTCCCGGATGCTGGCAAGGACAGGCATGTCCTGGTCGGCCCATTCGATGCGAGCCTTGCCTGCGGGGGCAAGAGACAGGTCTTTGACGTGATGATCCATTTCGTGGTCCTTTCTCGACGATACGCAAGGTCACATGGGTGACCGGGAATTCACAGCCTTCGCAGTATAGCAAGGGAAAGCGCCCGCAGCTGAACCTCGGCGTTCTTTCCTGCCTCAAGGACCTCTTCATGCGACAGATCCTCGCCTGCGGCAACGTTGGTGACCAGCGAGAAACCCAGGACCCGGAGGCCCAGCGCGCGTGCAACGATCACCTCAGGGACGGTGGACATCCCGACGACGTCCGCGCCAAGCGTGCGCAACATGCGCACCTCAGCAGGAGTCTCATAGTTCGGTCCGAGCAACCCGGCGTAGACACCCTCCTTGAGGCTCAGCCCGATCTCATCGGCCGCTGCATGTGCTACCGCACGCAACGCCGGATCGTATGCATCACGCATCGGGATGAACGGCGTGCCGCCTGTGGGTCCGGGCCAGCCGCTGAGGGGGTTGGTGCCCATGAGGTTGATATGGTCCGAGAGGAGCAGCACATCGCCGGTGTGCAGGCCATCGCCTACGCCGCCGGCAGCATTCGTGACAATGAGGGTCTGAGCGCCCAGTGCGGCAGCGAGCCTGGCGGGATATGCCGCATCATGCGCCGTCGCGCCCTGATACTGATGGGCTCTTCCCTTGAAGAGAACCGCAGACACTCCTGCTATGCGCCCGACCACGAGCTGTCCCGCGTGTCCCGCGACAGCGCCGACCGCAGGAAAGCCCTCAAGCTCATCGTACGGAATGAACGAAGCACCTTCTACTTCGTCTGCCAACCCGGAGAGACCAGAGCCCAAGACGAACGCCACGCTGGGAGACTCGTCGGTCTCGCGCAAGACCCTGGAGACGTCGCTTGCGGGCACGTCGAGAGAGACCATGGACATCGTACCTCCTCGGAAGAGCAACATGGCGCCTAGTCCATCATCACCGAATCAAGCGCCTGGAGACCTTCTTCGGATATTGCCCCTGTTCCGCCCAGAAGCCACAACTGGCTTATCACAAGCTTCTTTTCACGAAGGAAGGTCGCCGTGCCGGTGGGGCAGAAGTCGCTATGAGTCAGGATCAGAGGCTTCCCGTTGAATCCGGCGAGCATGCCACCCACCAGAGCGTCGGCGAACTCCAGACCGGTAGCAAGGTACACGTCCGTGTAGGTGAAAGTCTCGCCGTTGGTCACGAGACCGGCATAGCGCGCGACCGCCGCAGAGGTCTCATAGCGATCAGCACCCTGAAGCCGAACCACAGCGCCTCCCGTGAGCGCGGCTATACGAGATTCAGCCGCAACCGCCACGGCGGCCGATCCTCCCGCGATGACCGTGGTCTGCGGCTGAGCAGACTTCAGGTACGCATCGGTCTGCGCATTCGAGCCCGAGACGGGGACAAGCAGTATCGGATAGTCCTTGGCATACGCGAGCGCAGACACCGAAGCAGCGTCCGCCCATGACGTCGCATTGACGATGAATGCCTTCGATGACGGTGACAGCGCGTGGACCTTCTCGGCGGCCAGGCGCGCTGTCTCATACCTGTCGGAGCCGGCGATCCGAACGATCTTCGCAGCGGGAAGAGCCGCCTTCACGGAGGCCTCCACACCGGCCGAGATGGCCGATTTGCCACCCATGATGTAGACGGTACTCGGGCTGAACGCCATCATGGCGCTCTTCACGACATCCGGCAGCGAGTCGCTCCTGGTGAGCAGCAAGGCGCCATTGGAGGCACCCGCCAGACCCGCGCCCGTGAGCGCGTCGGGGAAATCCTCACCACTGGCGAGCACGACGCTATCGGCAGTGCCGGGGAACGCGAGACGTGCCGCCTGGACAGCGGTGTCATAGCGCGAGTCGCCTTCTACCCGCTTGATGGGGAATCCGCTGAAGTAGAAGCGGGTGGACAGCATGCCCAGCTTGCTGCGAACAGTATCGCCGCTGATCTTCACGCTGGTACCGTTACTAAAGGCGAACGTCACATACCTGACGTGACCGCTGTCGACACGCTCCACGCTCACACCGGTCACCCACGTGGGACTCGCCGGTACCCCAGAGACGCTTCTCAGCTTGTCTGCAAGCTGGAGGCCCGTGAGCGACTGTTCCTTTGATGACGGCCATGGAGCGTAGCCGGGCGATGCGAGGTACTCATACGAATCGGAGACACCCCGCAGATACGGATACTGTGCCGCCTTAGCATCGAAATCACCATCGCTGGGCACCCAGATATCCTCGACATTGGCGGTGTGACCACCCGAGGTCGAGAAGAAGAATGTCTGAACGACCTTCGAGTCGTACTTCACTACCATGCCCTTGGTCGCAGCGACCGCGCTGTTGGTGGTCGTAGCCTCGCCCACCCACACGCCCTTGGAGTTGTAGGCACCGTAGCCCTGATAGGCCTGACTGGAAGTGGTGCAGTACAACGTGGCGTCCGTATCAACGTAGGCATACGAGCGCGCAACGATCGACTGCGCCTTGAGAGCCTCCGTCTTCCAGCTGGACGGCATCTCTCGTGGTACGACACCCTTGAGGTAATCCTCGATGTCGAGTTCGTTCAGGAGTTGGATCTTGCTGCTACTGGCACGCAACACCAGCTTGCCCCGGTACTTGCCGTTCGCAAAACCATAGATACCGGTCGCCTCTTTCACCGAGAGGAGAGCGGGGCTCCCCGAGGTGGGAACGACTGTGACCGAGCCCGTCAGAACCAGCGGTGTGCTGAGATTCGCACCGGTCACAGTGATCACAGACCCGCTGGCGGTGAATACGTAGGTACCGGCGGTGTAGCTCACGCCGTTGATGCTGAGCCCGGCACCGGTCTGTCCGTTTGAGATCGTCCAGACCTGCCGCGTATACGAAGTGGGCGATGACGCGTCGGGGTCGAGATTGACCTTCAGGTTCTTCGTTACGGCGGTACCAATCGTCACGCCGGTGTAGTAGTGCTTGATGATCCAGCTGTAATCTTTGCCCGCGATGGCTGAGCCCTGCGCGCCGTACTGGCTCAGACCGATACCATGACCGTACCCCGTCCCTGTGACAGAGAACGTGGGGATGGCGGCGGTCGAGACATCGCTCGCCGTGGCTGGCGCGACTGTCATCGGCAGGGAGATGAGCGCGGCAAGGCACGCGCCAAGGATTCGGATGTACGGGCTACGATTCACGACACTACTCCGTCTAGGCTACAAACGTACCATCCTGGGCAAATAGTGTACCATCCGGACGGCTCAGGCACCACCGAGTGGCGCTGCTACGCTGCGATCATGCATCCCCACCGGGGCGAAGATCCGCAGGGGGTATATCGGCGTAAGCGGCAAGCAGCTTGAAGGCGGCAGCTTGCCAGTTGAGCCGCTCCATGATGATCTTCCGGCCTCGCTCGCCCATTGCACGCGCCTGGGCGGGGTTCTCGGCCAAGCGACAAAGCGCAGACTCGATAGCGCGCTCGTCGAGAGACCGGACGGCAAGGCCGATCCGCTCGGCCTCCACGAAGTCGGCGATCCATGTGCCTGCATCGACCAGCACGGGGATGCCATAGGCCATGCCCTCGAATGCCTTCACGGGGAAAGCCGTCCGTATGTTGCCAACGCGCGAATCATACATCGCATACACGACGTCGCACCCGGCATAGAGCCCGGGGATCTCCTCATACGAAACGCGCCCCATGGTCTGGACGTTGCTGATGTCAGCCGCCGCACGCTCGACCTCATCGGCGCATACGCCGCCACCCGCGATAAGGGCGCTCATCTCCGGATGCCGGGCCACGACATCGATCAGGCACTGAAGACTCCCCATGTAACGCTTCTGACCGATGAAGCAGACCTTGAAGGTCCCGGAATCCGAATGCTTCTCCTGTGGCACGAAGAGGTCTACATCCGGCGCATTCTCAACGGAGACCACCTTGCCGGGAGCCATACGCTCGTAGCGCTCTACGTTTCCCGGATTTGCCACGACGACCACTGAGGCGGATCGCACCGCGCGGCGATCGAGAGCGTCGACGAGGAAGCGAGCGACCACACCTACAATGCCACGTTGAGGCACCATCTTGGTGTGCCTGTAGAGTTCGTGGTGGTCGAGCACCATGTGCGCTTGGGGTCGTCCCTGCAAGAAGCGCAACCCGACGACCGCGGTGTCCAGGTCGTGGCAGTGGACGACATCAGCTGCCAGTTCGAGCGCGCGTCGCGTGGCCAGGCGCCAGAACTCCATGAAGCGAGGCAACGCACGCCACCCGGAACCGTATGGAGCTCTCGGGCCGAGTCTTTCGTATGTGACCCCGTCGCGCTCCTCTTGCCCGCATGCCTCACCAGTGCGATCCCAGGCCAGCACGGTGACGCGGTTGCCGCCGCCCACAAGGGCACGAGCTTCTTTGGTGACCCGCGGATCCGATACGGCGTCGTTGGTCACTACCATCACGATATTGAGAGAAAGACGGCTCATCTGCGCTCCATGGCCAGAGAACGGTACAGCTCGACAAGCCGCTCGCCCACTGCCGCCCGGCTGAACCGGGTACGCGCACGCGCGGCGATGCTCGGGGGGTCGTAACCCGTGATCTCATGCGGCAGGTCGAGCAAAGCGTCCGCGAGTGCAGATGCATCCTCTACCGGAACGAAGCGTCCATCCGCCTCGGTCACGATGTCCTCAGGGCCGCCGCATCGAGTGGCGATCACCGGAAGACCGGTGGCCAGCGCCTCGGTGTAGACGACGCCAAAGCCTTCACTGCGCGACGCGAGCACGAAAGCATCCGCCTTCGCGTACTCATCCAGCAGACGCTTCTCACCCAGCGCCCCGGTGAAACGGATACGGTCCGCACACCGCAGCGAAGCTGCAAGCGCCGCCAGCGACTCCCCCTCGGAGCCCTGTCCCACGATCGTCAGACTCGCGTCCAGGCCGGCATCGATGGCCGAAGCGAAAGCGCGGATCAACACATCATGCCCTTTGACAGGCCGGAGGTTTCCCACGGAGAGCAGCCTCAAGCCTCGCCCATCAGGGTTCGCGCGACGTATGAGAGCGAACCTCTCGTCGTCGTATGCATCCGGTATCACAACGACACGATCCCCGGCATCAGGGAACTCATGCGAAAGATCGTTTTTGAGACGTTCGCTCACGCAGATGATCCGCGAAGCGCGCTCGATCACCGGAGTCAGGCAGTGCTTCCATGATGGCCTGACCACATTGGTGTACAGGTCCGATCCGTGCACAGTCACTACAAGGGGCACATCCCTCTGACCGAGCGCGATCACCGCCGCAGCCGCGCTTGGATAGAGCGCGTGCGCATGGATGAAGTCCACCTCGTCACGATCAAGCGTCCGCCGCAAGGACCGTGCTGCTGCCAGGCCCATGGAACGACCCACCGACGAGTAGAGGATCCGCCTCGGCAGGACCGGATAGCGAGGCCTTGCGACGTCGATCCCTGAAACGACATCGGGACCCTTCACGAACGGACGGCCCAGCAGAGGTGCCAGTGCACGAGGGACATAGGGCACCGGCGCGATCACGCTCCAGTCGACCTCTCCACGGGTCGCCATGACCTGGTCCATGACGAAGAGTCCTCGCAAAGGCTCGGCCGGATTCGGAAACTGCTTCGCAAAAGCCAAACCCCGAAGCTTTCTCATCGACCCGTCCGCCCCCTGGAGGCTCATGTTGCGATCGCACCGCCATCATCGCTCTCGGCACCGGCCCCGCGAGCACTCCATCGCTCAGCGTATGCGACAAGGGTACCGTAACCGAACATCATCATCGGCCATATCTGCAGGTTGTAGAAGGTGCCGGCCATGATGCCGAACAGTATCGCGGCGAAGATCATGCCGAACATGACCAGACCGATGGTCCGCTCGCCAACCAGACTCTCAACCATGGCACCCGAGATCGTGCGCCAGGCGAACCTGAGCATCCCTGCGTAGAGCGCGATGTACAACGCAAGACCCACAAGACCGTAGCGTGCGGCATGATACAGGTACTCGTTGTCCGTGGGCTGCATGTCCAGCTGCTCGACGAGCTCCTTTGCCGGACCACGGCCAAGAACCGGACTCTCGGCTATCTCATCCAGCGCCAGACCCCAGCGCTCGAGGCGCTGGCCGAAGTTGGTCTCTGAGTCTCCCGAGGCATTAAGCATCTCGTCGTAGCCGACTTCGAAGCGCTCCATCAGGCCAAGGGTGTTTGCCGGCGACGGCAGATAACGCGCAGTCGAGATGCCCATGGCCAGCACGGCTCCAAAGACGATCAGTGACAAGATCGATACACGGGACTGCCACTGACTCCCCTTGCTTCGTGCGGCCCAGAACACCGGAACGGCGCACGCCAGGACTGCCGAACCGATAGCCACCAGAGCCGTACGCGATGACGCAAGCCCGAACACGACGCCGAGCAGCCCCAGGGACAACAGGGTCCAGGCCAATCGCGGACGATCGACAGGACGTGCCATGAGCACACGAACCGTGCCAGCGTACATGATGAGCGCCGGTGCGATGAGGAAGAAGGCCAAGTAGTTGGGATTACCAAAAGTCCCGACCGCGCGGCCTATGGTGAGTATCTTCATGACGTGCCACGGTGAGGCAAAGAGAGGGCTGATGTAGTCGTTGACCCCCGGCACGTCGACATACTGACACACAGAGAGGACGAATACGGGAACCAGGGAAACGAGAATCGAAACGCCTACTTTGCGGATATCGCGTTTTTCCCATGGCACGCTACGGGCGACCCGGTAGATCAAGTAGAAGATGAGTATCTTGGGAAGCTCGAACAGGTCGCGGATGTTTGGCGCGATGTCGAGGGCCGCGTAGCCCCATACGGTGGATGCGATAGCCGATGCGAACAACGCCGCATACATCCAGTCCATCCAACCAATAGACCACTCCCGGCGACGCACGGAGAGCCAGACATGGCCCGCGATCAGAGCCAGTGCAAGAACATCACCCAGCCTGAAGGAAGGTCCGACTATCTCGATCTTGGGCGAGAGTATATAGAGTGCAGGCAAAAGCCAGGCCGTTGAGTTGATCCAGTGCTCGACACGTGTGTCGAATCGCGCAAGTGACACCCGGTACCTCCGAATTCACGACTCCCGATTCCGTACCATAGCGCACAGGCCAGTCGGCGGCGTGTTCTTTCGCCTGTCACGGTCAGCCTTCCATAAAGCGGTTGCCATTGTACCCCGTGACCCTGACGGATGGTGTTCCGTTACCCAACCGACACACCTTCATGCTGGTCGCAAGTCGGGAGTGAAGTACTATGTTTGCGGACGTCGAGCCTGAAGAAGGAAGAATCGCATGAGTCCCGAGGTTTCGCACGCCACCACAACAGACACCGGCCCCGAACCGGACTTACGCGGCATCCTTGAGCGTGCCGGTCGTAGCGCAAGCAAGTACCTGCCCGTCCGGGTCATCCCCGCCCTCACGTCTCTTCTGACCGTACCGATCTTCACCAATGCGATCGGTCCCGCGGAGTATGGCGACTTCTACCTCGTGATGTCGGCGATGGCGTTGCTCGCACATCTTGCAATCACCTGGATCCAACACTCCACGGTCAGGTACTACTGGATCCACGAGCGCGCGGGCACCATGGACCGGTATACCGCCTCCACCCTCTGGGCCGCGATCGGTTCGCTCTGCGGCTTCTCCCTTGCGGCAGGGGTCGTCACGTGGCTGCTGCGTGGATCCATAGCTCCGGGGTTGCTTAAGCTCATCCCCATCGCCATTGCCTCGTTTCTGGCGAACAGGCTTGCTCTCGCGCTGCTCGAGGTCCTCAAAGCGGGCAACCATGCGGGGGCGTTCGCCAAACTGTCGCTGGTATCCACGCTGGTCGGAACCACCGCCTCGATCTTCCTTGTCGTGACGATGGATCTTGGAGCCTGGGGCATCATCTTCGGAAACCTGGTCGGTTTCGCCGCCATTCTGCCGTCGTCCTTCCGGGCTGTTGGCAAGATCGGCTCGCTTTCACCCAGGCACTTCACCAAAGACGTGATCGACAGTTACGCAAAATACGGCTTCCCTCTGGCTGCAGCCAGTATCTCCTACTGGCTTCTCGTACTGAGCGACCGCTACATCATCGCCATCGTGCGAGGAAGTGCCGAAGCCGGTCTCTACTCGGTGGCATACGGCCTTGGCGACAAGCTCATGCAGATGTTCGTACTCCCACTGACAATGACCATGGTCCCCCTTCTTGTAGAGATCTACGAGAAGCGTGGTCAGGGCATAGCCGAGAACGTCCAAACGCGGTTCACGCGCTATTTCGCGCTCATCGGGATGCCGCTGCTCCTGGGCCTGTTCGCCGTTTCCGGCGACTTCTTGTCGGTATTCACCGCACCTGAATACCGAGAAGCGGCGACTGTGCTGCCACTCGTGGCCACCGCAGCGTTCCTCTACGGCATGACGGAGATCGCCGGTGTAGGGATCGCGCTTCATAAGCGCACGAAGGTCACCATGACCAACACCGCCATCGTCGCGGCGTTCAATATCGCGCTGAACTTCATCCTTGTCGCACGCTGGGGGTACATCGCCGCCGCATACACCACCGTGGCATCCTATATCCTCCTGCTCATCTTGACATCCTGGCGCAGTCGCGCGTTCATGGCATGGAGGCTGCCGTGGGGGGATCTACTGCGGATCCTCATGTCTTCGATCACGATGTTCGCTGCGGTATGGCTGGTCGCCGCCGTGACCGAAGCCGGTGTACTGGCCTTGATACTCGAATTCCTGACCGGAGTCGTCGTCTTCCTGGCAGCCTCTCACCTGATCAAAGCCACGCGCCCCCAGGAAACAGCGTTTCTGGTCGAACTCGCCAGAAGCGCCATCCGCAAGGTGGTTCCCGGATCTCGCTAGCGCGCATACCGGGCACGATGCACTGACCGAACAGCAGAGAGCAGCTCATGGCAAGAATCACACCCGCCAGCGATAGACCGTCCGTTCCGTGCCTGCTCAAGGCACTCATCATGGGCGCAGCTTTGTTGCTGGTCCTCGCCTCCGCACCCGCCGAGGCAAAGACGACCGACTACTTCGACCGAGATGCTTCGGGCACCGCCATCTACGAGGCGATGGTGATCGCTCCGCCGGCAGTCTACGACGAGCCACGGAACACCACCTGGATCACCTATCAAGGATACGGGCTTGACCCGTACCTTGCGGGGTTCGACCACGCCACTTCACGCTGGCAGGAGCCCACGCGTATCGGGGACAACCCCCTGGTTGCCGACACGCATGGCGGCACGTCCTCGATGCTCGATGCAGACAATCGATTGCACGCGTTCTTCGGCGCCCACGGCACAGCATTCAACGTCGGCGATGAGCAGTACTCCCTCCGAGAGACGGTCATCGCCGATCCCACGAAGCCCCAGATCCGGACCGAAGACGTCATCCGGGACACCACAGGAGCAGCCGTCGACGCTACCTATCCCCAGCCGGTGCTGAGGACAGACGGGAGCTTGAGGCTCTTCCTCCGTAGCGGCCACACCACAGCCACACCGGAAGCAGACGGGTACTACGACTGGGGCTACATAGACTACCTGCCGGCACGATCTGCCTGGAGCACCGCAACGGTGGTCATCGACGCGCAGCGGAGCACCATCGATTCGATCACCGCATGGGACTCTTTCTACGTCAACTTCTTCGAAGGGGCAGCGGACACAGGACACGCGGCGATCACGTTCCGAGACCTTCACGCGGCTCCCGATGACGCGTTCGAACGTCGCGGACTCTACTACCTGACGACCTCTGATGATGGAACCTGGTGTAGCGCGGACGGCAGCGTCTCGGTGGATGCAAGCGGCGCAATCGTCCCATGGACGAAGGCCTCCCTCGACGCATCCTGCGCGATCGACGAGACGATGGAGATGCGGGTCAACCAGGTGGTCGTCAAAGAACTGCCCGACGGCAGCCCGGTCATCCTGTTCCTCGCCCAGCGCGACGCCAGCCTCCTTGAGCCCCTTCCTGCTCCCACGTGGTCGATGGCACGCATCGACGACGGCGAGTGGAGCATCCAGACGATCTGCGAGACGGACAACCTGTTCGACGCGGGGGATTTCGTCGTTCAACCGTCCGGTGACATAGAGGCGTTTCTCGTCACAGGCGGTGAACCGGATGAGACCTCCCGTCTCGACGACCCCTTCGCTTCTCGCGGAGGAGACATCATCCGATGGCACTACTCGGCGTCAACGGGAACATGGACCACGGGTGACAACGATGTCATCATCCGCGCAAAGGACGCGTCGGTCCGCTACAACAACCCCCAGGTGCTGGACGGCCCCGACGGCTCCATCCAGCTGACCTTCAGCGAATGGAATAACGACGCCACCAGCTTCGTGCACCGGGTCTATTTGTGTGAGAGCACCGAGACCGGCGTTCGATTCAGGTATCAAGAGATCACCCCCGAGCAGAACCGCCTCTGGGGCAACGACCGCATCGAGACCGCGATACAGGCATCGCGTGCGGCATTCCCGACCGGCTTCGCCTACAAGAGCGACTCCACGGTCATCATAGCCACGTCCCGGGACTTCGCCGACGCTCTGGCCAGCACTTCGTTGTGCACGCTCTACAACGCCCCACTTCTGCTCAACCCGAGCACCGGGCTGGACGAAAGAGTGGCCGAGGAGATCAAGCGGCTCAAACCTCAGCGCGTGATCATCCTCGGCGGCACCACCGCTATCTCAGATTCCACCAGGGTGAGCCTCAAGGCACTCAGCTTCCCGGTGACTAGCGATAGCGACGTAAGGAAGCTCAAAGAGGTATCGCGCATCCAGGGAGCGAACCGATACGAGACCGCCGCCAATATCGCCCGACGCCTTATCGAGCTGAAGGGGCCTCGCTCCACCGTGGTCATCACCTCGGGTGAAAACTACCCTGACGGGCTTTCGGTGGCAGGACTCGCGGGACGCAAAGGCTATCCCCTCCTGCTGACGAAGACGGACTCGCTCCCCGCGGAGACCTTGGAACTGCTCAACGAGATCGATCCCAGTGAGACGTTGATCGTGGGCGGTACAGCGGCTGTATCGCAGTCAGTAGAGACCTCCTTGAATGCGGCCGGCAGAGTGAAGGCCACGCGCATTGGAGGAATGAACCGCTACGAGACCGCGCAACGGGTCGCAGAGCTTGCGTACGACCGCGGGATGGGTCCGGAAAGACTGGTGATAGCAAGCGGGGAGAGCTTTCCGGACGCAATGACCGGTGGCTGGATGGCTGCGCGATACAATGCGGTACTCATCATGACCCGGCCGGACCGCGTGCCGGCCGAGACCGCGGAGCTTCTCTCGGAACGGTTCATCAGTGTGACCGACACGTACATTGTCGGCGGTCCGACTGCCGTTGGACCCGACGTCGCAAGCTGGTTCGCGACTGGGATCGCGGAGGAATGACGTGCCCCCTGGTGGCACGTGGACTGATAGACTATTGGGCTGAAGCCATGAGCGGGATCAGCGTGAGGGGTTAAGGGAACCACATGAAGACGACTGTCATAGGAACCGGCTATGTCGGCCTTGTCACCGGAGTATGCCTGGCTCACTCCGGTCACGATGTCACATGCGTGGATATCGATCCGGCAAAGATCGAGATGCTGCGTGCGGGCCGGAGCACGATATTCGAGCCGGGCATCGAAGACCTCCTGAAGGAGGGGCTGGACAACGGCAATCTTCGCTTCGAGACCCCCGAGAACGGTTGGAGTCCTCTTATCGGTGAGGTCACCTTCGTCGCCGTGGGCACCCCGTCCGCACAGAACGGCGCTGCGGACCTGAGCCAGGTCCGGACAGTCGTCAGCGAACTCGTCGCGGCAGCCGACCACCCGTTCCTGCTCGTCATGAAGTCGACGGTACCCCCCGGCACCGGCGCCACGCTCCAGCAGCGCTATCTGGAGAAGGCACGGGTGCCCATCGGCTATGTCTCCAACCCGGAGTTTCTTCGCGAAGGAAAGGCGATCCACGACTGGTTCGAGACCGACAGGATCATCCTTGGTGCCGAGGGCAAGGCGGACTTCGCCACGATGGGCGAGCTCTACGAGCGCATCAACGCACCGATTCTTGAGACCGACATCGCCAGCGCCGAGACCATCAAGTACGCGTCGAACGCCTTCCTTTCCACCAAGATCTCGTTCATCAACGAGATAGCGAACATCTGTGACTGTGTGGGTGCGGATGTGGAGTCGGTCGCACAGGGTGTGGGCCTGGACAGTCGGATCGGCTCTGACTTCCTCCGTGCGGGCATCGGCTACGGCGGCTCTTGCTTCCCCAAGGACACAAGGGCTCTCGACTTCATCTCAACGCTCAACGGATATGAGTTCACGTTGCTCAAGGCGGTCATCGACGTCAACAACAGGCAAAGACTGCTCCCGGTCGCTGCACTCTCGCGGGCGATGGGCGACATCTCCGGACAGCGCATCGCCATACTCGGTCTGTCGTTCAAACCTGAGACCGACGACACACGCGAGTCTCCCGCCTACGACATCGTGCCACTGTTCGCCGAGAAGGGCGCTGAGATCGTCATATACGATCCAATTGCCGCCGAGACCGAGATCTCTGGCGCGACTCGAACAGATACAGTCTGGGAAGCGCTCACAGGGGCCTCTGCCGCCATCCTGGTGACTGAATGGCAGGAGTTCATCGACCTCGACTGGAAGCGGGCCGCACAGGTGATGGAAGAAGACGCTATCGTCTTCGACGGACGAAACTGCCTGGACGATGCCGCGCTGACTGCGGCCGGGCTCACCTACATGGCCGTAGGCCGACCGGGCGCCCACCGAGAGCGAAGATGAACGGTGCGCGAGTGAGAATCCTCTACATCCATCAGTTCTTCGCAACGCGCGAGTCCTCCCTCGGGCTCATCCGAAGCTATGAGTTTGCTCGTCGTTGGACCCAGCAAGGTCATGACGTGACCATCATCACCAGCAGCTCGCGCTTGCCCGAGGAATTCTCCAAGAAGGTGTTCGTGCGCGGCGAGATCGACGGCATCCGCGTGCTGTCCGTTCGCGTCCCCTACTCGAACTACATGAGCTACGGCAAGCGGATCTGGTCGTTCATCGCATTCACCCTGGGAGCGATCTGGCTTGCCGTGACCGCAGGACGACACGATGTGGTGCTGGCCACTTCCACTCCACTGACCGTTGGCATACCCGGACTTGCCGCCTCGTGGTTGCGACGGACGCCGCTGGTGTTCGAAGTGAGAGACCTCTGGCCGGAAGCGGCCATCCAGATGGGGGCCCTGAAGCGCAGAAGCCCTCTTGGAATCATCGCAAAGGCGCTGGAACGCGCGCTTTACCGGCACTCCTCGGCGGTCATCGCGTTGTCGCCGGGCATGGTCGCAGGAGTCGTAGCCGAAGGAACGAGCACGTCGCATGTGCACATGATCCCGAACAGCTCCGACCTCGATCTGTTCCATCCCGGAGACAAGGACGAACCATTCCTTGAAGCGCATGACCTCCAGGGGAAGTTCGTCGTCGGCTACGCCGGTGCCATCGGTCCATCGAACGCGGTCGAGCTCAACGTCCCTGAGGCGGCCCGGATCTTGAAAGAACGGGGACGGGACGATGTGGTGTTCGTGATCGCGGGGGACGGCAAGAGACTCCCTGAGCTTCGCGGGTACATCGAGGATCTCGGCCTGGACAACGTGCGTCTCATCGGTTCGCTACCCAAGCACGAGGTACCGGTCCTCACTCGCTCGGCGGACGTCCTGATGACCTTGTTCGCGGACGTCCCAATTCTTGCGACGAACTCCCCCAACAAGTTCTTCGACGCACTGGCCTCCGGTCGCCCGGTGATCGTCAACTCACCGGGATGGACCAAAGAGCTTGTCGAGGAGAACGAGGTCGGTCTGTACGTGCCTGCAGAAGATGGAGAAGCGCTTGCGGACGCGATCGAGCGGCTCGCAGATGACCCCGATTCCGTTGCGCGTATGCGTGCCAACGCACGCGGTCTGGCCGAGTCGTCCTTTGGCAGGGACGAGATGGCACAGCGGGCTCTCGACGTCTTGCTTGACGCCTCACGGCGCTGAGGATCAGCGTGGGGCAAACCTCGCCCCGACTGCACCCTGTCTATCTACTGAGCAGTGGTCGTACCCGTGCTGTCCATCTCCCAGTCTTTGCCCACGACCACCAGGATGCGTGTGGTGAACGAGTACATGCCCCGGCTGGCAACGATGTCCGCCTGCGGCAAGTCGGCAGCCACCCGCTCCGCAGCGGCTATATCATCGCCGTCATACACGACAAGCGTCTTGTCATATACGAACTGGTTCGCGTTGCCTACCTCACCGATGACGTACCCCTTCAAGTCCAGGATTCCGGAACACTCGGCAGCCACACCTGAGATGCCCGCTCCGTTCCGGATGGTCACCGAGATGTCGCCGGGTTCGATCACGTCGTCTTCCGAAGTCGACACCTCGAACGAACCTCCCGTGTTGAACGCCTCCAGAAGACGCGCCTTCTCGGCCTCGTCGGTCCAAACGTAGGGGGACTTCCACTCACCGGTTATCGTCGCGGTCTGCACGTCATCTCCGCCGATGCCCTTCATTGCCTGAATGACCTCGAGAATGTCACCAACACCCATGCTCGTGGACATGTAGCCGGCGATAGAGCGTGCTATAGAGGGCAGCTTGGGGAGGTTCTCGATCTTGGCGGACTGCTCGGCCAATGCCTTGAAGAACGTCTGCTGGTGACGCATGCGGGTGAAGTCAGCGTCAGCAAAATCACGACTCCGGACATAGGTGAGAGCGTACTCTCCGTCGAGCAGCTGATAGCCCGGATCGATGTGAGATGCGGCGTGGCCCGGACTATGGCTTGCGGCCTTCCAGTCATCGATCTCGACATCGACGTCAATCCATACACCGCCCAGAGCATCGACTGCGGCCTGGAAGCCAGTGAAATCGATCTCCATGTAGTGGTTGATCTCTATGTCCAGGAAGCCCTCGACTGTCTCGATCATAAGAGCGGGGCCGCCCTCGGCTCCGCCATAGTAGTTGGCAGCGTTGATCTTGGATATCCCGTGACCGGGGATCTCCACCCTGGTGTCACGAGGAATCGAGAGCATCCAGACCTTCTTAAGCTCAGGGTCGACCCTGGCCACGATGATGGTATCAGCGCGCGCGGCTTCTTCACCTTCGCGGATATCGCTACCCATGAGGAGGATATTGAACGGCTCCTGCGGAGCAGCTTCGGTCAAGGCCTCCTGCGTCATGGCGTTGGTCGCTGCCCCGGACTGCATGGACTTCTCGATGTCCTTGTACGTGTAGTAGCCCCACGCCGCCCCTCCGAGCACTACGACGGCAAGGACAGCCAGGGTCACGTAGGCGATCCGCTTGATCTTCTGTTTGCGACGCTCCTGATGGATTCGCATCTTCGGGGCGGATTCGACCACCGAAGCAGGCCGCCTATCGCGGTTCGCTTTCGGTGGCTCCAGCCGACGCTTCACACGGCGCCGTGATGCAGAGTGCTTGCCCATTTCACTTCCTTTTTCACGACCGCAACGACTGGCTCTCGTTGTCGGGTCATATGCCTAGAGACGAACTATGGTGCTCTCGTTGAACGACTTGAGAGCGTTACGGGTGTCCAGTATCAACGGCGCATTGCGAACGACCGCGTCGTAGTTCACATTCTGGTGGTCGGTCACAACGAGCACGATGTCGGTGTCGCGGAGCATCTGATCATCAAGCGTGACGCTCTCCAGCTTCTGACCCCCCACCTCGAAGACGGGCACGTACGGGTCGTGGAAACTCAGGTCCGCATCCTTGTCCAGCAACAACTCGGCGATCTTGATAGCAGGCGACTCCCGCATATCGTCGATGTTCGCCTTGTACGCCACCCCGAGCATGAGGACCCTGGCGCCCGCCAGCGACTTGCGGTGCGTGTTCAGGGCATCCATCAAGCGTCGGACCACGTAGTATGGCATGTTCTCATTGGTCTTCCCGGCAAGCTCGATGAACTCGGTGTGGAAGTCGTACTCTCGAGCCTTCCATGAAAGGTAGAACGGGTCGATCGGGATGCAATGTCCTCCAAGACCAGGCCCGGGGTAGAACGGCATGAAACCGAATGGCTTGGTCTTGGCGGCGTCTACCACTTCCCAGATGTTGATACCCATACGCTCCGAGAGAAGAAGGAGCTCGTTTACCAGCGCTATGTTCACGCAACGGAAGATATTCTCAAGAAGCTTGCTCATCTCGGCAGCGCGGGTGGATGAGACAGGCACGATGGTGTCGATGAACCGGCTGTAGAAGGCGACCGCGTGCTCGGTGCAGGCAGGAGTCACGCCGCCTACGACTTTGGGGGTGTTTCTCGTCTGATACACCGGGTTGCCGGGATCGACACGCTCGGGGGAGAAAGCGAGGAACAGACCCTCTCCGACCCTTATCCCGGACTCCTCCAAGATGGGTTGGACGATCTCCTCGGTAGTTCCCGGATAAGTGGTCGATTCAAGGGTCACGAGCATGTCCTCATGCAGGTACGGCGTGATCCTGCGTGCGGCGCTCTCCATGTACGAGGTGTCCGGCTCCTTCATCTCGTCCAGCGGTGTGGGTACGCAAATGGCTATCGCGTCACACTCGCCCGCCCTCGAGAAATCACCGGTGGCAGCTATGAGGCCCGCATCCACAAGCCGCGCGAGAACGTCCGAGGGGACATCAGGTATGTAGCTGTCACCAGCGTTCACGAGGTCGACCTTCTCGGCGGAGACGTCGAAGCCGATGACTTTGTGCCCTGCGTCGGCCATCTCCACGACGAGCGGAAGGCCCACATACCCGAGGCCGACGACGCCGAACACGGCGCTTCCGTCAGCGATCCGTTCTCTTAGTCCCATGTGACTACCGATACCCCTCGACTAGAGCCGCCCTTGCGGCAGCAAACGATGTAGAACCACTTACTTTATCGCAAACATGAGTTCGCCGGTGCAGGTCAGCTCTTCTCCTACATAGGCCCTCGCTTCACCAAAACCCAGAGCGCCTCGTGACTTCGTGATCACGACTTGCATGCGAAGCGTGTCACCCGGTATGACCTGACGCTTGAAACGCACCTTGTCGATACCTGCGAAGAACGCGATCTTGCCCTTGTTCTCGGGAAGCGAAAGGAGTGCCACAGCCCCCACCTGCGCCATCGCCTCCACGATAAGAACACCCGGCATGACCGGATAGTCGGGAAAATGACCGGGGACCCAGAACGCGGTCTGAGCGACATCCAGGTAGCCGATGGCGCTCTGACCGGGAACCACGTCTTCCGCCCGATCGACAAGCAGGAACGGATCCCTGTGAGGGATGATCGACTTGATCTCTTCTCGATTCAGCATCATTGACCCTCTCACTCAGTCGTCCGTCATGACAACATCGGCACCCAGAGCCGAGAGCTTGGGGACGAACGCCTCATAGCCGCGCTGGATGTGCTGTACGTCCTGAACAAAGGTGCGCCCGTCGGCGATGAGGCCGGCAAGCACCAGCGCCGCGCCACCCCGGAGATCCGGGCATCGAACAGGCGCACCGGAGAGCTGAGAGACTCCGCGAACGAGGGCACGATGACCCTCGATGACGATCTCGGCGCCCATACGTCGTAGCTCGTCGGCGAACATGAAGCGATTCTCGAAGACGTTCTCGGTGATCACGGAGGCTCCCCCGGCGATCGCCATCAGGGCCATGAACTGCGCCTGCATGTCGGTTGGAAAGCCGGGATATGGCAGGGTGGCGACATCGGTGGGAACGACCGGACCGACACGTCTCACCGTGGCGCCGTCTTCGTGCATCTCGAACTCGCAGCCAGCCGCCTCCATTTTGACAAGGACGAGCTCGAGGTGCGAAGGGTCGAACCCGCGAACCGATACCGGCCCGCCGGACAGCGCACCCGCAACCAGGAAAGTGCCCGCTTCAACGCGGTCACCGACGGTGCGATGCGTGACGGGCGCCAGGCTCTCGACGCCCTCGACCACGAGCGTCGAAGACCCTCGTCCACCGATGCGCGCGCCCATTCCCACCAAGAAGTCCACCAGGTCGCCGATCTCGGGCTCGCGCGCGGCGTTCTCGATGGTGGTCACGCCGTGCGCTAGCACTGCGGCCATGAGAAGGTTCTCGGTAGCACCCACGCTTGGGAAGTCGAGGATCACATGGGCGCCATGCAGCCCCGCGGGTGCCTCGGCATGTATGTAGCCGTGCCCGAGCGTGATATCCACGCCAAGCTCTGTGAGTCCGCGTATGTGCATATCGACCTTGCGCGACCCGATGTTGCATCCTCCCGGCATCGCGACACGCGCATGACCGAGTCGTGCGACCAGGGGACCGAGGACGACGATAGAGGCGCGCATCTGCGCGACGAACTCATACGGTGCTTCGAAAGAGGTCAGCTCGGTGGCATCGATGCGCAAGGTGTGGTCCTCGCGCGATACCCGGGCACCAAGCCCTCGCAAGACGTCGGCCATGATGTGCACATCGCTGATGTCCGGAACGTTGGTGATCGTCGATTCACCGGCGGCAAGCAGCGACGCAGCCATGAGCTTCAGGGCCGAGTTCTTGGCGCCACCCACCGTGACGGTGCCGGACAGTCTGTTTCCACCTGTTACAACGATAGATGCCATGAGGGCGAATGCCTCCGAGGAATAGGGTACAGCCTGAACAGCGTAGCTGACCGATGCGACCAGGGGCAACGCTGAACCCCAAGCGTTACGGTCCTGATATGAGAGAACGCATCTGCAGAAGTCCTGATACCGCCCCTGAGACGCGACACGGCGGGTCCGAAGACCCGCCGTGTCGAAGCTCTCGTTGTGTAGAGGCTAGCGTCGCTCAGCGACAGCCACCTGGGCCTGACACCATTTGAGATCGCGCTCGCAATCCTCAAGGATGCCGTCTTCGGCCGCGTCTTGCTTGAGCTGTGCCATTCGCTCCTCTAGCTTGGACATGCCCTCTCGGGCACGATCCACATCGATCTGCGACGCGAGCGCCGCATTGTCTGCCAACACGATGACCTTGTCCTCGTGCACCTGCAGATATCCGCCCGAGATCGCGAACCAATCGACGTCTTTGCCGTCGTTGTAGCGAACACGGAGCTCGCCCGGCTTGAGCACGGTCACGAGCGGCACGTGCAACGGCAGGATGCCGATCTCACCTTCGAGCGTGGGAGCCACGACCATCTCCACCTCATTGGTGTAGAGGACTCTCTCCGGTGTCACTATCTCGCACAGTAGCGTGCGTGCCATAAGACCGCTCCTTCTTCTACGCCGTCGCTGCCATCTGGGCGGCCTTCTCGAGGGCCTCCTCGATGGTGCCGACGTAGCGGAACGCCTGCTCGGGTACATCGTCGTGCTTGCCTTCCACGATCTCAGCGAAACCGCGGATGGTGTCCTCAAGCTTAACGTACTTGCCGCTCATGCCGGTGAACTGCTCGGCCACGAAGAACGGCTGACTGAGGAACTGCTCGATCTTACGTGCACGGGAGACCGCAAGCTTGTCATCCTCGGAAAGCTCATCCATGCCGAGGATGGCGATGATATCCTGCAGGTCCTTGTAGCGCTGGAGCACACCCTGTACCGCACGGGCGACGCGATAGTGCTCGTCACCGACGACTGACGGGTCGAGCGCACGCGAAGACGATGCGAGCGGGTCGACAGCCGGGTAGATGCCCTTCTCGGCGATGGAGCGCGAGAGGACCGTCGTTGCGTCAAGGTGCGTGAACGCGGTAGCGGGCGCGGGGTCGGTGAGGTCGTCGGCAGGCACGTAGATGGCCTGGACGGACGTGATCGACCCGTTCTTGGTGGAGGTGATGCGCTCCTGCAACTCGCCCATCTCGGTGGCCAGCGTGGGCTGGTAACCGACGGCGGAAGGCATACGGCCCAGAAGCGCCGATACCTCGGAACCCGCCTGGGTGAAGCGGAAGATGTTGTCGATGAACAGCAGCACGTCCTGGCCCTGGTCACGGAAGTACTCGGCCGAGGTCAGGCCGGCGAGGCCGACACGAAGACGGGCTCCCGGAGGCTCGTTCATCTGGCCATAGATGAGGGCCGTCTTCTTGATGACGCCCGACTCGGACATCTCGATGAAGAGGTCGGTACCCTCACGGGTGCGCTCGCCAACACCGGTGAACACGGACGTACCACCGTGCGCCTGCGCCAGGTTGTTGATGAGCTCCATGATGATAACGGTCTTGCCTACGCCGGCACCGCCGAACAGACCCGTCTTACCACCCTTGATATAGGGCTCGAGCAGGTCGACGACCTTGATGCCGGTCTCGAAGATCTCGGTCTTGGGCTCCAGATCCTCGAACTCCGGGGCCTCCCGGTGGATCGGGTAGAAGTCCTCCACCTCAGGCATCGGCTCGCCGTCTACCGGCTCACCGACCACATTCCAGATACGACCCAGTGTCGAGGGTCCGACAGGCATCATCATCGGCTTGCCGGTATCGACGGCTTCCATGCCACGCTGGATACCGTCGGTAGTCGACATCGCGACTGCGCGCACCTGGTTGCCGACTAGGTGCTGCTGCACCTCGGCGACGAGCTGCACCCGGCCAGCGGGGCTCTCGGTATCGACTTTGAGCGCGTTATAGATCGCGGGGATCGACTCCGGCGCGAACTCCACGTCGATGACCGGGCCGATGACGCGAACGATCCGTCCGACGTTCATAGGCGCTTCCTTTACGTTGTTGTCTGCCATTCTATGAATCCTCCAGCGCGGCTGCGCCGCCTACGATCTCAGCGATCTCATTGGTGATCGCGGCCTGGCGCGCACGGTTGTAGCTACGGGTGAGCGTATTGACCATCTCGGTGGCGTTATCGGTTGCCGACTTCATGGCTGTCCGGCGAGCACCGTGCTCCGAAGCCGCCGACTCCATGAGCGCCCGGTAGATGAGCGTCTCGACGTACGTGGGAAGCAGGCGCTCAAGAACCGTGCCTGCATCAGGCTCGAAGACGTACTCGGGCATCAGCTGATCGATCTGCGCGTCTTCAGTCTCCATGACCCGTCGCTCGATAGGGAGAAGCTGGTACACCTCTGCCTTCTGCTCGGCAACGTTCTTGAAGCGGTTGAACGCGACATAGGCGGCGTCGATCTCCCCCGCCTCATAGGCCGGGATGATATGCGCCGCGATCGCACGCGCATCGGCGAACGTGGGCTTGTCCGAGATGTCTCGATACGAGACCGCGGGCTCCACTCCCCGATAACGCAGGTAGCTGATGGCCTTCTTGCCAACGGCGATGACCGAGGTCTCCGCGTCGTTGGACTGCTCACGCGATATGATCTGCTCCGTCAAACGGAGGATGTTGCTGTTGAACGCGCCGCACAGGCCGCGGTCTGAAGTGATCGAGACAACGGCGACCCGCTCGCGCTTGTCGTGCTCCTCAAGCAGCGGATGCGACGCACCCTGAACGAATCGGGCGACGTTGCCGAGCACCTCTACCATGGCGAGCGCGTACGGACGCGCCGCTTCGATCTTCTCCTGCGCTTTCTTGATCTTGGCGGTCGCGACCATCTCCATGGTGCGCGTGATCTGACTCGTGCTCTGCACCGAGACGATCCGCTGTTTGATGTCGCGCAGGTTCGCCATGCGTCTAGCCCTCCACGAACGAGGAGGCAAACTCCTCGACGGCCTTCTTCAGCGCCGCTTCGGTCTCATCCGTGATCTTGCCGTCCGCCACGATGGCTTTGCCGATCTCCGGATACGCACTGCGCACGAAGTCCAGCAACTCATCGCGGAAACGCACGACCTCGGCCTCGGGCAGCTCATCCAGATAGCCACGGGTACCCGCGAAGATGGCGATGACCTGCTCCTCGACAGGGAACGGCGTGTAGCGGCCCTGCTTCAAGAGCTCTACGAGACGGGCTCCTCGGCTAAGGGTCTGCTGTGTCGCCTTGTCCAGGTCAGAGCCGAACTGCGCGAAGGCGGCCATCTCACGGTACTGCGCCAGGTCCAGACGCATAGAACCGGCGACCTGCTTCATCGCCTTGGTCTGGGCGTTACCACCGACCCGGGAGACGGAGATACCGACGTTGACCGCCGGACGGACGCCCTGGAAGAACAGGTCTGACTGCAAGAAGATCTGACCGTCGGTGATGGAGATGACGTTGGTCGGGATGTATGCCGAGACGTCACCAGCCTGGGTCTCGATGATCGGCAGCGCTGTGAGCGAACCGGCGCCAGCCTCATCGTTCATCTTCACCGCTCGCTCAAGCAGGCGGCTGTGCAGGTAGAAGACGTCACCAGGGTACGCTTCGCGTCCCGGAGGACGACGCAGCGTCAGCGACATCTGGCGATATGCGACGGCCTGCTTGGAGAGGTCATCGTAGACGCACAGGACCGCGCGGCCCGGATTGTCTTTGGATGCCGGCTTGCCATCGACGCCGTTGTACATGAAGAACTCGCCCATGGCCACGCCCGAGAACGGAGCGAGGTACTGGAGCGGAGCCGGATCTGACGCGTTGGCAGCGACGACGATGGTGTAGTCCATCGCACCGTACTGCTGAAGGGTCTCGACAACGCCCGCTACGGTGGAGGCCTTCTGGCCGATAGCCACGTAGATGCAGACGACGTCTTTGCCCTTCTGGTTGATGATCGTGTCAACCGCGACAGCGGTCTTGCCTGTCTGACGGTCGCCGATGATCAACTCACGCTGGCCGCGTCCAACGGGGATCATGGCGTCGATGGCCACGATACCTGTCTGCATCGGCTCATGGACCGGCTGACGTGCGATGACGCCCGGGGCCTTGAACTCGACGGGGCGTACGCCCTCGGCCTGTATCGGCCCCTTGCCGTCGATCGGCAGCCCCAACGGGTTGACGATACGGCCCAGGAAGCCTTTGCCCGACGGCACCTCGACGGTGCGGCCGGTCGTGCGAACGATGTCGTTCTCACCGATGAGCGAAGTCTCGCCCATGAGGACGGCGCCGATCTCGTTCTCGTCAAGGTTGAGCGCCATGCCGAACACGCTCTCACCATCACGACCCACGAACTCGAGGAGCTCTCCAGCCATCGCTCCGCACAGACCATCCACGCGAGCGATACCGTCGCCGACCTCGACGACAGTCCCGACCTCGCGTACGTCCACGGAGGTCTTGAAGGACTCCAGCTGCGAGCGAAGTACATCACTGATAGAGCTGGCGGTGATCTCAGCCACTTACGCCTCACCTCCCTGATGTGCAGTAGAAAGGACCGTGCGCAGGCTCCGCAGCTGCGTCGAAACGCTGCCGTCCAGAACCTTGCCGGCCACACTGATGCGGACACCGCCGATGATCGACTCGTCCACACGCTCGCGGAGCGAGACGGAACGGCCGAGAGAGGCGGACAGTTTCTCAACGAGCTTGGCGCGAAGATCATCATCGAGCGGGATCGCGGTCGTGACCTCAGCCACGACAACGCCGCTCTCTCGCTCCGATATCTCCGAGTAGATACGCTTGAGCTCGCCGAGCTGATCGGTCATGCCACGCTCTACCATGAGTGTCACGATGGAAAGAGCCTCAGGCGACACGGTGCCTCCGAAGATGTCGCGCAGTACGTCGCGCTTCTTCTCCACAGGGATACCCGTGTCAGTGAGAGCCTGGCGCAGGTCCATATGACCTCGCACTGCTGTCACAACGCTTGCGAGGTCCCCGTCGACGGCCTCTGTGGCGTCGGCGAGCGACGCGAGGTCGAAGAGGACCCGGGCAAGGGTCTCCACCGTCTCGCTAGTTCTCATTCAAGCTCCCCACCTCGGCCACGTACCGCTCGATGAGCGCCGCGTGGTCCTCCTTCTTCAGGGAGGTGCCGATGATCTTGCCGGCGACGTCGACCGAAAGGTCTGCCACCTGCTTCTGGAGCTCGGCCATCGCTGCTGCCCTCTCGGACTTGATGGCCTCGATTGCCTTGACCTTCTCGGCCTCGGCCTCTTCTTTGGCCTTGGCCACGATCTCGGACTTCATGCTCTCCGCGATCGTGCGGCCCTGCTCGATGACCTTGGCCGCTTCTCCGCGCGCCTCAGCCATCTGCACCCGATACTCTTCAAGCAGGCGCTCGGCCTCAACGCGAGTGTCCTCGGCCTTCTCGAGGGACTCGCGGATCTTGTCCGCGCGCTCGTCGAGCATCTTGGTGACCGGCGGGAATGCGAACTTTCCCAGAACAACCAACAGGATCAGGAACGAGATCAGCGAAACGATGACCTCAGGAACCTTGGGGATCAATGCTTCCATGCCTACCTACCTCCGAACGTCGGCATCGTGTGGCTTACTGACCCATCAGGACGAAGGCCAGAACGAAGCCGAAGAGCGCGATGGCCTCGGCCAGCGCCAGAGCGATGAACATCGTGGTCTGAAGGCGGCCGGCCATCTCAGGCTGACGTGCCATGGACTCGATGGTCTTCGCACCGATCATGCCGATACCGATTGCGGGGCCGATGGCGCCCACGCCGAACGCAAAACCAGCACCAAGAACAGACAGCGAACCAGTGATCTCCACTTGTCTTCCTCCTCGAATCTGCGGACTTGCCGCGTCTACTTACCATTACGACACCGACCGCTGTTCGGCCGGCGTGGTGACCCTACTAGTGCGAACCCAACGCGCCGTTGATATAGACCGCCGTGAGCACGGCGAAGATGTACGCCTGGATGACGGCGACGAAGAGCTCCAGAGCATACAGCGCTACCTGCAGTGCGATGGGGAGTATCGCCACGACCTTCATCACGCCGGACGCTTCGAACATCAGCGCCGCGAAGATCGAGAAGATGCCGAGCATGATATGACCGGCATACATGTTGGCGAACAGTCGCACGGAGAGCGTCAGCGGACGGATGAAGTCACTGATGATCTCAAGGAGCGCAACGAACGCTGCGAGCGGTGCCCATACACCTTTGGGCCAGTAGTGCTTCAGGTAGCCGAAAAACCCGTGCTTCTTGATGCCGATGGCGTGGTACGTGACGAACACGACGAGCGCCCATGTCACCGTGGTACCCATCGTCCCTGTGCCCGGCTTCGAACCGGGGATCAGTCCGATCAGGTTGTTGAAGAGCACGAAGAAGAACACGGTTCCAACGAAGGTCAGGTACTTCTGACCCGCCTTGCCCATGATGTCGCCGATGAGATTGTCCCGGACGAACTCGACGCCGGCTTCGACAAGACTGCCGTAGCGGCTGTCGGGACGCAGTTTCACTCGACGAGCGCCTAACAGGAAGAACGCGAGCGTCACGAGCGATGCAATGATCAGGAAGAACCCGTAGTTCGTGAGCACGAACCCACTGCTTGGGACCTCATGACCGTTGATCGAAAGAACCGACAGCTCGTGAAGCAGGTGTTCTACACCCTCACCGATCTTGTCCACGTAACGTGACTCCCTCCTCAGTCAGAGATCCGGACCGCGCCGGAACTCCGTACGAATTGGACAACAGCTGTGCCGATGAATCCGAACATCAGACCAATACCGAACGGCGCAAGCGCCGCCCGTAGATACACGAAAAGGATGCCAAGAACCGAAACAGCCAGAAGCATGCAGAGCGCATTGACTGCGAGGAGGCGGACCATGCCGCCGAGGGGATCTTCAGGGATGACGAGCCTGGCGCTCTTCCTTACAAGGATGATGAACGCGGCACCGAAAAACACGCCGGCAAGAAGAGACGCGAGCGGCAGCCCGACGAAGGCTGAGACAGTGTTGTCGACGTTTGCAGGCAGTGTGCGACCCTTCTATCATGCGAACCCGTGCACCGCTTGAGCGCGCTTGGCGCTCTTCCCCCGGGGCGTACGCTCAACATGGACACAGGGCAGCGAGCGCTGTCCAGCGGGCCACTGGTGATCGCTCTCCGACCGGGGGGTCTCGGAAAGCGTGCCCACTATACAACAAGCCCGAGTCTTCAACAAGGAATACGGAGCCCGACGTCGACGGTGAAACGGACCGGGATGCTCAGTCGTCTCCGTCATGATGTGCGGCCTCGAACAGACCGAGCCAGTAGGCCATGAGTCCGGACAGTGCAGCCAAGATGACGAAGGTCGCCAGGCGCAACCAGGGGGGCGCCCAGCGCATCGCATAGCCACCTACTGCCAGCGCCACCGACCATGCATAGATGATCAACACCGTCTGACGCTGGTTGAACCCGCGACCCAGCAATCGATGGTGGATGTGGCCCTTATCGGCTTCCTGGATCGGACGTCCGAAGCGCCGCCTTCGCACGATGGCAGAGAAGGTGTCGAACACGGGGACTCCGATGATGAGCAGAGGCACCACCAACGTGATGGCGGCAACCGACTTCATCACACCCAGCAAGGAGATCACAGCGAGCGTGAAGCCCAAGAACAAAGACCCCGAATCTCCCATGAAGATGGATGCGGGGTTGAAGTTGAAGCGCAAGAAGCCCACGCACGCACCGAGAAGCGCAGCCGCCAGGACCGCGGATACCGGCTGATTGCTCTGCTGCGCCAGCACAAGAAGGCTGACCGCCGCTATCGCAGTGACTCCCGCCGCCAGACCGTCGAGCCCGTCGATCAGATTGATGACGTTGGCAAAACCGACGATCCAAAGAAGCGTGAGCGGTATCGAGAGGACCCCGAGCAAGATGAGTCCCCCACCAAACGGATTGCCCACAAAGGAGATGCCGACACCGGAGTAGATGACGATCCCTGCGGCCAGCACCTGACCAGCGAGCTTCTGACCGGGCTTGATGTCGATGACGTCATCGATCACCCCGACCAGGAACATGAGCGTGATACCTCCGAACACTCCCCAGAATCTCTGATCCGGCTGAGTCAACACGGCAGGCCAGTCCCAGAGACGTTCCCCGAGATATCGCACCAGCACAGCGGTGAGAAAGCCGATGAACATCGCGACACCGCCGATGCGCGGAATGGCGCCCTTGTGAATATGCCGTCCACCGGAATGGGCGACGATACCCAGTCGCTTGCCGATCAGGCGGACGACAGGGGTGCAGGCCCATGTCGTCACAAGCGCTGCCGCAACGACGATGAGATGCTGCAAGAGAGCCACCTACAGCGCCCCCACAAGCCTGCGAGGCACAAGACCCGCCTCGGCCAGCAGCTCCTCCGACAGCGGGTCGGGATACGGTTCGCGGAAGACGATATCAGCAACACCGGCGTTGAGCAGGATCTTCGCACACAGCACGCACGGCTGGTGGGTGCAGTAGATCGTCGAACCGTTGATCGCGATGCCATGCTTGGCCGCCTGGATGACCGCGTTCTGCTCGGCATGGATCCCGCGGCACAGCTCATGATGCGAGCCCGAAGCGATGCCCCGCTGCTCTCGCAAGCAACCGACGTCCTCGCAGTGGGACAGGCCCGCGGGCACACCGTTGTAGCCGGTGGCCAGTATGCGCTTGTCCATCACCAGCACGGCGCCCGTATGGCGACGAAGGCAGGTGGAACGGCCCGAGACCAGCTCGGCTATGGACATGAAGTACTCGTCCCAGGATGGGCGAGGCATGCGACTCCCCTTCCGGGCCGGTCTACTTGGTTCCAAACAGGCGGTCGCCCGCGTCTCCCAGACCGGGGACGATGTAGCCATGATCGTTGAGGTGACTGTCGATGGCGCATGTGTAGATGTTGACGTCGTCACAACACGAGCGTACTTCCTCGATACCCTCCGGTGCCGCGATCAGCACCAGCAGGTTGATCTCCTTGGCGCCGCGCTCGCGCAAGAACTGCACGGCCGCGCACGCCGAACCGCCGGTGGCGAGCATGGGGTCGACGATCAGGACGTCACGCTCACCGATGTCCTCGGGGAGCTTGCAGTAGTACTCGACAGGACGAAGCGTCTCAGGGTCGCGATACAAGCCGACATGGCCGACCTTGGCCGCCGGGATGAGCTCAAGGATGCCGTCGACCATACCCAGGCCGGCACGAAGGATCGGGATCACCGCGACCTTCTTACCCGCAAGCACCTTCGTGGTCGTCTCGGTGACCGGTGTCTGCACGACGGTATCGACCAGCTGGAAGCTGCGAGTGGCCTCGTATGCCATGAGCATAGCGAGCTCTTTGACCAGTTCGCGGAACTCCTTGGCCCCGGTCTTCTCGTCACGCATGATGGAGAGCTTGTGCTGCACCAGAGGGTGATCGACAACAGTGACGTTGTCCCAGGCGGTCTTAGCGGTCATGTGTTCCTCCTCGGCCTAGAGCTCAGGATAGAGCGGGTGCGAATCGATAAGCGCGCGCACTTCTGCACGTATCTTCTCCAGCTTGGCGGCGTCGCCGCGATTGAAGATGGTCTCGGCCACAAGACGGCCTACCGTGTACGCCTCTTCCTCGTCGAACCCACGGGTCGTCATAGCAGCGGAGCCCACGCGGATACCGCTTGTGACGAACGGGCTTTCCGGGTCGTTGGGGATGGCGTTCTTGTTGACCGTGAAACCGATCTCCTCAACGAGCTTCTCGGCGTCTTTGCCGGTGATCGATGCGGGCCGCAGGTCGACGAGCATCAGGTGATTGTCGGTACCGCCCGAGACAAGGCGCAGACCGCCTTCCACCATGGCCTCGCCCATCCTCCGGGCGTTGAGGACGACCTGGTCGATATAGGTGGTGAACTCCGGCTGCATGGCCTCGCCGAACGCCACGGCCTTCGCCGCGATGATGTGTTCGAGCGGCCCACCCTGCAGTCCGGGGAACACAGCCTTGTCGATCGCCTTGGCGTGCTCCTCTTTACACAGGATGAAACCCGAGCGCGGACCGCGCAGCGTCTTGTGCGAGGTGGAGGTCACGACGTCGGCCCACGGAACCGGTGAAGGATGAGCGCCTGTGGCGACAAGTCCCGCGATGTGTGCCATGTCCACCATCAGGATGGCGCCGACCTCTTTGGCGATAGCCGAGAAACGCTCGAAGTCGATGGTCCGCGGGTAAGCGCTCGCGCCGGCCAGGATCATCTTGGGTTTGTTCTCTTTGGCGAGGCGCTCCACCTCGTCGTAGTCGATGCGCTCATCGGCACCCAGGCCGTAAGGCACCACGTTGAACCACTTGCCCGAGAAGTTCACCGGCGAGCCGTGAGTGAGGTGACCGCCCATAGCAAGGTTCATCCCGAGGAACGTGTCCCCGGGGTTCATCATCGCGTAGTAGACAGCGAGGTTGGCCGGGGCGCCCGCGTGCGGCTGCACGTTGGCGTGCTCCGCGCCGAACAGCTTCTTGGCGCGATCGCGGGCGAGATCCTCGACGACGTCGACCTTCTCGCATCCGCCGTAGTAGCGCTTGCCGGGAAGCCCTTCGGCGTACTTGTTGGTAAGAACCGTACCGGCGGCCTCCAGCACCGACATCGACACGAAGTTCTCCGAAGCTATCAACTCGATGGTGCCGCGCTGACGGTCAAGCTCGGCATCGATCGCCGCGGCGACCTCGGGATCGGTCTGGGAGATGTATCGAAGTGACATGCTGTGGGTCCCTCTCTCTTACGGTGATGGAATCTACTGACGCTCGTTCTCAAGAGCGGTGATCTTGTCTACGCGGCGCTGATGGCGACCGCCCTCGAACTCCGTTGCAAGGAACACATCGAGGATCGATTCTGCTCTGGCGATACCGATATATCGACCTGCAAGGCCGACGACGTTCGCATCGTTGTGCCTGCGGGCCATCTCGGCCATCTCGGGATCCATGACCTGGACGGCCCTGACGCCTGCGACCTTGTTGGCAGCGATCGTGATACCAAGCCCCGACCCGCACACCACGACTCCCTTATCCACTTCGGCGGAGGCCACGAGCCTGCCCACCGCGGCACCGAAGTCGGGATAGTCGCACGATTCCTCGTTGTAAGTCCCCACATCGACCACGTCATGACCCTGGCCGGTCAGATAGCCCCGAACGTACTCTTTGAGCGAGAAGCCGGCATGGTCACTGCCGAGAGCGATGCGCATCGAACCCCTCCGTCTAGACGGCACGGAAGGCGTCCCGGGTCCGGGCCGCCTTCCGTGGATTGTACCAGTATCGCGCGCCTAGTTCGCCAGTGTGTGGGCGACTTCCATGACACGCTCGGCCGAGATAGCGCCTTCGCGGCTGACAACGGGCTCGGGGCCGGTGCAATCGACCACGGTGGACGCGGTCTTGTGCAGCGTGTCGCCTCCGTCAAGAGTAAGGTCCGCAGAAGCGATGATCCGCTCCTCAAGCTCGGCGAACGTACCCACGGCAGGCTGACCCGAAGTGTTGGCCGAAGTGGTGATGATGGCGTTTCCCGAAGCACGGATGAGCTCCTGGACCAGTTCATGGTCGGGACAGCGGAGCGCCACGGTTCCCCTGTCGTCAGTGAACTCAGGGGCGACCAGGTCCGCGGCCTTCACCACGATGGTCAGCGCGCCCGGCCAGAACGCTTTGGCAAGCCGATGAGCGTATTCAGGCACGTCGACGCCGTACACATCGAGGGCGTTCTCGTCCTCGACCAACCAGGGTAACGGCTTGTTCTCAGGACGCATCTTGATATCGATGATCTCCTGAGGCCCGAAACACGATGTAGCGGAAGCGCCTATCCCGTACACGGTCTCCGTGGGGAAGACCACGATGCCGCCTTCACGCAGCACCGTTGCAGCGAGATTCACCGCTTCCGCCGAGGGGTTGTCCGGGTCGATGTGAATCACCTTGCTCATAACTCCATCGCCTCCCCATTCCTTGCAACGACGATCCGGTCCTTACCAGTCAGGTCCCGCAGGACCTCGATACCAATGTAGTCGGCGCGAAGCGCCTCAGCGGCAGCCTGGACCCGCCCGGAGTCCAGCTCCATGACAAGCACTCCCCCGGGTTTGAGCCAGGTGCGGGCTTCTGCCCAGATGCGACGGGCGACATCGAGTCCGTCAGGCCCCCCGTCAAGGGCAAGATGTGGTTCGAAGCCGAGGACTTCACCTGGCAGGTCTTGGATGTCCGCGCTAGGGATGTAAGGCGGATTCGAGACAACGATGTCGACGCGACCCTGGAGATCGGCCGATAGTGGCGAGAAAAGGTCTCCATGGATTACTTGTACCCTCTGGGACACCTC
>JBFHJN010000031.1:0-31761 GCA_041595875.1 Coriobacteriia bacterium
CCTCTATGTGGGACAAGCTGTGGGAAGCAATCGTGGATGTGCTTGGCCTCAAGGCTGACAAGGGCACTGCCCTGTACGATGTGCTCAAGCAGATCGAAGTGCTAGTGCGCACGCAAGGGGAACTGCCAGACGGTATCACACTGCGTGAGCCTTTCGAGTTGCGCAGCGGGAAAGAGTCTGTGGCTGTTCGTAGCTCGCGTGACTCCAACTTCTTCACTCAACTGTACGAGCACGCCCGTTCGTGGACTTCGCGTAACCCGGTGGACCCGGCCAAGCTGGACACTCTGGCTAACAAGTATACAAGTGGCGCTGTCCGTGACACCACTGTGAGTGACGGCCTCAAGATGGCCTCGTCGAAGAATCCGATTGTGCGTATGCTGTCGGGCCTTGTGGTTGAGACAACGACTGGCGCATCTGGCCGTCGTACCACCGCCGACCTGCTGAACCACTTGTACCACCACCGCATCATCGGGTCGGCTGTGAATCACTACGATCACGCAGCCCTCGCGTGGGCGCGGAAGAACAAGGGCGGCTGGATCGAGCGGATGACCAAGGGTGAGGTTGACCAGACCTTCGACCGCAAGGTGTCCGAGGAGATTCTGAACCGCCGGTACGGTCGCGTGGGTGCTGTCGAGGCCGAGGTCAAGGCAGCGGCTGACGCTATGCAGGGTCTGTTCCAACGGAGCCTCGACCAGCAGAAGCAGAGCGGCACGCTAGGTTCCGCATGGCTGCCTGAGGACGCTACCGGCTACCTGCCTCAGAGCCTGAAGGGTGACGCTATCCGTAGCATGACGCCTGATGAGAAGACGGCGCTGAAGGAGGTACTGGCTAAGCACTGGGCAGCCCACTACAAGTGGGACGACCGGTTCTCCGTTGAGTTCGCCCATCACTACTTGGTCCGCGCCCAGCGGGAGGCAGCCGGTGAGCGCCACGTCGATCACGTTGCTACCAACGGGGCAACCTCGGCAGTTAAGGACACCCTAGCAGAGATGCGCCTTGAGATGCGCTCACTGGATGCCCGTACGGCGGGTGAGCTTGAGCGAGTAGGTGGGGCACCATACACTAAGCACCGCTTGGATATCCCTCTGCTCGACACCCTGCCCAATGGCAAGAAGCTGCTCGACTACTTCGACACCGACGTTAAGAAGCTGGCACGAAGCCACGCCCGGTCGGTGTCTGGGCAAGCTGCGCTGGCAGAGCACAACATCTTGGGTCAGCGTGGGGCGAACAACTTGCTGCGTGCTATCCGCGAGGCGGAGCCGCAAGAGATTGCCCTGCCTGAGGAAGTGGCAGCCGTTGAGCGTACGTTCTCAGCCCTGCTGGGTACACCGTGGCACGGCGAGCACCGCAACCGGCTAGCCGCTGGGGCCGCTGGGTTCACCCGGCTGCGCCTCATGGGCGGGCTGGCGTTCACGCAGCTTGGTGAGTTGGCTAACGGCCTCCACCATGTTGGGTTCGGTGCCACCATGGAAGCCGCCACATCATTGCCCCGGATGTTCTCCGAGGTGAAGAAGGCGGTGACCGGCAAGGCGCTGGCTAACAAATGGCTGGGCTCACTCGACCGCTTCAGTGGTTACGAGTTGGGCACCGAGGGCTACCGCATGGCTTCCGCCTTCGACGCCCCAGATGACCTGCTGCGCGAGTACGGCAAAGGCTCCAACATTGTTGAGCGGGCGATCCAGAGTGGCAACTACGCCCAAGCCAAGGTGTCGTTCTTCCGTGGACTACAGGCTGCACAGCACCGGGCCTTCGCGGAGCAGATCGTAATCAAGGCAGTGGACTACCTGAGTGCCACTGGCGACGGTCCAACCGTGACCAACGCCAACCGCTACCTAGACGACATGGGCTTCAACGCAGCGATGCGCAAGGCCCTACGCCGCAACCTCGCCGACGCTGTCGAGAGGGACGCAGCAGGCAACGCCGTTGGCTTCGATATCTACAAGCTGGACAGCGTCGAACTCATGGAGGACTTCGTGTCCGCCGTGAACCGGGGCACCGCCCAGATCATCCAGAACTCCTTCATTGGGGAGAAGGGTGCGTGGGCACACAGCGACTTGCAGAAGATGGCCTTGCAGCTTCGCACCTTCGGCCTGACGGCCACGGAGAAGCAGTGGGCTCGCAACCGTATGCTGGCTGGTAACGGTGTCGAGGGCTACGCCTTCGCCGCTGGTGTGCTCATGGCACAGATGGCGTTCGTTACGCCCATCTACTTGTCCCGCCTGTACGTGAACAGCATTGGCCGCGAGGACAGTGATGAGTATATCGCGCAGGGCCTCCAGCCAGCCTCCGTGGTGCAAGCCATGATGAACTACAGTTCGGCGGGCGGATTGGCTGGTGACGCATTCGACACTGTCGCGTCTCTGGCTGGTGGATGGAACGACGACCTCAAGGCTGGACTTGGTGTTAAGTCATTCGGTAACGGTGTGAGCGGCATGGTGCCAGCACTGGGGACCATTGACCAAGGTATGCGCATCCCACGGGGTGACGCCAGCGTGGCACAAGCCCTCAAGATGCTGCCCGGTAGCAACCTCCCGTACGTGCAAGCAATCATCAACCAGACCCGCTAAGGCGGCAGGAATGCCTATGGCAAAGCCCCTGACATAATGACCTATCAAACTAGGAACTAACAAATGGCAACCACTTCATATTTCAGCATCGTGGAGTTTCCCGGGGACGGGACCACGACGGAGTGGGACTTCAGTTTCGCCGGTGGATACATCGACCGTACACACGTCAAGGCACTGAGCCGGGACGAGTTCGGCGCACCCACCGTCATCGAGTTGGTTGACACCGACTTCATCACCGAGTCCCGCCTCCAGATCATCCCGGCAATCCCTGTCGGCCACACGCTCCGCATCTACCGGGACACCCCGAAAGAGGAGCCTCTGGTCGACTTCACTGGTGGGAGCAACTTCACCGAGAGCAACCTCGACGTTCTGGCCCAGCAGACCATATTCGTAGCCGCAGAGGCTTTCGACGCCGGTGCTTACGCTGTCGCCAACGACCTGCTTGGGCAGGCCCAAACCGCCGCCTCTCAAGCCAACTCAGCCCTCGCTGCTGCCTTGCAGGCTGAGATTGACACGGCCCTGAGCGCTGCACAGGCCGCGCAGCGTGTCGTCGATGCGCAGGCCGTGGTGGACGCTGGTGCGTTGAGCATCGGCAACCAGACGGCGGCGGCGATCAATTCGCTCAACGCCCTGTCGGATTCCTCGGAGGCCGACCTCAATGCAGTTGCGGCTACCCAGCTGGCGGCTATGCAGCTTAAGGTCGACGCCGCAGAGCAGAGTGCTGATGAGGCCGCTGCTAGCGCCCTGTCCATCAACCCGTCCAACCTCGTGCATCGCACGGGTGACGAGTCAATCGCCGGGGTCAAGACGTTTACGTCACGCCCCAAGGTTCCATCAGGCGCATCAGGCGATGAGCCACCACAGGCTCAGGAAATCCCAGCCCTCCTCGGTATCGTTGGTGCTGTACTTGGCTTTGCGCGTAATACTGCCCCGGCTGGCTGGCTCAAGTGTAACGGGGCCACAGTCAGCCGCACTGTGTACGCGGACCTCTTCGCTGTCATAGGTACGGCCTTTGGCGCTGGGGATGGATCGACCACTTTTAACCTCCCTGACTTCCGTGGAAACTTCATGCGAGGCTGGGCAGATGGTGGCTCCGTCGATTCCGGGCGAGCCTTCGGCAGCATCCAGCTTGATGGTATGAAACAAGCCGTGTTCGATATCCGAGGCGATTCCAACGGCAACGGGTCAGTGTACCCTATTGCCGGTGAGGTTTCTACTGGGTGGGGGCCAGCCAGTACCACCATGACAGTCAACGGCACTGCCCGAGCACTCCAGCGAGTTTACATCGGTGAAGGCTCTGAGTACCGCCCACGTAACGTGGCCGTGCTCGTCTGCATCAAGTATTGAGGAACACAATGACCAAGACCGTATCACAACTCGATCAAGATGGGTGCTTCGTCGGCACTGTGGTGGTCGACCCAGACCCCCTTGAGCCAGGCCGGTGGCTAATCCCAGCCCGCGCAGTCGATGCGCCGGCCCCTGATATGTCAGGTGAGCCACCGGGCCGCGCTCGGTGGACCGGCACTGACTGGGCGTTCAAGCCTGACCCAGAGCCTGACCCAGAGCCAGAAGACCCCGAGCCCTTGCCCGTCACTCGCGTGTCGATGCGGCAGGCCCGCCTCGCGCTCCTTGAGCTTGGGTATCTCCCATCCGTGGACGCTGCCATCGACTCGCTGCCGGAACCTCAGAAGTCCGCAGCCAAGATCGAGTGGGAGTACAGCCAAGAGGTTGACCGAGACTGGGTGCTTGTCAAGTCACTGGCCCCGGCCCTTGGCTTGGACGACGCCGCACTCGACAGCCTGTTCGCGCTGGCGGCGTCCAAGTGATCTACGAGCGCAACCCCGACTATCGGTGGTGGCGTCCGAAGGCCGCGTGGAAGTACACCCTGCTTGAAGACTACGCCATCCAGACTCCCATCATGGATGCGGATGGCGGTGATCACTGGGCTTACATCACACCTGACGGTGTGCTGCGCCTAGCGGCTGGCTTCAAGTGGGATGGTGCTAGTGGCCCTGCCATCGACACAGAGACATTTATGCGGGCCTCGCTCGTGCATGACGCACTCTACCAATTGATCCGTCGCGGCGTGATCTACGACCGCGCAGCAGCGGACGCCATGCTCCATGACATCGCCCGAGAGGACGGCATGTGGGCCGTGCGTGCGCTGTACTCATACCTCGCTGTCCGCCTATTCGGCGGCATCGTTTTAGCTTACCCAGAGGACGCACTCTAACAATGAACCACGACCAGATTACCGAAGCCTTGAAGGCGACCCCGCCTGCCTTTGGCTTTCTGGCGTGGCTTACCGATCTTGACCTGCAGCAGTGGGTGCTCGTAGCCACGCTCATTTATACCATCCTGCTGATTGCAGAGAAACTTTACAAACTATGGAAGGGCCGTCATGACCGCTGATGTCAAGCTGTTGGGGACCATTCACACCCAACTGGCAAACACCTACCTGCGCATGGTATCGCCCCGAGAGGAGCCCGTCTTCACAAAGGACGGTGAGCCTGTCCTGATCGAGGGCGTGCCAATGATGCGCACCATCTACCCAAGCGCCGCTGAAGTGGCCGCTGCCAATGCGTTCCTTAAACAGAACAACATCACCGCAGCAGCAGATGACGGCGGCGACCTTGCCGAACTGCAAGACCAACTGCGCCAGCGCCGCAAGCGTGCTAAGCCTGTCCTTGACTTTGGCGAAGACTTCCCGGGCATCCAGTAATGGCAGCCCGCGAATCAGCCGTCGAGGCGTTAGCCCGGGTACGCAAGCTGGACCTTGTCCGTGAGGCGTACCCTGAGTTCGTGGACTTCCTGCACGCAGGGATGGAGTTCCTCGGATTCGAGGCCACATACATTCAAGAGGACATCGGGCAGTACCTACAGCACGGCCCAGACTTCTTGATGATTATGGCCCAGCGGGGTGAGGCCAAGACTACCATCACGGCCATGTACTCCGTGTGGGCGCTGATCCACGACCCTCGCACCCGTATCCTGATCTTCTCCGCCGGTGGTAAACAGGCCAGTGAAATCAGTACGCTTATCGTGCGGCTCATCATGTTCATGCCTGAGCTTAGCTGTATGCGCCCAGATACCACCCACGGTGACCGCACCTCGGTGGAACACTTCGATGTACACTACTCGCTCAAGGGCGTGGACAAGTCGCCGTCGGTCAAGTGTCTGGGTATCACATCCAACAGTCAGGGCTCGCGTGCCGACATCCTGATCGCCGACGACGTGGAGTCCGCTAAGAACTCCCAGACCCCAGTCCAGCGTGCGCAGCTTATGCACCTGACCCGGGACTTCTCATCGGTGACTACCGGTAACGAGGAGCAGCCGCCTCGCATCATCTGGCTGGGTACTCCCCAGACTGGAGACTCTGTCTACAACTCCCTACCCGGGCGCGGTGTGGCAGTGCGTATCTGGCCCGGTCGTTACCCTACGCCCGAACAGGTCAGCAACTACGGCGACATGCTCGCTCCTCTCCTATCCCGCAGGCTGCGTGCCGATCCGTCCTTAGGGACTGGCGGCGGCATCTTGGGCGACCAAGGCAAGCCAACTGACCCGCACCTATTCGGTGAGGCTAAGCTACAGCAGAAGGAGCTTGACCAGGGCACCCCATACTTCCAGTTGCAGCACATGCTGAACACACGACTGGCAGACGGGGAGCGCTACCCACTGAAGCCAGCAGAGCTAATCCTCATGCCTGTGCAGGACCGCGCACCGCTGACCGTGGTACGTGGCCTGTCCAGCACCCTCCTCGCTACCCGAATGAGCGCAGGGTGTACCTACCAGCTACAGACTCCTCACGAGGTGAGTCAGAGCACAGGCGCGTACACGGGCATCATCGCGTACGTGGACCCGGCTGGCGGTGGTATGAATGCTGACGAGACTGGCTACGCAGTTGTAGCTAACCTCAACGGCACACTCTACTTGCTGGAGGTCGGTGGCCTCCCCGGTGGCTACGGTACTGATACGCTGACGGAGCTTGCCAAGCGGCTGGCCCGCCTTAAGATCAGCCGCTGCATCATCGAGAAGAACATGGGCTTTGGCGCGTTCGCCGCCGTGTTCACTCCGATCCTCGCTCAGCACACCCAGTGCAGCATCTCGGATGACTACGTTACCGGGCAGAAAGAAACCCGAATCATTGCCACCCTTGAGCCTGTCATCAGTGCAGGCCGACTGGTAGTGACCGAGCAGGCTCTCAAGCAGGACGATGCGGACTGTCGGCGTTACAGCGCCAAGACGCAGTCTAGCTACAGCTTCCTGCACCAGCTTGCGCACATTACCAAGGAGCGCAGTTGCCTCGTCCACGACGACCGACTGGACGCTGTCGAGGGTGCGGTGCGCGAGTGGCAGAACCTGCTCAAGATCGACGGCAACAAGACCATCGAAGCCGCACGCGCTCGTGAGTACGATAGCTGGGTCAAGAACCCAATGGGCTACCGCGACACCACGCCGCCTGCCTTCCGTAAGAAACCATCCGGCATCAGCCGCTTCCTCAACCGAAAGTAAATCATGCGAACCAACGATCTTCCTTCCCCCGGCTCCATCTCCAACGGCCTGTCCCTCCGCACTGACGTGGCCCGCGCCATCAGCTTCGTGGAGTCGCGCTCGCGCAAGACCTCCGTGGTCCCTGACCAGCTTGTCACTCTGCGTGCCTTCCTTGATGCGGCCAGCGCCAAGCTCACCGCCATCGAGACCGAATACTTCGGTGTCGAGTAATGAGTGGTGTGTTCCCTACGCGCACCCCGGCTGAGCGCACCGCCTTAATCGAGGCCGCGCTCGACTTCCTCCCTCAGCATATGGACAGCCCGCAAGCCCGGGTCATGCTTATCGCCATCGGCCTACAAGAGTCCCGTCTCAAGCACCGCTACCAACTGGTGGCCGGTAAGCCCAAGGCCAAGGGCCCTGCCCGTGGGCTGTGGCAGTTTGAGCGCATGGGTGGTACGGCTGGCGTGCTGACGCACTCCGCTTCCTTCCGCCTAGCGCTGGCTACTGTCGAGTCCGCGAACCTGACGGCATTCGACCCGCGCACCGTGTGGACGCATCTGGAGCATGACGACCTTCTGGCCGCACGCTTCGCCCGCCTCCTCCTGTGGACTGACCCTCGCGCCCTCCCGGCCCGTGGTGACGCCCAAGGTGGGTGGGACTGCTATATCCGCAACTGGCGACCCGGCAAGCCTCACCGCGATACGTGGGACGCCTTCTGGGCGGAGGCTGAGGACATCGTCTATGGCGCTGCCTAAGTCCTTCACACTCTACGGTCGGCCATGGGCTATTGGTTACGATCCCTCCATGGCTGACGCCTTAGGGCGCTGCTACCGGGAGCAAGGTGTCATTACCATTGCCCCGGACCCGACGCCTTGGGAGGAGCGCGACACCGTGCTCCACGAGTTAGGCCATGCCGTGCTCAAGGCACAGGGCCGAGCCTACGCAGGCAAAGTAGAGGAGACGTACGTCCAAGCGTTCGCCACTGGCTTGCTTCACCTTTTCAGAGAGAACCCTAAGCTGGTTCGCTACTTATTCAAGGATACCTTATGATCCGCAAACTCGCAATCGCCTTGGCCGTTGCAGCATCCCTGAGCCTCGCGGCTTGCGGTAGCATGACCATGGACGACGGTGGCCGCTACGACGGTTACCGACAAAGCGCCGTGCAGCTTGCCATCGCCGCCCAAGAGACTGAGCGCACCCGCATCGCCGCCCTCGCACAGATCGCCGCCAATGGTGACTCCCGTACGCAAGACCGTATCGTGGCTGAACTCTCTGGCCGTGGCGCTCCTAGCGGCAGCCCGGGCGTACAGCTACAGGCACCCGCAGCACCAACCCATCTGGGCTTGGAAGCACTGCGCGTCCTCGGCCCGGGCGCTATCGGCTTGATCGGCCAAGGCATCGGCGCGTGGTCTCAGAACCAAGCTGACATCCTCGCCACCCAGCGCTCTGTCGAAACCAACAGCTTGATCCAGAGCACCATCAACCAAGCCCTCACCACGAACACCCAGTTGGGACAGCGTGGTATGGACCTGACCGGCCAAGCCATGAGCCTGATCCCACCGACCCACAGCACCACCGTCATCAACATGCCGGGCGCCGCAGAAGCCGCGCCCGCTGCCACGCAGGAGTAACCATGGATGGATTCATTCGCCGCAGCCTGCGGTCGATCCTGGACGGGCTCGGGCTGAGTGCGTCCACCTCCCGGGTGCGCTCGGCCGGGCACCTGCTGGACACCCTGGTCGCGGCCACCGGGGCTTCGGCCCCTGCGGTCAAGTCCGTGGGCGGCAAGCTCAAGGCCGTGCTGGCTGCTGTCGGCGTCCCTGTCGGTGGCATTCCCACCACGGAGCGGATGCTGCAGCGGCTGATGTCCGGGCTGAAGCCCGCTCTTGCCCTGGACAGCTCCACTGGGCGCGACCTCGCGGACCTCGTTACCTTTACGGGCGACGGCAACCGCACGTACTTCGACAGCGCGGGTGTCCTCCGCGTGGCGCCGGTGAACCGCTGCCCGGTGGAGTACGACCCGGCCACGGGTGCGCTGCTCGGCTGGTCGATCTGGGAGAGCCGGACGAACCTTGTTACCAACTCGGCTAACCCTGCGGCGGGGTCCTGGGTTTCGGTCGGGGCCTCGTTCACGGGCGGTATTCCCGCGCCGGATAACACGACTACCGCTATTCGGGTGGTTGAGGACACTTCCACCGGGGACCATGGGCGGCGCCCCGGGCTCTCCGGAGTAACGGCAGGCACGGCATATACCGGCACCGCCTACATCAAAGCTGGGACTCGACACCGGCTGCGGGTGCTGATGTCGTCTGGCATCCTCTGGGCCGGCGGCATCAACCCAGGCGCCGTAGTCAACCTGACTACAGGGACCATTGAATCCGTCAACGGCTCAGGTGTCGTGGCACGGTTGGTGCCACTGCGTGATGGGTGGTTCTCCTGTAGCCTCACGGCGACGCCCGTGTCATCTGGCAATAGTGGTCCTGTCCCGCTCGCCCTTCCGGAAGTCGGCGCCTCCACTAGCTACCCAGGCGATGGCATCAGCTATTTCTACCTGTGGGCCACCCAGATGGAGATCGGAAGTTTCCCGACACCGCTGATCATCACTGCCGGCTCTGCCGTCACCCGCGCTGCGCCGAGCGCGGCGCTCTCCGGTTCGGCGTTCTCGGCCATCTGGAACCCTGCCGGGGGAACGCTGCTCAGCGAGGCCATTCGCGGTGCGCACGATGGCATGACGCGCGCGGTGCTCGGGGTGAGTGCCGGAATCTCGACAAACAGGCTCTTGCATGTCGTTGGGTCCGGCGGCGGCATGGGTGTCTATTGCACGCCGCCAGGGGCATACGTTGTCACTGTCCCGTTTGCGGCGAACGTCCCGTGGAGAGCTGCGTCTGTTTGGGTTCCCGGGTCTGCGCGTGCATCGGTAAACGCCGGCACAGTGAGTTCGGCGCCGCACTCCATGAATCTGGCGGGTTTCTCCGAAATGACGCTCGGGGATGCGTACTCGGGCGCCGATCAAAAGTGGAACGGCCACATCAAGCGCGCCACCTACTGGCCCAAGGCATTGCCTGACGCGGCGCTGCGGGCGATCACAGCGTAAACCCAAAGTCAAAATTTGGGTAGCTTAAGCGAGGGGAGGGTCCCATCCGATCCGTGTGGAGTTTCCCCCATGGGGTCCCGGGCGTGGCCGGATGGCCCTGTACGTACCGCGTGTGCGCGCCCGCGTGCCTACTAGGGCCGCTGGGTCCCGTTGGGCTGGCCCGGATATGGGCTCTCAGGGCGTGCGCAATGGGTTGCTAGTGGGGTAGCCTAGGGCACACCCTGACAGGGCCACCACGGGCCGCCTATGGGGCTTGCTGGGCATTCCCAGATGTGTGGATTCAGGGCGTGGGCGCGGGGTATCTGTCTGCCTGCCTGTTTTCTTGCCTCTCCCTTATAGACCCTGACATAATGACCACATAGAACCGCATAGGGCCAAAGGGTTTCCGCCCTAGGGATGTCTATCTATGCAAAGAGAAATGATGGGTATCCCCTAGGTAACCCATAGGCCAGTAACCATAGGGCAGACCATAGACACAGCCATAGGACCGCACATAGACCGAGACATAGACAACCCATAGGACAGACCCTAGTACATAGACCCAGTGAGAGCCCCTAGGCAATAGACCATGGCGCAACCCCAGGACAGACCACCCGGACAGACCCTAGGAACTACCTAGGGTAAACCCTATAGACAAGCACCTAGAATCTGTGGCATACTGGGAACCAGTTAAGCAATTAACTACTGACAGCCCTAGGGGTTGACAGGGAGAGAAAGACTGTGATAGACTACGGTCTCACTTAGTGAAGTGTTGGGATAAACAGGTATTGGATTACATGCCCTACACTAAGCGCCTTTGGGGATGTTCCCCGCTAAGGGTTGACAAGTGAATACGACTGTGGTAAGATACAGTCCAAGTCCTAGGGAACTAGGCCATGTGTGGATGTTAGCCACCACGTCAAGGGATTAACCCGCTTGACAGTCGGTCCAAGGTGTGATACACTGTAGGCCACGAAACAGCGTAATCTGTTCGGTTAACTTGTGAGGGTTGACAAACTGGCTGGTGTGTGATACACTGGCAACACGGTGATCGTACCGTAGGGCGCAATCCCTAAGCTCTGTGAAGGGTGGATTGTGTCAATTCGTGGGTGTAATGCCTGCGGCGCGAATAGTTGGACCGTCCAAGGTGTATATTGAGGACGGGTAAGGCTAGGTGCGTTATGTCGCTTTGATCCATAGTCGGCGGGCTATGGGTATGTGACGCAATTTGATGTTGACGTGGATTCAGGCTTTTGCCGCAGCCCGCAACACGCTGAAAACTTGACGGGGTTCGCTTTGTCCGGTTGTAGTAGGTGTGTCGTTTTGGCCGGATGAGAGCTGCCTGAGAATACCCAGCGTACAAGCAACAGGGCACAAGGCCGATTACAAGGCACGAGTGTCGTGGTGAGCAGGATGGGGTTATACACGAGGAGTACGAGGAGTGCGCCGATCAACATAAGGAAATTTGAGGGTGTCGAACTGTGTCCGTATGATAGGGCATGGCTGACTCCTTAAGTATGCATGAGAACTTACCATTAGGGCGTTCCCTGCTCCAACACCGGGTACGGCAATTCTAGACACGTCCCTCTGCGCCGGTCCCTTGACGAGCACACTGTCCCTAAGCCTTGACTCAGCGCATACGATAGAACTAAGTCGTCCCAAGTCCGTCTAACCGTAGGCCACGGCGGATATTATGCGGCCACAGTTCGGCACCCTCTAGAGATTGCATAACATGCACCTGTGAAATATCGGGTGCATAATTCTGCAACCTTAACCAAAGGAGTTACTATGACAGAAGTCGACGTGATCCTAGACCTAGGGTGCATGGTCCTCGGCGTAGCCGTGGCCCTGTGCATCTGTCGGGACGCTCTACGAAAGTGAGTTCCCAGACCATAGGGCATATCTGTGCCCCTTGGCCTGCGATCTTGCAGGTTCTCATTGGAGATACCAAATGAAAACGACCGAAGCACTGAACAAAGAGATCAAGAGCATTGCCACGGCTGGTGCGAAGCTCGACAAGATGATCCAGAACACCGCCGTCGGTGTGGCTGAGCACTTCGCCGCCCACAAGGACACGGGGCTGGTGAACCGCCTGTTCCTCGCCATGCCGAAGGGTAGCCGTCGCACGGCGCTGGCTGACTGGTTGCTAAAGTTCGTGGCTGTGTCCGTGAGCATGGACGCAAGCAGCAAGAAAGAGCAGCCGTTCATCTATGACAAGTCCAAGACCACGGACCCGGTGGCCGGCGCTGAGACCATGTGGTATGACCTCAAGGCGGAAAAGTCGCTGGAAGAGGTGTTCGACGTGGCGACCATGGTGCGCTCCATGCTCAACCGCATGAACAAAGCGGCCAAGCTCGACCACTTCAACCCGGAAGCGGACAAGGCCATGCGCCAGCTGGCCCACGCTGTCGGCATCAAGGAGTCCGACGTGCCTACCACGCTTGCCCAAAAGGCCGTCAAGCCCGCTGAGCCCGCCAAAAAGGCCCCAGCCAAGCCCGCCAAGAGCGCGGCCAAGGTCGATCCCCTGACCGTGCCTGACGCCGCCTAAGCCCTGCCGGTTGCTCATTAGGTTCGCCTAGTGGGCTTCCGAGAGTGCTTGAAAGCAAGCTGCGATGAGTACCGCGCAGCCCTGAGTGAGCGTGTCCGAGGAGGACAGAGCACTCTACGCCAGTAGATTCGGCTATGACCATGCGCTATACGGTGGACCCGGATACTGGCGTGCAGGACGCTGCCACTTCCACATCTATGCATGGGTGTGGTCGTGAGAGCGCCTTTGCTCGTAACTAGGAGAAACTATGGCATCAGCCCCTAACCCGTACCACGCAATCCTCGACGGCGCATTGCTGTCGGCCCTTGAGAGCATCCTCGACGGTACTATCGACACGGCCATGGGCATCTGCGGCAATGTGCGCAAGATTCTCTGGCATCGTAACTTCGAATGGCGAGACGAGGTGGTGCAGCATATGTCGGGGATGTTCCCTGAGTGGGAGGGCTACTCCGGCGACCCCGTCTACCCGGTCTACACGGATAAAATCCTGTCGCCTCATGGACAGTACAACCACACACCGGATGTATGGGCGGGTGAGTACGGCGATGCCCGCCGGGACCTGCTGTGTTTCCTGATCGCTACCATCCGACAGCGAGGGGAGTAAGGCATACCAGATCGCCGCTTGATACAGGCGGCTTTCTAGTGCGCTCTTGCACGTAATCGAGAGGAGTTTATCTATGATTTCCGCACCTATTCGTAACGCCTACATGGATGATCCCGCTGTGCTGGCCGAGTGTCGCCGCGCTGCGTGGTCCATCTTCAACGACAACGGGCACCGGGGATTCCGCTGCCTAGGGTCGGGCTACTACTCCGCGGTGTTCTCTGTGCCCGGTCGGCCAAGCCTCGTGCTCAAGGTCGGCGGTCCCGGTGGCACCGGCCTGTATGCAGGCACGGGGTCCGTGCTGGAGGCCCGTAGCTACGGCGCTGACGGCGCTGACCGCATGGATGTGTGGCCTGAGTGGGTGCGCACCACGGCCAAGCATGGCATGGAGGACTGGATGCCAAAGGTGTACCATGCCGAGGCGCTCAATGGGGGTATGTACTTCGCTGTGATGGAGCGCCTGACTCCCAGTGCCTACGGCCACTACGCTGAGATGGGTTCGTCGGGGGAACTGGAGATGATCCGTAGCCGCATCCACAGAATGCTCGACATGGATATCATGCACATGGCGTGGCTCGACCTGCACTCAGGCAACATCATGATGCGTGGTGAGCAGTACGTCGTGACGGACCCAATCTCCAACGCTGGCCAGTCAGGAGCACGACCATGGCCCGCACAGTAATCGCCATGTCCCGTCATGACATGTCGGCCCTTATCGAGGTCCGCAAGGGCCTTGAGCAAGGGCACGATGTGACGGTGGCATTCCAAGTGTACGAGGCGGGCAAGCCTGACTTCGTAGTGTTCACGCCTCGCGACCTCAAGGCGGTAATCTGGAAGATCACATGCTCGATGTGACGTACTCGCTGAGGTTCCGACTCCTCATGTTCAAGCACGGATGCTACGCATTCAAGGCAACTCCTGTGTGCTGTGCGATGTGGGGAGACCACGCATGGTGCGACTACATCACGGAGTGGCGACCGTACAGGTTAACAGCCGAAGAAATGTTCGGCCCGTAGAGCTTACCAGCTTGCCCATGCTAACCCGTGGGCTTGCTAGTGCGCTTCGCACTGCAACAACTAGGAGAATATCCATGACAGAACCGACCAAACAAGACCGCCCATTCCTGCGTGCCCTGAAGTGTGCGTACAAGCTGCACAAGCACGGCGCTGACATGCTGGCCTGCCGCATGTACTTGGCCGCAGCCGCCGAGCAACTCGACAAGGGTGTGGCCCTCCCACCAGCATCGACCCCGGCAACCGACATCCTGTCGGCCACCTTCAACTTCGCAGACAAGCCCGCTGGCATCAGCATGGCGTACTGGGAAGACGTGCAAGCTGGCCTCACGGATCAGCCATCATGATTACGCTGGCTAAGGCAATGGACCTTGACCGCGAGTTGCTGGCGATGGACCCACCTCCGCAAGTGGCCCGCGCCGGTAAGACCATCATCACGATGGCCGCGAGTGGTGGCACGCCTCCACGCGACCTCATCGAGTACGTCGTCGGCTGGATTGGCCGGCGCGGAAAGCAGGACAGGTACGGCAAATGAAAGCAGTCATCACAATACCAACCACGCTCGACCGTAGTGTCACCCGGGGACTCGCCATGCTGTATTGCGGTGGGTACACCGAGGTCGAGGGCGTCGGGTCGTGGCGTGACCCAGCGGGCGAAATCCACACCGAGGCTGTCGTCCAGTTCCACACGATCTGCGAAGACCGCCACGCACTCATGGAGTTCGTGAACAAGTCTGCGGACCACCAGTTAGAGCAGGGCGAACAGTACGTGCTGGTCGAACTATTCAGCAACCGAGGGTACCAATCCCTCAGCATCAACAAAGAAAGTGAGCGTGTCACATGAACCCATTCAAAGTTGGAGACAAGGTAAAGGCAGCGTCGTCCCTCGACGGTGTGCATTTCCCGGCAGGCGCAGTCTACACCGTGCTCAGTGTTGGGACTCTCCTCGTTACACTGGACTCTCCGCACCCCCGCGCGTGGTATCACGGCAACTTGGTTGCAGCCATCGCTGGCGTGGACTACCCACACACCCAGCGATCCGACAACCTGCCGCTGCGCAGCGATGCGGGTAAGTGGATGGGCCACGGTGGCTCCGTCCGCCCTGAGTTGGGTGACATGCCCGGACTGTTCTACAGCAAGGACTGCGGCGGCAGCCGGGGAGTAAGCATCAACCTGCACAACATACCCAAGGAGGCAAGCTGGCCCACGGACGTGGTCCGCACCGACCCTGAGCCTATGAGCGGTCACCTGTCGGACGGCAGCAGCGTGCAGAAGCACAGCGCCGGTGGCCTGTACCCTGTGGTGGTGTGGCACCGCGACAAGGTGCTGCCCGGTAAGGGCAAGTACGACGTGGGCATCACATGGCCCGATCAACCTGAGCCCGTGTGGCTCCGTGACTACGACACGGCAGTGTCTGTGGCTGAAGCGATTAAGGAGAACTTGAAATGAAAACATGGGCAGAAATCGAAGAACGGGCACTGGCCCTGCAAGAGTCGGCGTCGGCTGAGGCTGCGGCCATCCAGTCCCAACGTGATGCGCTACGCTTGCGGCTGGCGTTCGACACCGGGCTGGCAGTGGGCACCACCCAACTGCTGCGAGCAGTGAAAGACCTCATCAACACTGGCGAAACCGAGCAGGCTTCGTACGAGTTGTACACGTACGCAGAGGAGTTGCAGCCACTGGCCGACTTCTACGGTGTGCGCATCGTTGAGTCCGCCATCTACAAATCCTTGTCCTCCGTTGAACTGAAAGTCTGACATGAAATCCTCCGCCTTCTACACCCGCGCAATTGCCGCATCATTCCTCCGCCTGCACGCCGCTGCTCTCAAGCGTGTGGCCCGTGCTGCCGAGGCTGCCGCTGATCGCAAGTTCCGGGACTCCGACAATGCCTTTGCACAGGTGGCCGCTGCTCAGCGTGCCGTCAACGAGATGCGCAGCCATGCCGAGTCCGTCCGCCACGACGCCCTGATCGCTGAGGCCCGAGCCGAGGCAACGCAGGACGCTGTCGAGTTCGAACTGGAGATGCTCCCGTTCATCGACCATGAGAAAAGTTAAAGTCCCGACGAGTCGCCCTGAGCTACACCACTGGTACGCCGAGCGGTTCGACAAATCAATAGACCCACAAGCTGCCCACTTGGCGATGTGGTATATGTTCCTCCATCTGGCGTTCGACGAACCCTGATACCAAACACTGTACCGGCCAGTGCTAATGCCGGAACCTCAAACCATTACCAAGGAAATCAAACCATGACCGAAGCCACCACCAAGACCATCGACCCTATGAAACTCGCCGCCCGCCTGCTGGCTGAGCAGACCAAGCTGACCGCCCGCTTGGCTGAGATTGCCACGGAACTGGAGCCGCTGACCGCCATCGTAGAGGCAGCCAAGGCCGAGCAGGCAGCCCGTGCCCGTGTCGAGGTAACGGGTCTCGACGCCTTCACCACGGTCGAGTTCGACTTCGGTCGCAAGGACAACCGCAAGACCCAGAACGGCACCGTGGTTGCCTTTGCCCCGGCGCAGGACAAGCTGCCTGCTCGCTACAAGATCGAGGTCGGCGTGGGCTTCGATGCACAGATGCTGGTGGTCCCCGCACGTGATGTGCGTGAGGCTGCACCCGCCCAAGACGAAGCCGCCAGCTAATGCTGGACCGCAGATCGTGGGAGAACTTCACGAACGACCTGCCCGCTGGGCGTAGCGTGAGGGTAGAGCATGACTGCGGCGAAGGTCGGGTACTCAAGGTCAGTCATAATGACCAAGGGTACTCGGCTTGGTGTTTCCGTTGCGGCGACTCTGGATTCATACCGCATCCACAGCCGTCGTTATCGGAGAGGCTTGCCCGTCTCAGGGCTGTGCGCAGCGTGGAACTTGAGGTCACACAGACTGTGTCCCTGCCCCTGCCAGCAGTACCAAACCCGCAGGAGTGGCCCGTGGCTGCACGATTGTGGCTATACAAAGCAGGCTTCTCCAATGACGACATCGAGCGTCTTGGTTTCTACTGGTGCCCACGCATTGAGCGTGTGGTGCTGCCGGTGCACGATGGCGGAGTGCTACGCTACTGGCAGGCACGAAGCATCGACCCAAACCGACAACCAAAGTACATCAACCCGCTGGTTGACAAGTCAAACCTCGCTGCCAAGTACGGCGAGGGTCCGTGCATAGTCCTCACTGAGGATATGCTGTCAGCATCTCGTGTCGCCCGTGTGACCGAGGCGTGGTCCCTGCTGGGTACCGCCTTACCAGATGGCGTGGCTTCACAGCTAGCTGAACGCCGCGCACCAGTGGTCATCATGCTAGACCCCGACGCTGGTGGATTCAAAGCAACCCCGAAGATTTTCAAGCGGCTGCAAGCAGTCGGCCTACCCGTTAGCGTGGCCGTACCGAGCCGCGACCCGAAGTACCTAACCCCACAGGAGATCGCATCATGTATCGCAAATTCAAAACCACCGCCTCGTTTCTCGTTGCCTCAGCCGTAGTGGCTTGCGGGTACATGCCCTCCCCTGCCACGGCCAAGCCTATGGAGCCCGCCTGCGAGTTGATCTTCGCGTACTCCACGGATGTGCTGAACCCCGCCGTGTCGTCCAAGCAGTTCGAAGCCAAGTGGGCAGCCATCGTCAAGAGCATTGGCAAGGACGGCCAGTCCATGGTCAAGGCGCTGTCCGAGTTGGACGAGGTCCTGCTTCGTGCGGTCAACATCGTGCCACGCGACAAGCTGCACCTTGTCCCCGACGCCCTGCGCAAGCAGTGCTACATGGAGTTCGGCGTATGAAACTTCCAGACGATGGTGTGGCGGTGCGCGTAAACGGCACACCGGTCGTCAACTCCCGCGTTTGGTACGACCACATGACCATGCGGGTGTGCGTCGATGTCGACTATGGGCTAGACGCCCAGATGGCCGACCACCTAGATAAACTGCCGACCTTATCCGAGGTCGTGCGCCAATGGACGGAGCACAATGAGTCTTGAACTTACAACCCTGCGCCTGCTCAAGTACCGCGACCGCTGTGAGAAGCTGTCTCGTGTGGTACCAAAGCAGGTGCTGGATCAAAAGACACAGGTCATCCTAGATGACTTCGCTGCCTACTTCAAAGAGTTCCCAGATGCGCAGCGCATCAACCACGAGGAGTTCTTCATGTGGTTCCGTGGGTTCCGACACCCGACGCTAACCGATGAGCAGGCCAAGCTGTACGAGCACATGCTGCGTGCGGTGCAGGAGGATGTGTCGCCCGAGATTGAGTCCGGGTTGCTAGCCCGACTGGTGGCCGCAGAGTCAGCATACAACATCGCCGAACTCATCGAGCAGTTCAACCGGGGTGAAGACATCGACTTACTCCGTGCTGTGCAGGAGGAGGTCGAGCGGTTTGAGGCCGGGGCTAACCGCAAGGTCAAGGTGCCGTGGGTCATCACACCCATCGGCGAGATGCTGCTCGATGAGGAGAACGACATCGGCCTGCACTGGCGGTGGGAATGCCTCAACGAATCCATGCGCCCGCTGCGCGGCGGTGACCTCGTCATCCTCGCGGGTCGCCCGGACAAGGGCAAGACCACGGCCATCTCGGACAACATTACCTTCATGGCGAAGCAGGTGGCTGAGATGTACGGCGGTACCCGCGATGTGATCTGGGGTAACAACGAGGGTCCGGGCAAGCGCATCAAGCAACGGTGCTATCAGTCCGCCCTCGACCTGACCATCCCGGAGATGGTGGAGATGTACAACAAGCCGAGCACAACGGGTGAGTTCAATCACCTGCTCGACGAGAAGTACGCCGAGGCTGTCGGCGGTCTGGACCGCATCAAGATCATGGACATCCATGACTTCTGGTCGCACGAGGTCGAGGACCTGCTGCGGCGTGTGCCATGTGGCTTGCTGGTGCTGGACATGGTAGACAACATCAAGTTCGGAGGCAACGCCATCAACGGTGGCGAGCGCACGGACCAGTTGCTTGAGGCCATGTACCAGTGGGCACGGGTGCTGTCAGTCAAGTGGGACATCCCAATCATTGCCACCTCGCAGATCAGCGCGGACGGTGACGGTATGCAGTACCCCACCTTGAGCATGTTGAAGGACAGCAAGACGGGTAAGCAGGGTGCAGCCGAGGCCATCATTACGGTTGGCGCGAGCAACGACGTTATCCTACAGAACAGCCGGTTCATCGGGATGACAAAGAACAAGCTGCATCGTTTTGGCGGGGCCAAAGACCCACGCTGCGAGATGCTATTTGACGGTGAGCGGGGCCGATACCGGCAGCCTCGCATGTTATAAGGAGAGAGTCATGAAAGTTGGAGATACTTTCCGCATCGGCGGAATCCCACTAGTCCTAGCACAGGGCGCCAGTCAATACTCTGGCTGTAACGATTGCGCGTTCAAGGGGCCATGCACCTCAGGCAAAGCCTCGGACGCAGGGCCAGCCGCTGTCAACGCAGTCGAGAGGTTAATCGACAATGACTGTATCAGAGGGCGATTCCACTACGAGGTGCGCAAATGACCTACCTAGTTGCCGACATCGAGACCACAATCACCCAGAGTTTCAAGCGCAAGGCTAACCCCTTCGACGCGGCGAACTGGGTGGTGCTGGCCGGGTGGAGCGGACCATCATTCCCAGCCAACTGTAAGCGGTACGGTCAGTCCAATCAGTCGCACGAATGGCTGGTACATTTCCTGCGTGACCCGTCGTCCACACTGCTGGTGGGGCAGAACATCAAGTTCGACTTGCTGCACCTGCTCAAGGACCCTGAGGTGCTGGAGGCATGGATGGCCTACGTCGCCCGAGGAGGCAACGTGTGGGACGTGCAGCTTGCTGAGTACCTGCTCGACGGGCAGCAACAGGCGAGCCACATGCTGTCGCTTGACGAGCTGGCGGAGCGCTACGGCGGGGACCTCAAGGTCGATGAAGTCAAAGTCCTATGGGCCGCTGGCGTTCCGACACAGGAGATTGACCCTGACCTGCTCAAGCGGTACCTCATGGGTGAGGTGCTCCCGAACGGGGAGCGCCGCGAGGGCGACATCGGGAACACTGAGTTGGTGTTCAAGAAGCAGCTTGCCAAGGCCCGAGCCACGGGACAGGTGCGCTCCATCCTCCTGAACATGGGCAGCCTGCTGGCGACCACGGAGATGGAACGCAACGGCATGTTCGTGGATAAGGAGCTTGGCCTTAAGCTGGCGGCTGACCTTGAGAAGCGGCTGGAGGCAGCGCGTGAGCGCCTGCAAGAGTACCTACCACAGGACCTACCGTTCGACTTCTCGTGGACCAACCGCTACCACCTGTCGCCGCTCGTGTTCGGTGGCCGCATCCGGTACGACCGCAGGCAGTACGACCTCAAGGACGGCAGCACCACATGGGAACCACCACCGGAAGTTGGTGGGAGCGCCTACGCATACACCCAGATGGACGTACTGATGTGTACGGTGTCAGACCTGTGCAAGAACGATGGCTTCCCGCCCGGTAGCCTGCTATCGGTTAAGACCGCCCGGGATTTGATGATCCCCGTGGTGCGCTACGCCAGCGGCAAGAACGCCGGTGAAGTCAAGACCAAGAAGGTCAAGGTTGACGACTACACCAAGCCCAAGTCACGCATGGCAGATTGCTTCTTGGAGTTCCCGGGGTACACCGAGCCTGAGCCTGAGTGGGCAAGCTCGACCGAGGGCTTGTACTCCGTGGCCGCGGAGATTATCGACGCGCTTGGCAACCGCAACATCCCGTTCCTGAAAGACCTCGCGTCTGTCAAGAAGATGGAGAAGGACTTAAGCACCTACTACATCACATGGAACGAGAAGAAGCAAGAGTACGTCGGTATGCTGACGCTGGTGCAGCCAGACTCCATCATCCACCACTCGCTGAACCATACGTCAACGGTGACTGGGCGCTTCTCATCGAGCAACCCGAACTTGCAGAACATTCCCAAGGGCAACAAGTCCGAGGTGAAGACTGTGTTCAAGTCGCGGTACCCAGATGGCTCTATCCTCCAGTCCGACTTCTCGTCACTTGAGGTCTACATCCAAGCCATCCTGACGGGCTCAAAGAACCTGATCGCTGACCTGAAGAAGGGCCTCGACCTGCACTGCGTGCGCCTTGCGGCCAAGGAGCACATGGAGTACGAGGAGGTGCTCAAGCTGGCGAAGGGCTGGAAGGAGACAGCGGCTGACGGCTCCGTGGTACACCATGCGGCAGTCGAGGAGTGGGATTACAAGCGAACGGGTGCCAAGGTGTTCTCGTTCCAGCGTGCCTACGGTGCCGGTGTCAAGACCATTGCGGCTGCTACGGGTATGCCTGTCGAGGAAGTGGAACTGCTGGTCAAGGCTGAGCAAGAACGCTACCCAGAAATCGACGCGTACTTTGAGGAGCGCACGAAGGAAATCCAAGGGTCGCGAATACCAATCGACCGCTACATCCAGCACCCCGAGATGCCCGCCCTGCGCGTGCAGCTTGGCCTCGGTCGAGTTACCACACCTGACGGTAAGGTGTACGCGTACAACGAGAGCCCAAGCCCCGCCTTTGTGATCCGTCGTGGTGGCGCTCACGCTGGGTTCTCCCCAACGGAGATTAAGAACTACGAGGTTCAAGGCGAGGGCGGCGAGTGGATGAAGGCGGCGCTCTGGCTGCTAGTCCGTGAGTTCTACCGCACCGGCAACATGGGTGGCCTAGCCCTGCTGGTCAACACCGTGCATGATGCGGCTTACGCTGACTCACACCCATCCGTCCGCGAACAGGCAGGCCAGCTTATGCAGGCTTGCATGGAGGCGGCGAGTGACTTCATGGAGTGGTGGTTCTCATGGGACCTGCCGCTGCCCGTACCAACCGACACCGTTCATGGTAAGGATATGGGAGACGAGCAACCATTCAACGACCCAAGTTTCAGACCAACAGTCCGCGCCATGCGTGAGGACATCAGAACCCGCCTTATCGGCGGATACACCCCCTCTTACGAAAAGGAATAAACATGACCGCACCATTCGACATCAAAGCCGCCATCGCCGCCACCGTTGCAACCGCACCAGTGGACATGTCCGTCGCCTCCAAGGGAGGTGACTACGTACCACCCGCTGCTGGCTCGTGCCAGTTGCGCCTCGTCAGCTACCTTGAGGTGGGCCAGCTCGAAGACGAGTGGCAGGGCGTTAAGAAGTACCCGTTCGAGGTGCAAGTCACGTTCGAGTTGTCGGGCAAGAACCACGAGCCCAAGAAGCTGGACGACGGCACGCTGCTGCCTCACCGCATCACGCTGTACCTGAGCGCGTCCAAGCACGGCTATCAAGGACAACTCAGCGAGAAGTCCGGGCTGTACAAGTTGTTCCGCCGCCTCAACTGGAAGGGCACCGCCACCCACATGGCCGATCTGGTCGGCGAGGCGTTCCTTGGTCGCGTTGTCCACAAGACCAGCGAGACGGCCAAGAAGGTTCGGGCATACCTGCAAGACGACGACGGCTTCACCATCACGCCACCCCGCTTTGTCAACCCTGTTGACGACACCATCACGCTGGTCGAGGTTGCCAAGCCCGTCTCGCCTCTGCGTGTGTTCCTGTGGAATGCGCCTGAGCAATTCCTCAAGCCTATGTGGGACTCGCTGTTCATCGACGGCACGTGGGAGGCAGAGGGCGACAAGCCAGCACGCTCCAAGAACGTGATTCAGGAGCGCATCAAGTCGGCCATCAACTTCAAGGGCTCGCCCATTCACTCGCTGCTGGAGGCAGGCGGGGTGACGATGAACTTGGGAAACGAACAGGCGACCCCGGCCCCTGCGGCAGCGGGCAGCACGGCCCCTGCTTCGACGACATCCCCTTCTGACCCGCTGGCTAACATCTCCTAATGTTCGCAATTGGATTCGCCATGGCCGCACTGGCTATGGTGCAGAGTGTGGAGTACCCACGGACCAAGGATGGTGGCTACATAAGGCCACCCAACCGGGTGCCCCGTGAAACTAGATGTGCGTACTGCGGCACTCTGCATCGAGATGAGCGGTGCGGTAGCTGCGGTGCGCCAAGGAGAGAAGCATGAGCAACCTCATGGATGCCGTGCGTGCGGCAACCGCCCAATCACCTATGGTGAAGGAAGACCTGCCGGTCATCCCAGGGCGCGTGCTGCACGTAGACGGAGACTACATGGCGTACTGGGCTGGGGGCATCGACGAGCTTCCGATCTGCCGCCAAGTGGCGCTGAACAAGATCGAGCAGTTGCAGTTCGCCAGCCAGAGCGAGAGCGTGATTGTCCACCTGACGCACGAGGCCAGCACCAAGGCGGACCGCTACATCATTGCAGAGACCAAGCCGTATCAGGCCCAGCGGTCTGGCAAGGGCAAGCCCCAGCACTGGGCCGCAATGCGGGCTTACTTGAGTGCGGGCTGTGAAGCGTTCCGGGCCAAGGTCTGGACCAACCGCGAGGCTGACGACGGCATGGCGTACTGCGCCCGACTGGCAGCCGTAGACAAGAGTGACCTAAACGCCATCGCGTCCAAGGACAAAGACCTGCGGATGCTGCCCGGGGTGCATGTCAACTGGGACGACTGCGAGATAACGACGGTGCCACTTGAGCACTTCTCAGTGCTCGACAGCAAGGGCAAACAGTACGGGCTCAAGTGGTTCTGGTTGCAGATGCTACAGGGTGACACGGCGGATAACATCCCGGGCCTCCCGAAGTACATCAACTCCAAAGGCAACCCAGCGCAGTGTGGTGAGAAGACCGCGCAGGGGCTGTTGTCGTTGGCCGTCACCAGCCGCGAGGCGCAGGCCATTGTGGAGGGACTGTACGAAGGCTTCTACGGTGACGAGTGGCCGCGCAAGCTGCTTGAGCAGGCGCTGCTGCTGTGGCTCCGTACTGACAGGCACGCACAGTTGGACTCAGTGTTCAACGTGATCGAGTACCGTGGGGTCTACTTCGACGCCAGCCGATACTTCGACAACAAAATCAAGGAGGCGTATGCGGAAGCTCAAGGCATCGGAAGTGGCGGGGCTACGGAGTGAGTGGTTGGCTAAGCAGGGTGGCCGCTGCGCTCTATGCATGGACATCATCGGGCCCACCGAGCAGGCCGTCCTTGACCACGACCACGCCACTGGGCATGTACGTGGCGTGCTTCACGCAGGGTGCAACGCCATGCTGGGGCACATCGAGAACAACCGGCCACGGTATCTCCTCAAGGGTGCGAGGCTAGGGCGTATGCTCAGGGCTGCGTTCGACTACATCCACGGTGAATACTCAGGCAACCCGCTTCATCACACCCATCGAACAGTCGAAGAAAAGAGACTCCTCGTTAACAAACGTGCCCGCCTAAAGCGGGCCAAAGCAAAGAAAGCAGAGCAATGAAAGTAACCAGAGATTTTTTCAATGAGCGGAAGACCGGCCTCGACATCTACGAGTGGAGAGCTGAGGTGGAGGGGGAAGTGTTCGGGTATCGCATAGATGTTGCCCCGGGCGCGGTGTCCCATCGCATTGGCCTCCGTGAATTGGAACGGGAGGCGCAGCGGGCAATCGCCGATGCCATCTCCGACAAGCTGTTCGGAGGGCGTCGAGTATGAGCGGACCACGTATTGGCCTTATCGACATCGAGACAGCACCCATCGACGCGAGTGTCTGGGCACTATTCGACCAGAACGTCGGACTCAACCAGATCAACGTGGAGTGGAGCATCCTGTCGTACACGTACAAGCCCCTCGGGGCAGGGCGCAACAAGCTGGTGTACTCTGACACAAGCGGCAACCCACGCGACGACACCAAGCTGTGTAACGAGCTTTGGGAAATCATGCACGACAACGACTTCCTGATCGCACAGAACGGGAAGCGCTTCGACATGCGCAAGATTCGCGCTCGGCTTATCATGCATGACAAGGCACCGCCATCCCCGGTGGTGTGTATTGACACCATGCTGATGGCCCGTCAAGTTGCCAGCTTTACGAGCAACAAGCTGGAGTGGTTGAGCACGTACTTCTCCACGGTGGCGAAGCGCAAGCACAAGGACTTCCCCGGGTTTGAATTGTGGCGCGAGTGCTTGGCAGACAACCCGAAAGCATGGCGCAGTATGCGGCTGTACAACATCGACGACGTACTATCAATGGAGCAGGTGTACCTCAAGCTGCGCCCGTGGGTCAACGGTCACCCTAACATCGCGGTGTTCAACGACAGCGAGGAACTGGCCTGCCCTAAGTGCGGCAGCACAGATGTTGCCCACGATGGGTACAAACACACCAACGTCAGCAAGTACAAGCGCTATCGCTGCGGTTCCTGTGGTGGTTGGTCTCACGACCGCTACACGGTGAACAGTAAGGCTAAGCGCCGCGTGCTGCTGGGTAACTAAGGAGAAAGACAATGGCAAAATTCAAAGCGGGCGACAAAGTGCGCTGCATCCGGAAGTGGCACGCCATGGAGAACACCGAGGATGTACGCACTGTGGCGTCGGTGTCAACCAACAGCCAAGGGTGGGAATACTTAAAGTTGGTGGAACTCCTGCATGACCACACGATGCACAACTTCCAAGTGGATCGTTACGAGTTGGTAGCTGCCGCACCAGTCAGCGTCGAGTCTGACCCGACCGGAAAGGGCCAGCATGAGCCCGGGGCCAAGGTAGACGCAGGCAAGGTGCGCCCATCCCTGATCGTCGAGGGCATGGCCCGCGCATTGTGGGCAGTCTCCAAGGTAGCCACCTTCGGTGCTGCGAAGTACACGGACGGTGGCTGGATTCTTGTGCCCAACGGCGAGACCCGATACGCAGACGCAGGTTACCGCCATGTGCTGCGCCGTGCCATGGGTGAAGACCTCGACCCCGACAGCGAGGAACTGCACCTTGCCCATGAGGCATGGAACGCACTGGCAAAGCTGGACCTGCACCTGAGGAGTAGAGAGTGAGGCACGTAGCTGACGCCATCTTCTACGGGTTCTTCATCTTCGTTGTCGTGAGCGCTGTCTTATGAACCTAGCAAACAGGCATGGCGCTGGGCCTCGCATTGAGCCAGCCTCCCGTAGGTGCCATGCCATCATGGATGGAGTGGGGCTGATCGGACTAATTGCAGCCCAGTTGGTGTTCATCATCGGAATCTGCTGGGCTATTTATAGGGACACAAAGTGAGCAACAAAGGAAAAGCATACATCGTGGCATCTGCCATCTACGCAGGCACGAAGGACGCCGATACGGTAGACATCATGGACTTGGAAGACCGCCTGTACCGGGCAGTCAACGCCATCGGCTTTGGATCGGATGAGGCCAAGGCCGACCTGTACGCCCAAGTGGCAGACCGACTGACGGCGGACACCACGTTCAAGGACGCTGTTAGCATCATCGAGCTTTCGATGGACGAGACGGCCAAGTACCTCCCCGGAGGTATCTGATGAAGGTTGATCGTACCTACACCTTCGCGAACTTCGCACCCGTGGTGAATGGCGAGGCGCTGCTAGCCGCCCGAGCCGCCGCTGAGGCTGCGATCAAGCGAGCCGTGGACGCAGGCCGTGAACCTGTACAGATTGAAGTAACTGTGCGCGTAGCACCTAAGGAGAGTTGACATGTTTTTGTTTATGATTGGGTTCGCATTGGGCTGGGTTATCTGGGCACCACGCAAATGAACTACATGAAAGCAGTCGAGTACGACAAGCTCCCGTCGAAGTTCCGTAAGGCCAGCCCGCTGGAGGAAATCAGGAACAGTGACAATTACGTGGCCCAACCAAAGTACGACGGCGTGTACTGCCAGATCAGCCTCCCTGATGGGGCGGTGCTTAGCCGTACTGATGAAGTGCTGCACTCTGTTCCTCACTGCGTTGAGGCGTTACGCAAGTTCATCCCACCGGGGTACGTTGTCGTAGCCGAAATCTGGCACCCAACGTGGGACCACTCGCAAATCAACGGAGCAGCCCGCCGACACAAGCCGCAGGGTGATCTGGTTTGCGTAGTGCATGACATCATCCCGCAGAGCCGGGAGACACCGGAGCCTTACATCAGCCGGTACACTACCCTCATGCGACTGTTCCACTGGAACGGTACGGTAGAGCGGCCCGGCCTGTTGCTGGCAGAGTCCCGTAACGCCTGCTTCGGTGCCAAGATTAAGGACGGGTTGCTAGACGCCCCGGGTGCCTACGACGGCGTCATGTACAAGGCCAAGTACGAAGGGTATACCCCGGGTCTGGTCAAGCGCGGCGAGCTTATCAAGGACAAGTTCAAGCTGTCCCTAGACCTACGGGTCACCGGCTGCGACATTCGCAATGGAGAGAAGACAGGCAGGCCCGTCTACGTGCTCCACGTTGAGTACCGGGGAGTGACAACCCAAGTGGGTAGCGGCGTACCGCACACGCTGGACCCTGAGGCAGTGATCGGCAAGATCGTGGAAGTCGAGTCCTTGGGTGTATTCAAGTCCGGCCTGCTGCGAGAACCCCGCTTCAAGGCGTTTCGATTCGATAAGGAAGAACCAGACACATGATGAGTCAGACCGAGGTTGAAGAACGGATGTACGTTGGTGGCATTGAGCGTGCCCGTGCGTCCATGGAGAACAACGAGGCCAACGGCGAGGCGGCACGCAATCCCTACGCAGCAACGATCTACCGTGACTTCGTGCTCCCTTTGGCCGAGGTCATCGAGCAGGACCGTATCCCAAAGGGACCGGGCCGGTTCGCTGCGCATATTAGACTGTTGAGTGGTATCGACGCTGTGACCCTAGCGTACCTGACGGTGCGCGTCACACTGGGTATGGTCATGGGACAGAAGATCACGATCAGGGCACTGGCACACCAGATCGGGGCCACCGTGCATCAGGAGCTTATCCTCGACAAGTTCGCTGAGCAGAGCCCAGACCTGTACCACACGCTGTCCCGCGACTTTGGTCGGCGGCGATCCAAGAGCGTACGTCACCGCATGACGGTGTTCAAGATGCAGGCCAAGTCCCACGGTATGGAGATTCCAGAGTGGGACGTAGGCCACCGGCACACGGTGGGGCACTACCTGCTGCTGCGCCTGAGTGCGCTGGGGCTGGTACACCTTGAGAGCACATCAATCGACACGGTGGACGGCAAGAAGGGCAAGCGCCACAGCCCGGATGTGTACCTCATGCCGGATGTGGCCGACACCATCGACCAGATCAAGGGTCTGTTTGAGGTCAGCCGACCGCTGTACGGCCCGTGCGTGGAGCCGCCCCTCGATTGGGTCCGGTTTGACCACGGCGGATTCCACACCGAGAAGATGCGGCGCAGGGCGAGGCACGTTGTGAAGGCACCAGCGGCCTGTAGAGAGCTTTTTCAGGACCGCCCTATGCCTGTGGTGCTCAGCGCCGTGAACGCCCTCCAGAGGACCGCGTGGGCCGTCAATGGCCGGGTGCTGGACGCCATCGTGGCCGTGGCCCAGTCCGGGGTGGAGTTCGGGGAACTGGTGGCCGAGGTGTCACCCAACCCGAAGCCAGCCAAGCCGATGTGGCTAGACAACGACCCGGGCAAAGAGCACCGCACGCCGTTCCAAGCCACTGAGATGAAGGCATGGAAGCGGGCGATGGCCGAGTGGTACACCCAGCAGAAGCTGCGCGGTGCCAAGTGGGGCCGCTTCCGGGCTGCTGTGCAGACGGCGCAGACGTTCCGGGACTACCCGGGCCTGTACTTCGTGTACTTCCTCGACAGCCGGGGCCGCGCATACCCACTGACCTACGGAGTATCGCCCCAAGGCAGCGACATCCAGAAGGCCCTGCTCCACTTCGCCGACGGTAAGCCTCTGCCAGACCAAGCGGCGGTCGAGTGGTTCCTTATCAACGGTGCCAACCGCTGGGGATTCGACAAGGCCCCACTAGCTGACCGGGCACAGTGGGCGCTGGACCGCACTCAGCAGATCATGGACATGGCCGACGACCCAGTGGGCAACGCAGAGTGGCGCGAGGCAGACAAGCCCCTGCAATTCTTGGCGTGGTGCTTTGAGTTCGCGGACTGGAAGCGCAACCCTGACACATTCGTGTCGCGCATCCCCGTAGGTCTGGACGGATCATGCAACGGACTGCAACACTTCTCTGCCATGCTACGTGACACGGTCGGAGGTGAGGCTACCAACCTGCGGAACCTGCCAGTGATGCAGGACATCTACGACAGGGTAGCACAGAAGACTATGGAGCGCCTGCGTAACGACGTGTCAGGGGACCCAGAGGTGGCCGCATGGCTCGCCCACGGCGTCAGCCGAAAGGTCGTAAAACGTGCAGTCATGACCACACCCTACGGAGTCACCAAGAAGTCCGCTGTGCGCTATGTCATTGAGGACTACCTGAACGTCTACGAGGTATTCCCCAAGGAGGAGAGGTTCAGGCACGCTCAGGTACTTATGAACCATGCTTGGGCTGCCATCGGAGATGTGGTGACCAAGAGTCGCGAAGCTATGAGTTGGTTGAGTCGCTCTGCCAAGCATATCATCAAGGAGCGTGGTGATTCTGAGGAGGGTGTTATCTCATGGGGTACCCCTAGTGGGTTCCTTGCTTCGCAAGCGTACTATGAGGTCAACTCTCAACAGGTTGATTGTAAGTTATTCGAGGGTACTCGTATTCAACTTACGGTATTATCTGAGGGTAATGATCCATCGCCATCTCGGCATTCTACTGGGATCGCTCCCAACTTTGTCCACTCCATGGACGCTGCCCACATGCATCTGGTGGCATCCGCCGCCTCTGGCCTTGGCATAGATGTCCTAGCCATGGTGCATGATGACTTCGGTACACACGCAGCAGACACCCAGAAGTTCTTTACTCTGATACGGGAGGTGTTCGTTAAAATGTACACGGACAACGACCCACTCATGGCGTTTCATGAGAAGTATCAGGAGACAGAACGGCCCCCGATGAAGGGGGACCTTGAGCTAGAGGAAGTCCTATTGTCGGATTTCTTCTTTTCGTAGTAGTCATTATGTCAGGATTAAAGACCATGTTCGTCAAGATCGCAACCAAACTCGCCGCATGGCTTACCGCCTACGTCATCGCCAAGACCACAGAGGGTAATTCACCCTGTCATAATGACGCACCTGTACGAGTCGTAGAGATGGCCCGTATGCGCCCAGACCTCATCGAGAAGCTGGAGCGCGAGGTGGCCCAGCCATACGTCAGCCCGACCACGACCGACATCATGGCCGGTTACATCATCGGGGTGCAGGCTGTGCTGAACAAACTGAGGAGCGGATATGCAACTAATTAAACCAACGCCGGAGGAATTCCTGAACTTCCCCGGGTTCCTCGACTCGCTCGCAGAAATGCGGGCGGAGGTAGAGTTACAAGAATTCAGTGGCCCGCCCAGCTTCAACTTCGAAGCGTACAAGGCGCTCTACGACGCCGGTCGGCTGGTCCTGCGCATGGCCCACGACAACGGTGTGCTCAAGGGCTGGATCATCGCCATGATCGCTGAGCGCCCAGCCCGTGCCGGGTTCACAATGCACACAGATGCCATGTGGGCCAAGCCCGGGAGCAAGAGCGGGGGGCTGCTGCTCAAGGACTTGATCGCGCACGCCAAAGAACTTGGCTACCCACTCATCACAACCGCACCAGTAGGAGGGCGGCTCGACCGTCTCCTCGACAAGCGGGCGAGAAAGACCCACAATGTCTACGTTATCACGTGAGCGTAACGGGGCCATCGTGGCCCTGCCCAAGGACGTGGCCCTCAGCTACTCCTTTGAACGCGAGGCCCTGCTGACCCCGCAAATTCGCATACCCATTGTGCATTCACTGCACGGTGGAATCTACACCCGCACCGCCAAGATACCAGCCGGGTGGCAGGTGACTGGCGCGATCATCGACCCAGAGACTACCATGATCGCGAACGGAGATTGGCTAGTTCTACAGGACGGTGACTGGGTCCGCTTCTCAGGTTTCCATGTCATACCAGCAGCCGGTGGGCGTCGGCAAGTTGTCCGCGCCATCGCGGACTGCATCATCACACTGTGCTTTCCTTCTACTGCCACCACGGTCACGGAGGCCGAGCAGCAGATGTCAAGCGAGTGGGAGCTACTCCAATCACAAGACGGGGAGCCCGACGTAATCATCAACACACACAAGGACACAAAATGTCAGGAGTCACAAGTACCACCTTCTTGATCGGGGCCGGTATCGCAGCGGGTACCGGCCTCGTAATCGCGGACCAACAGGCGTCTGCGGCGAGGAAGGCCGCAGACAAGCAGATCGAGCAGACGAACAAGCTCGCGGAGCAAGAGGAGCGGCGCATTCGGGACCAGATGGTCCAACAGGAGCAAGCCGCCGCTGCCGCCCGAGCACAACAGGAGCGCCAAATCAGTGCGGCCAACGCAGCGACTGCGCGGGCGCAAGAGGGCGAACGCCAGCGTGCGGCAGCCGATGTGGCATCACGCGAGTCTGCACGACAGACCGACGCGGCCAAGGCCCAAGTCGATGTGGCCGGTGAGGACAACGGGTCGCGTGGCAAGCGGCGCAAGAAGTTCTTCGTTAACGACAGCAGCGGGGCCGCGACCTCGTCAGGTGGGGGCTTCACCGTATGAGCACTAGCACCCTATGGACCCGTCTGAATGCGCGGCGGCAGCCGATGC
>JBFHJN010000032.1:0-30853 GCA_041595875.1 Coriobacteriia bacterium
CGATACGCGTCGCTGCACTCCGAGGAGCGCGCAGCCGGCCGGGCCGGTATGGGTGCGGTCTTTGGCAGCAAGAAGCTGAAGGGCATCGTCGCGCACGGTTCGCAGCGCGTGCCCGTCGCGGACCCCGAGGGCTTTCGCGCCCACACCAAGAAGTGGTCCGCCACGCTCAAGGCGCACCCCATGACAGGCGACGCGGTGCCGCGATTCGGCACCGGTGGCTTTTTGCCGGAGATGCAAGAGCTGGGGATAGTCGCTACCTCCAATTACCGGCGCGGCCGATATGCGGGTGTCTCGGCCATATCCGGTCAGGCGATGGCCGAGAAGAGCCTCGTGGGCACGATGGGCTGTTTGAGCTGCCCTATCCGCTGTGGGCGCGTGGTCGAGGTGGATGGTCAGCGTGTGAAGGGGCCCGAGCTGGAGACGCTGGTCTTGCTGGGATCCAACCTTGAGAACGCGGATCTGGGCAGCATCTGCGAGCTCAACCTGCTGCTGGATGAGCTGGGTCTGGACACGATGACCGCAGGCGTGACCGTCTCGCTGGCGATGGAGATGGCCGAGCGCGGAGTCGTGGACTGGCCGTTGCGGTTTGGCGACGTCAGCGGGCTCGCGGAGCTGTTCGAGGACGTGGCGCTGCGCCGTGGCATCGGTGACGAGCTGGCCGAGGGCTCGCGGATCTTGGGAGAGCGCTATGGTGCCTCGGCATATGCGATGAACGTGAAAGGCCTGGAGCTCGCGGCCTACGAGCCGCGCGGTGCCTGGGGCCACGCCCTGGGTTACGCCACGTCCAACCGAGGTGGCTGTCATCTCAACGGCGGCTACATGGTGGCGTTGGAGGGCCTTGGGCTGGCCATGAACGGTCGCAGCTTGCGAGGCAAGGCCGGGCTTACCGCGATGTTCCAGGACCTGATGGAGGCGGTATCGGCCTCAGGAGTGTGCCTGTTCACCACGTACGCGGTCTTGCCCGCGCCGCTCGTGCGCGGCGCCAAAGGCCCCGTGGGCAAGATCACCAACGCCGTCCTGAGCATCACGGGTCCTGTGCTCTCCTTGCTTCGGGCGATACCCCGCAAGTTCCTGGGCATCCCTATGCCGCTGCTCCCGCACATCCGGGCCGTGGAACTGGTGACAGGCGAGCGTCTCGGTTTTGGCCGCTTCTGGGAGATAGGCGAGCGGGGATACACGCTGGAGCGTCAGCTGGCGGTGCGCTTTGGTGTGACGGCTGCTGATGACACGCTGCCCCAGAGGGAACTCAACGAGCGACTTGAACAGCGCGACCCGCGTTCGGTGGTCCCCATGGACAAGCTGCGGTCCGGTTACTACCGTCAGCGGCGATGGAGCGAGGATGGACGGCCGCGCCGGGCGCTGCTGAGGCGACTCGACATCGAGTAGCGCGTATGGCGGAGGGGGAGGGATTCGAACCCCCGGTGGGTTGCCCCACAGTGGTTTTCAAGACCACCGCAATAAACCAGACTCTGCCACCCCTCCGCGAGGTGCGCTGCTCCCAGGCACCAGGTAGTGTAGCATCGCTTTATGGAGTCTGACACGACCTACATGGCCATAGCGCTTGAAGAAGCACGTGCAGCGGCTGCGATCGGCGAAGTGCCGATCGGCGCTGTGGTGGTCTGTGACGGCGCGGTTGTGGCCCGTGCGCACAACACGCGCGAGATCGACACCGATCCCACCGCGCACGCAGAACTCGTCGCTATCCGCGAAGCGTCGCGAAGCCTTGGCAGGTGGCGGCTCTCCGACTGTACCGTGTATGTCACGCTTGAACCGTGCCCTATGTGTGCGGGCGTCATGCATCAGGCCCGCATCCGGCGCCTGGTCTATGGGGCGACCGATCCCAAAGCTGGCGCGGTGGGTACCTTGTACGACCTCAGCAACGATGAGCGCCTCAATCACCGCTTCGAGGTGACCACAGGTGTCCTTGCCGAGGAGAGCTCGCAGATGCTCAAGGAGTTCTTTGGCAGACTGCGCGCGGATCGTAAGCGCGAGGAGACGGGGGATCGATGACGCACACCAAGCTGACGCGGCTCGCTTTGATGCTTGCACTGGTCTTTGCAGCGGGGCTTGCAATGCCCGGGGAGGCCGCAGCGAAGTCCTACACCATGGGGCCGGTCAACATCGAGGCGGCTGTGCTGCCTGACGGCTCGTTGCAGGTGGTCGAGCAGCGCACGTTCAACTTCAGCGGCGACTACACGTTTGTCTATTGGGACCTGGACAAGGGGTCCTCGGGCGGCATCGATATCACGGGCCTTGCGGGTCCGGATGGCGCGTACCAGATCACCGATGACCCCGCTGCCACCGACACACGTCCTCCCGGCACGTACCTTGTGACCGACTACGGAAGTTACGTGCAAGTGCGCGCCTTCTTCCGGCTGACAGATGTGGATGCGCCGTTCACGCTCAGCTATGTCGTGCGGGATGCGGCGACTCGCTGGGACGACACCGGTGAGCTGTACTGGAAGTTCATCGGAGACCGGTGGGACCTTGGCGTAAGCGATGTCACGATCACCATCGCGCTGCCAAACCCCGGTGAAGCCGTGACCGCAGGAGAGAGCCTCCGCGCCTGGGCGCACGGACCTTTGACCGGCTATGTGGGTGTGGATGAGCAGTCCAGCGTGGTCGAGCTCGCGGTCCCGGAAGTCCCGGCGCAGACATTCGTGGAGGCGCGCATCGCCTTCCCTGCCGGCTGGCTCGCACAGGCGTCTCCCACCCCGGGCGAGCAGTTGCCCACGATCCTCTCGGAAGAGGGGGAGTGGGCGGAGGAGGCCAACAAGACGCGTACGGTAGCGCGTCTCAAGGTGTGGGCGTCCTCGCTTCTTGCGCTGGCATTCTCGTCGTTCATCCTCGCTGCCGCCGTCTCGCAGTTCTTCAAGCACGGCAAGGAGCACAAGCCGCAGTTCCAGGGCGAGTACTTCCGGGAGCTGCCCGCCGAGCTGCCACCGGCGCTGGTTGGCTCATTGATGAAGATGGGCGAGCCGGACAATGAAGACATGACCGCGACGCTGCTCGATCTCATCGACAGGGGCGCCGTGAACATCGAGCGCGTCGTCGAGCAGAAGAAGGTCTTGCTGGGTCTGGGCACCAAAGACGAGGAGACTTACCGTCTCACCCTTGATAGGGACAGGGCGGTCGGCCTGCACCCCACCGAGGCGAAGCTCCTCACGCTGTTCTTCAACAAAGTCGCACGCAGCGACAGCTTCACCATGACCGAGCTTCAGACCCGCGCCAAAGCGGCTCCGGCCACGTACGTGAACGGCATCGCCTCCTGGAAGAAGGATGTAGCCGAGGATATGCGTGAGCGCGGCTTCATCGAGCCGGGCGGTCAGAAGCGGCAGGCGCTGTTCCTGGCGGGTGGAGTGCTGTCATTGGTCTCGGGGTTCATTCCGCTGGGGGTGGCCGGGTTCGGCTGGCCGCTGGTGTGGACGATCCCGGCAGGCATCGTGACGATAATCCTGGGCGTCAAGATGGAGCGCAGGAGCCAGGAGGCTGCCGAACTCCACGCCAAGTACACTGGCGTGCGCAACTACCTCAAGGACTTCGGGCGGATGCAGGAGAAGCCCCCCACGCATGTGGTGTTGTGGCGGCACTTCCTTGTGCTCGCGGTGGTGTTCGGTATCGCCGATGAGGTCATCAAGGCGATGCGCACCAAGGTCCCCGAAGTATTCAACGATCCTGCGATGGGCCGGATGCTGTGGCTATCCACGCCCAACGCGTACGGTGTGACTCCTATGAGCGCCATCACCACGGGCGTCGCGTCAGCGGCCAGCGTGGCCAGCTCGGCCAACTCTTCCGCCTCGGGTGGCGGCGGGGGGTTCTCGGGCGGTGGAGGCGGCGGTGGCGGCGGTGGCGGCGGCGGAGCCGGCTAACCGCTTGGCAGATTTTGTGTGACCTACGACACTATCCGGCTGTCCGCATCCAGATAGCCTCAAGGAACATGTCACGTATGACCGAATATGTTAGGTACGCTAACCATGGCACCACATCGCAACGAAGGAAGGACGCACATGAGGCTCTCAAAGACGATCGCGGCTGCCACGCTGGTGCTGCTGATGGTACCGTCGACCGCGCTGGCATCTGACGCCACCGGTGTCGCCGAGATAAGCCCTGTGCTCTGGATCGGTGCGGGCGTGCTGGCACTTGTCCTCTCGGCGGGTCTGTTGATCGAGATGCTTGCGCTCCGCCGTCTGGCAACCGGCTCCGCTCTGGCCGAGAACATCTCGTTCGCGGTCCTCGCAGCGGTGTGCCTGGCCGCCTCGGTCCTGGTGGGCTGGGTTGGCCGTTTTCTTGGGACGACGTTCAGTGCGGAGCAGGCTCGCCTGGGTGCGGACCTGCTCGCAGTTGTCGCTATCGCGCTCTTCGCTATCTTCTTCCATCGCGTCCGTCGGGCGATGGCCAACTTCCTTGGGCGCCTGACCGACAACGATGAGGATCTCATCGCCGCCCTCGACGAGGACGCCAGGCAGGGGTCAGCACATGCCTAATGTGCTTGCCGAGAGGATCGAGGAGGTCATACGACCCATCGTGGGCACGGTGCTCGCGAGCGTGTCCGTTGACCTGGAGTCCAAGCGTATCGGCAAGGACACGGATTCGATCACCCGGGTCGACCTGCCGGTCATCGCCGACAACCTGTCGCGGCAGCTTCGATTGGTGGTGGGTCCCGATCTTGCCCAGGCAGCCGCACAGCGCGTACGTGAATTAGCCTGAAGCCTTTCGTGACCTCCGGTTGGCAAGTGGCATATACTCTGGGTGGCAACGCATCCAAAGGGGGGCTCCTTGCGCAAGCCGCGACACCCGGACCCTGACGCGCTTCGCTCCTTGTTCGAGAGTGGCGAGGCATGGATAGTCAAGCGCGTGTTGCGCTATGCCAGGGACCTGGGGTACTCCCGCTACACATCCACCCTTGAAGAGGCATGGCGTGTCTCCGTCCAAGGATTGACCAGCTCCATGCTCATGATGCTTGAGCAGTGCGGGTTCGAACTTGATATCGAATGCGAAGAGGATCTGAGCAAGGACGCCGCGGTGCTCTTCGGTATTCGCGAAGCGGGACTGCACCGGACGCGGGGCATCGACCTTGGCATGTTCCTCGGATTGATGAAGTACTACCGCACGGCGTACGAGGATCTCATTCATGAGAGGATCACGGACCCGGAGGATGCCTGGGAGTACCGCACGGTGGTGGAGCGCTTCTTCGACCGTCTCGAGATAGGTTTCACCGTCGAATGGGCGGGGTTCTCGGAACAAGAGGCGCTTACGGAGATGCAGGAGCGTTCCCGGATCACCACCGAGGAGAAGGTCAAGTACCTGACGGTGTTCGAGAGCGTGAACGCGCCGCTGCTCCTGCTCACTGCCGAGGGAATGATCGAGAACATCAACGAGTCGGCGGCGGAGATGTTCGGCGTGGAGGGTGTCTCCGGTTCGGCATACTACTCCAAGCTGGCCACCGGTATGCCTTTTGAGCCGCTTGCGGAGGATATCGCCGGTTTTCTCACCAGGGGACTGCGAGACCAGCAGTTCGAGCGGACTCTCGACACCACCATCGGGCCAAGAGTCTTCATGGTGCGCATCAAGAGACTGCTTGATGTCAGCGGCAAGTTCACAGGACTCACGGTCGTGCTCTCAGATGTCTCTGAGCGCCATGCTGTCGAGCAGGAGCTTCGCGCCAGCAAGCGCCAGTACGAGTTCCTGTTCCACAACATGATGGATGCGTTCGCCCATCATCGCGTGGTCCGGGATGACGACGGACGGGTCGTGGACTACGTCTTCATAGAGCTGAACGACGCGTTCGAGAGGATGACGGGTCTCTCGGCTACAGCAAGTCTGGGCACGCCTGTCACGGAGCTTCTTCCCGGACTTGAGGAGGGGTCTTTCGACTGGATCGGGACGTATGGCCGCGTCGTCGATCTCCAGCAGGAGACGTCGTTCGAGCAGTATTCCCGGGATCTGGACAGGTGGTATGAGGTCCAGGCCTATCCCACGGGTCCTGACACCTTTGCCGCAGTCTTCAGTGACGTCACAGACGCGAAGACGCAGGAAGAACGCCTGGGGGCCCTTGTTGATGAGCGTACGCGCGAGTTGCAGGAGTCGCTCGACGAGCTATCCAAGGCCAACCGGGTCAAAGACGACTTCTTGGCCAGCATGAGCCATGAGCTGCGCACGCCGCTCAACTCGGTGCTGGGCTTCTCGGGCATTCTGCTGTCCGGACTAGCCGGCGAGCTGAACGATGAGCAGTCCAGGCAGTTGGGTATGATCCGCTCTTCCGGCGAGCGACTGCTCACGCTGGTCAACGATGTCTTGGACCTGTCGAGGATCGAAGCGGGCTATGTGGATGTCGAGGTTCGCGAGTTCGACCTGGTCACGCTCTGCGAGCAGGTTGCGGAGAGCCTGAGGCCGATCGCGTTCACCAAAGGTCTTGAGGTCAGGGTCAGCTACGACTACCTTGTGGTGCCGGTCTGGACCGATGAAGACAAGCTCTCGCAGATCTTGCTGAACCTCATCTCCAATGCGCTCAAGTTCACCGACGTAGGACGCGTGACGGTGGAGCCATCCATCAGCCGAGACGGAATGACGGCGGAGGTCCGTGTGACCGACACCGGCAAGGGGATCGAACCGGACGAGCTGCATCACATCTTCGAGCGTTTCCATCGCACGAACATCACGGAGCCGCTCAAAGACGGCGCCGGTCTGGGATTGTCGATCTCCCGCCGCCTCGCGGAGCTTCTAGGTGGGAAGATCGATGTCGAGAGCACCCCCGGCATCGGCTCGGTATTCACGCTCCATATCCCTGTGAGGCATGAGTCCGCGCGCCTCTGACGTCACTCACGCATTGCCCGCGCCTCGCTTCCTCGCTATACTCGCCTTTGCGTTTCCGCACGGCTGGCGCACCGGTCGGGCGGGACGCCATGGAGAGTTGTCCGAGTGGTTGAAGGAGCACGACTGGAAATCGTGTGTGCCGGCTTGAACCGGTACCCAGGGTTCGAATCCCTGACTCTCCGCCATACGAACAAGAGCCGGCGCTTGTCGGATCGATAGCGAGCAGTAAGGGCGAGGGAAACCTCGCCCTTACTCGTTTTCTGGGGCAGTGCGCTCCGCGGGTCCTTTGTCATCAGAACGTCGTTCGACCACCACGGTGTCTCCACCTGCCTGCTTGGCATAGCGCAGCAGCTCGTCGCCCGCGTCCATCAGGCTGACGACCGAACCGGGCATCTGGTCAGTGATATTGACCACCGCAATGGAGATCGTCGGCGGGCCGTAGCGCTTCATGTCGCCGTTGCGCTCCTTCAGGTTGAAGCCGCCGTGCGCGCGGTCCTCATCGTCGAAGAAGTCCATGATGCTCAGCTCGAACCCGTGCACGATGCCCTTTGCGATCCTCTCGGAGTTCTCGGGATCGCTCACGAAGATGAAGTCGTCGCCACCCAGATGCCCGATGAACGGGTCCCTTGTCCCGTTGAAGCTGAGGGCCTCGCCGATAAGCCCGGACAGGTGTCGGATGACAAGGTCGCCCCGGTCATGTCCGTAGCGGCGGTTGAAGGCCTGGAAGCCATCGATGTCGACGAACGACACCGCGAACGGCTTGCCACGCGTTATCAGAAAGCCGAGTCTTTCCTCGGTGAGCGCGTTGGCCGGCAGCCCGGTGAGCGCGTTGGCAAAGCGCTCCCGACGCATGCGCCGTACGACCATCTGGATGCGTGCGTCCAGGACCAGCGGGTCGATGGGTTTTGGTATGAAGTCGTCTGCCCCTGCTTCGATCGACATGATCTCAAAGCCGGACTTGCCCATGTCGGTCATCATGAGGACCGGGATGTTGCGGCTGCGCGGCCCGGCTTTTATGCGTTTGCACAGCTCGAAGCCGTCGATGTCCGGCAGGTTGATATCGAGCACGACCACCTCGGGTGTGTGCTCGCCAAGCAGCTCCAGCGCGGTGATCCCGTCGGAAGCCTTGAGCACGGTGTAGCCGCGTTCCTCCAGAGTCATGCTCACCATCTGGAGCAGGGTCTGAGTGTCCTCCACGAGCAGGACTTTGCACCTTGTCGTGCTGCGATCGGCGCCCATATATGCCCCCCAGTGCTGTCGTGTCCTTCGGCCTCCCGGATCGAGAGGGCCGATAGCTACTTTAATATTCGACAACAACCCGGCGGAACCTACTTCTCCATATGCCGGTGGGCGGTCACATCTTGCTGTAGACGTATACTCAAGTCATGGGATTTCAAAGCGACTATCTACTGCGTCTCATCGAGATGATGGGTGTCTTGTTGCAGCGCATCATGGGACGGATCGCCGAGGGCGAACCCGCCGAAGCGTTGGAGCTTGCCGACGACGCCATCGGTGAGCTGGCGGGCCTGCCTGTCAGCATCGTCGATGCGATGAGCGGTGAAGGTCTGGTGGCGTTTCTCTCGGCGGGCGGGGAGATGGATGTGGAGGTCGCTCGTGCGCTGGCCGGGCTGTTGGCGGCCCGTGCCGATGCGCATGACGCGCTGGGGGACACAGGATCTGCCGAGCAGGACCGCGAGCGTGCTCGCTCGCTTCAGGATGCAGCAGGCTTGCCGTAGCCGGAATAGGTTTGTTCGGATGATAACGAATGCTATCATGGCTGCAGGATGCTGAAGAACACTGAAGTTGAGTGATGCATCCGCTATGACCGTACCGGTCAGGCGGCCTACTTGCAAACTCTGAAGGCAACACGCGAACGTCACTCAACGTACCCCATCCTGCTAGCCACGGTGGGGCTTCTCATGATGGTCTCGTCTGTTTCCGCATTCTCGCCGACCGGCTCTTCTCAAGCAGGGCTGCAGGATGTCACCGCGGCCGTCAATGATGGCTCAGACGTCCGCGTGACCTGGAGCTACGACGGTGTGGAGCCTGACGGCTACGAGATCCATCGGTCGGCCGTGCCTCTTGCGCTGGACGACGTGAGCGCGTCCACGCTGGTCACGTCCGCGCCGGCCGGTACCAGATCCGTGGTGGTGGAGCCCGCCACAGGCGAGTCCGAGGCCAAGTTCCAGTACTACTACGCCGTGGTCTGGACGGCTGATACGCAGACCGACATCTCCCAGAACGTGACGCCGAATCCGCACGGCGCCGCTCGGGCAGACGACGTTCGCTCATGTCAGGTGTGCCACGACCTGCATGACGAGCCCACCGGCAGAGCTTCGCTTGGGGCCAGCGGCGCCCAGGCCTGCTACGCATGTCACGGGATGACCGAGACGACCCGCAGCTATGGCATCGCCGCATCGAGCGACGTCCAGGCGGGCTTCTACGACGAGACCGCGACCCCGTTGCCCTCCGGCGGATCGACGCATCGCAACGACCACATGGTCTCTACGGAGCGGGAATGCACGGCGTGCCATACGCCGCATCGTCGTCCGTTCGCGATCTTGCCCGAGGTCGGTTATCCCGACCTGCTGCGGACCGGGATGCCTTCAGCCTGGCTGTTCAGCACGCAACAGGCCCCGCTGGAGAACGACTTCTGCCTGGGATGTCACGGCGCTGACGACACGCTTATGGCCGAGATGGGCGGTGCGGGCGCTTATGACGCCACGGCCGGCGACCACGAGAGTGCCTATCTTGCCTCGGCGCATAATCCTACCGAGGTGCCAGCGACCGATGGAGCCGCCACGCAGTGCCAGGTGTGTCACGCAGAGCATGCGTCGCCGGTAGCGGGGCTGGTGGACTATCGCGGCAGCGGGACCACGGGCACGGGTAACGCCGAGAGCGGGCTGTGCTTCAAGTGCCACTCGGCTCAGGCGTTCAAGGGTGTGGAGGCCGACCGCGGCGACGGGAAGCCGTACACCTGGAACGACCGTGACGTATGGAGCGAGTTCACGAGCACTTCAAGTCACCCGTATCTGTCCAACGGTGGCGGTTATGCCGCCAAGTCGCGCACGGAGTACTCGCTCGAGTCGCTCGCGGGCTTTGCTACCACGACGCTCACCGATGTCGTGACCTGGCCGGGTGATGAGTACAACGGCTATCCCGACTACGCCGCGCTGCGCTACAGCTCCGGGATCGTGCGCGACTACGACCCGCTGAACCTGGGCTATATCAACGGGATGAACGTCAACTTCAACGGGTCGGCGTTCCACACCTTCGATGTCGGCAACATCGACAGCAAGGGATTCGACCCGCCGGACACATCCGCCACGGGCTCGGGCTCCACGTCGCTGAACGTTGGCGGCAAGATCTACATCACCCAGGGCGAATCCGGCGGCGTGGGGACCACGACCCGCTGGGAGTACACCCCGCCGGCCGACAGCGGCACCGGTGTGTTGGTGGCGGCGTCATCCACGCCTGTCGCCATCGGCACCGGTGCGGACAGCGACGTGGATAGCGTCCACGGCGTGGCGTTCTACTCGGCGGGTGAAGGCAGCTCGGAGATCATGCGGTGGCAGCACGACACCGACACATGGCCCGCAAGCATCCGCTTCGCGGTGAGCGGCGTGGAGACCGGTCTTGGGATAGGCTCGACCATCGCGTACTCGCCCCAGGCGGACAGGCTGTTCGTCGTGAACCGCAACGGCACGACCGGCGACGGGATGCTCTACTACCTGGATTCGCCGTCCACGGCGTCCGGGCTCACGAGCTTCACCTCCACGGGGCTGCAGGTGACGCTTTCGACGACCACCGCACGCCACAACCGCATGGCGCGCGTCACGGTCAGCGGCGAGGACTACATCTACATCGTGGGCACGAGCTCCGCCAACGCGGGGCGCACTCAGCTCATCAACGACCTGGACGGTACCCCCGCGCTTCGTGAGGCGCCTGCCTTCCCGTTCACCTGGGGCTACTACCAGATGGACGACGGCAGCGCACTGGAGTGGGACGGGGCGAGCACGCTCTACGCGATCCAGGGCGGGGGCCGACCCGACCTGTCGTGGCGCACGATCCCGGCCGACCCGGTCGCCGACTCTGCCAGCTATCGCAGCTGGAACGAGTGGGGCTATTACAACGACTCCAACTCGCTGCCGGTGGGTTCGTCGATGGCGTTCGCGTGGACCGATCCCGGGCCCTACACGGGCTCGGGCTACGTGGGCCACGGCACGATCCTTGCGCCTGCGTTCAGCTTGGACAGCGGCGTGTATCGTCTCGGCGAGCTGGGCTGGACGGGCGCCAACGGCTCCGACTCCTATGTGCGCTTCGATCTGCAGGGGCTGTCAGGCGGCAGCTGGGCCGACGTGCCCGGCTACACCGACCTGACGCCGCCGTCCAACCTGCGCGACCTTGACATCAGCGGCTACGACTCTTTCCGGGTGCTTGTGCACCTCTACTCCACGCTTCACAACAGCTCGCCGGCGGTCTACACCGTGAGCGTCACATCCGAGTACGAGTCGTTCACCGACGGCGGGTCGCTCACGTGCGTGAACTGCCATAACACCCATCTGGCCGAGAAGGGCAGCGGTGTGTGGGACCTCTCGCGCGTTGCAGACCCCGACGACACGCGCGCTTCGTTCTCGAGGACGACGACGACGTTCTGCCTCACCTGCCACGACGGAGATGCCCCTGTTGCCACTGCGACCGCGTCCGCGTTCGTGCCCTACAGCGTGAGCTTCAGCGACATGTCCGGCTACACGGCGTTCTCGGGTTGGGACAAGATGACGCCGGGCGCCGAGTTCACCGCCTCAGGGCACGCGACCACATCCGGGACGAAGGCGCTGTGCGAGACGTGCCACGACCCGCACGGCTCCGACAATCGCAGCTTGCTGGCGTGGACGCGTCCGGCGAGCTTCCCGGCAGGCGTAGCAGGGGAGCGCGACAACAGCAGCACGGCGGCCACCGGTTCCAACCTGTGTCTGCAGTGTCATGGCAACGGGACTCTGGGCGTGAAGGCACCCGGGACACCGGATGTGGCGACACTGATCACCGCCACATACGGGCATAGCGTGGCTGATTACGTCGGCAAGCACAGCGACCGTGAGGGGCCGCTGACTTCTTCTTCGCGTCACGTCGAGTGCGCCGACTGCCATGACCCGCATGCCGCGCAGGCGGGAACGCATACCACAGGCAGCAGCGTGGCCGGCGATGCGCTTCTTGGGGCCACGGGCGTCTCGCCGGTATGGACGGGCGGGAACTGGACGGCTGCGACGAGCTATGAGGCGACGCGGATCACCGATGCGGGGGACGGCTACGAGGCGTACGTGTGTCTGCGCTGTCACGCCCAAAGTTCGATGAACCTGCGGTTCACGACGCCGGCCGACCCCACACTGGGCTCCAGCTCTACGTATTCGTACTATTCGACCGACCTCTCGCGGGAGTTCAATCCCGCCAACCAGAGCGGTCACAACATCGTGGGTTCGCGTTCAAGCTGGCCCAAGGAGGGTCCGGCAGACGGGCTCGCCTACAGTTGGCCGTTCCCGGCGGACTCCGTGGCGTTCCGGGCCGGTAGTGGACTCACCAAAGACAGTCAGCTCACCTGCACCGACTGTCATACCTCCGACGCGGGCGGCGCGGTGGGCCCGCACGGCTCGGAGTATCCGTTCGGGCTGGTGGCCGATGGCGTCTACGATGCGGCGTCGGGCACGTACAAGCGGTGGTACGAGACGCGGCTTGGAGAGTGGGACAGCGAGTTCCTGTGCGGTCGGTGCCACAACATGAACACCAACAAGGCGCATCAGATAACCGCTAACGCCGCTTACAGCAACCACCGCTACTTCACGTGCGCCTCATGCCACGTGGCGATACCTCATGGCTGGCAGCTGCCGCGGCTGCTTCGTGAGGACAAGGTGGTGGCGGCAGACATAGCGCCCTACACACGCAGCAACAGCCACATCATCCCCTCGGAGGGCACCACGTACGTGTGGAGCGGCGACCTGGACAAGTTCTCCAATGAGGCTCACACCCCGGCAGGTTGGCAGTCCAACGACTGCGCCGCGTACTGCCATGTGCGCAACGCGCGGCACGAGCAACCCGCCACGATTGCGATGACGCCCTGGTCGCCATAGTCCACGCGGCTTACGACTGGGCTATCCTTGCATCTGGTAGGAATCATTGGAGGTAAGCGTGGGTTACATCTTCTCGGTCGCATTCGTGCTCATCATGATCGGCGAGCTTGCCGATAAGTCCCAGCTGCTGGCGATGTCGCTTGCGGTGCGCTACAAGGCGTGGCAGGTGCTGCTCGGTATCTCCGTGGCGACGTTCATCGTCCACTTCTTCACGACGCTGGTGGGCCAGGCCGTAGGCGGTTTCATCCCGCAAGGCGTGCTGCCGTGGATGACGGGTCTGCTGTTCATCGGGTTCGGTGTGTGGACGTTGCGTGGCGACTCCGTGGACGAATCCGATGCCGAGAAGGGCGGTCGCTTCGGACCGGTCGTTGCCACAGGTATCGCGTTCTTCCTGGCCGAGCTGGGTGACAAGACGCAGATCATGACGATGACCATCGCTGCCGATCCGGGCACCGCGCTGGTGACCTACCTCAAAGATGCCGGACCGGCGGTGCAGAACGTGCTAGAGACGCTGGGTATGGGGCCGGCGGGTGTCTCGGCAGGCGGTCGCTTCTGGGCGGTCACGCTGGGCTCCACGCTGGGCATGGTGCTGGCGGATGCCATCGCCATCGGCGTGGGCCGCGCGCTTGGCAAAAACCTCCCGGAGCTTTTGATGCGTCGCATCTCGGGGGCGTTCTTCATCCTCTTTGGCGTCGCAGCGCTCGTGGCGGGTCTTCTCGGCGGATAACGGGGACCGTCGTTATGGCTACGCCGCCTCCGGCTCCGCTTCCATGTCGCGCTCAGCGGACTGGCCGCGCATCAGTCGTCCCATCAGCGCGCCCATCACGACGGCCGTCACGAGTGTCAGCGTCATGCGTGCCAGGGAGAACCTCCAGCCCAGGAAGCCTATCTCCAGCGGCACCATTGGCAGCTTGACCGCCCACGCGGTGAGCGTGGTGGTGATGATCGCCCAGCTGGTGCCGTGGTCCCGCATCGTCTTGAGCAGCGGGAAGATGACGAACACCGGGCCCACCAGGATGGTGCCGGCAGCAGCCGCGACGAGTAGCGCGGGTAGGCCGGCGCGATCCCCCAGATGGCGTGCCATGGCCTGCTTGTCCACAAAGACCTGCACCAGGCCAAGGCCGGCGAACACCGCGACGATGATGGGCGCGACTCCCACAAACGTGCTCAGCGCGACCGAGGCGGCCTGAAGCGCGCGTTCCGGAGAGGCGAGCGCGGCCACTGCATAGAGCGCGGCTACTGCGAATACGAGCCGGTAAGGCTTCAGCGTCTGGGCCAGCGAGCGCTTTGCGGGTGCGTTGGCGGTGGTCATCAGAGCACCACTCCCATCAGCAGGCCGATGACTGCGGCGGCCACCATCGAGAGTCCGTTGCGCAGGACCGCGAAGCGAACTCCGAAGATCTTCGACTCCATCGGGAGCGAGACGAGGCCCACGAGCACCCACGACACGATGAATGCGGCAACAGCCGGCGCCCAGGCGCCGCTTTTGAGGAGCGTGGCCGCAATGGGATAGGCGGCAGCGGGAGGACCGGCGGCGATGGTGCCAAGGCCGGTGCCTACCAACAGTGACAGTGCACCGGACGACGAGCCCATCCACTGCTCGATGAGCGCCGGCGGGATGAATACGTCAAAGAGCCCAACGAGTCCGAAGACCGCGATGAACGTTGGCAGCATACCGCTGAACGACTTGGCGCCTGCGCGAAGCGCCGACTTGCTGCGATCTTGCGACTTACGCCAGAAGACGGCATACGCGATGCCGACTCCTGCAAGATAGATGACTCCTGTTGGATCCACGTGGCTCCTTCGTGACTACCCGGTGCGGTCGTCCATAATACCTCATGGGGTATCGGTGAGCAAGCACACACCGGGCAGCCACTGCGTGGGGGACGGTCATGCGGTTCCAGCAAGGATGGTGGAGCTGAAGCCGGCCCGTGTCAGGGACCACAGCAGGTGGGTGAGGTCGGTCTTGGCCTCGTCGTAGAGGATGGACATCAGGCTCATGGATCTGACCGACGCTACATCTTCAACACCTGCCGAGAAGCGTGCTACTGCTTCTACGGTCGCGGCTTCAGATTCGTCATGTAGTTCTTCCACTCTCAGGTGAACGGTTTTCATCGTGACTCCCTTGGACGTACGCGGACATGGCCGCGGAATCGGCATCAAGCTGTGCGAGCTGATCCGAATCCGGCTGGCCACGCGTACGTGAAGCCAAAGGGGAGTAGTTGATGATGGCAGAGGCGACCGGGATAAGCGTCGATCGCGCGTACACGTCCGTGGCTGGAGGCGTGGACGGCAAGACACCGGGCGCCGGGGACGTCTCTTGCGAGGAGTCGCCCGCTGCGGATTTGAGCGTTGTCAGGCGATGGGTCTTCGATCTGGAGCCGATGCTTCTGGTGGATGTCGACCCTTCAACGGTGGCAACGTAGTAGGCTGCGGCACCGTCGCTCAGAGTGGCTGTTGGCGTGCCCGCCGAGAAGGTGGTCTCGGCAGAATGCGTGGTTGCGGCCAGTGCGGGGGACGCCAGTGGAAGCGCAAGGAGCGCGACAGAGAACAGCATGAAGACGGTGAGGACTGTCGCCTCACGAATCGCTCTGGATGTACTCACCCGGGCCATCTTCTCCACGCTCTCTCAGATGAAGGTCATTGGCGCCGGAGTGCCAACCGAAACGGAGTGTCGACACCCGGCGACTACAAGGATGGCGGTGAGTTGTGGAGAGCCGATGGAGCAGAGATTGGAATCAGGTGTCGCTTATGTAACGGGCTGTTCTGCAGAGAGCGCGTCGATGACCGAGACCACGTCATCGGCGTGGCCGGTCAGTTTCACCCTGGGCCACACATGGGCGATCCGGCCTGTAGGGTCGATAAGGAACGTGGATCGCTTTGCCGAGACACCCAATACCTCGCGGGCGCCGTAGGCGTAGATGATGCTCTTGTCGGTGTCCGAGATCATGGGGAATGTCAGTTCGAACTTGTCGATGAAGCGCTGCTGCACTTCGGGTTTATCGGCGCTGACGCCCACGACCAGGGCGTTGAGGGCCTCCAGCTGCGCACGGTGCGCCTGGAAGTCCTTCGCTTCATGCGTTCAACCGGGGGTGTTGGCGCGCGGGTAGAAGTAGACGACCACCCACTTGCCGCGGTGTCGGGTCAGGTCGAACTCTCCGCCGCCGGTGACGGGTGCTTTCACGTCAGGTGCTGGTGTTCCCACTTCGGGAGTGGGGAGCTTCTCGGCCACGCGCTTCTCCTCTACTGTCGTGTTGCCCGGTCGGCCTGCCAACTTGCTGCTACCTGACCCCGGGACGATATCCGCGCCTGCAGACCAGCGAGGCGCTCCACGGGCACGCCCAGCCTGAACCCTGCGATCATCGTCATGTAGAGCAGTGTCACGCGCACAAGCCCGTGCTCGTGCCAGGCCCGTGCGGACGCGGGTGCTGCCACGCCGGCCGTCTGCAACAGCCCTGCCCGTTTACAGCGCATGGCGAACTCGTAGTCCTCCATCACGGGCATGTCCGCCAAGCCCCCCAGGTCTTCGAAGTCGCGGCGGCGCAGGAACTGTGCCTGGTCGCCATAGGGGAGCTTGAACACCCTGTGGCGCATGCGCCCCACGCTTGTGATCAGGCGGTCTTTGACCAGGCTCTGGTCGCCGACTTCGAAGCGGAACGCCCCCAAGACGACCTCGGGGTTTCTCAAGACTCCTTGTATGTGCTTCGCAGCGTCTTGAGGCAGACAGGCGTCCGCATGCAAGAAGACGAGCACGTCACCCGTTGCCATACGGGCGCCGGTGTTGAGCTGAGATGCCCTGCCCGCGGTTGCGGACACGACCGTCGCTGTGGCCTGCATGGCGATCTTCATGGTCTCATCCCGGCTGCCGCCGTCTGAGACGATGACCTCGTGCGCGCCGGCTTCACGGGCGCTTTCCACAGCTTCGGCGATGGTGGCGGCTTCGTTGAGCGCGGGTATCACCACAGATATCGTTGGCGCGCTGCGTGCCCTGTTCTCAAGCGACAGGATGCACTGCCAAACGCTCAGGTCTTCGGGACGATCGACGTCGGACAGCGTATCCAGGAGTACCGGTGTGATGCCCTTGTGCTCAAGAGCGGTGATGCTTGAACGAAGCACGCGGCTCGTGCTCCAGGGGATGTGAGGGCCGAGCAACGCCGGGAGTGCACGGCTCGCGGCAGACGCACGTACTCCCGCCAGGTAGTAGCCGCCGTCTTTTGCCGGGCCAAGCACGACATCAGCGGTCTTCAGGGCGTCAAGTGCCGCACGGATGTGCGCGCCGCCCAACCCGGGGGCGTCTGAACCCACGACGATGGCGGCGGGGGCGTTCTCGGCAAACGCAGTACGAATCGCGTGCGAGAGCCGCTGGCCAAGGTCGTTTCCCACCTGTGCGCGCAGCTGTACGGGCCGGCCGACCCAGCGTCGCATCTGCTCCTCAGTGGCTCCCGTGTAGCGGATCTCCAGGGCGAATTCCTTTGAAGCAGCAGCCAGATGCATCCGTCTGATGCAGCGCAACGTGAGCGCGCTTGAGAGCTCTGCGGCACCGCGTTCTCCCAGCACGGGGGAGAGGCGGGTCTTAGCGAGTCCCGGGGTGGGGAAGCGCGTCATGACGATCAAGCGGGGAGGTATGTCACCCGACCGGGTCACAGCAGCGAGCCGTGTCAACCGGATCCGGCATCGGCCGTGCATGCGAAACAGTGATCGGCAAAACGGATTGGACGCGTGGCAAGCGTATCCAGATCGAACTCCGAGATATGCGCGGGGACTCCCGGTGCCACACGCAGGCCGGCGCCAAGGTTGAAGTCGCAGTCCGAAAGCGTGCCGTCCCAGGCGATCTCCAGCGAGTAACGGCATGCGAGCAGGTCTACCGTTTGAGGATTGAAAGCCAGACGCAGCTGTTGGCGGTAGGAGCCAAGCTCCCCGGAGCGGCGCAGTGATTCCGCCATGCGGCCGACGGGCACGTTGGTGATGGCGATAAGCTCTTCGAACGGGATTCCCAGATCCCCCTCAAGCTCTGCCCGGAAGCGCTCTTCAAGCGAGCGCGGGTCTGGCAACGAGACGCCCACAGGATTGACCGCGATGTCCAGACGGAGTCCCTCTTTGGAGCCGTAACCCGCATCCAGCAGCTGTCTGAGCACGGTGATGCACCGCTCGAAGACATCGCCTTGTCGGGGTGAGGGCTCGTGAGCGGAGGTGCCTGGGAGCGAGGCGAGTATGCGCACACGATTGCGTGCGAGGAACTCGATCAGCCCTACAGCCTCGGGTTCGAGCAGTGCGGTCAGGTTGGTGCGGATCTGCGTGGGCACGCCCGCCTCGGTCAGCAAACCGACCAGCCTGCGCAGGCCCGGATGCAGCTCGGGGGCGCCACCGGTGATGTCCACAAGCCGCGGTCGGATATCTGCCGCTATCCGCGCGACGGTCTCTATGTCTTCGGCGGACATGGCCTCGGTGCGGCCGGGCGAACTGGACTGGTGGCAGTGGGCGCACGCCATGTTGCAGCGCAGCCCGATGTTGACCATGAGCGTGTCGATACGGACGGCATGGGTGGCCGCAGTGTCGATGTCCTCCACGCACCTCAGGAATTCGCTCATGACGCCCCGTTCTGTGAAGGCAGACTTGTGTAACTCATACCCGAGTACGGGGCCCTCATCGTCTGCGAGGCGACCATCGCCCGCGGACAGCCGCTCACGGCTATACTGAGTGCATGCTAACTGCCAACTCCATCATCCTTTCGCTTGACTCGGAACGACAGACGCTTGCTGCGCTCGGTCAGGTCCTCAACGTGGTGATCCTTGTCGCATGCGTCGCGGTGCTGGCGGCTGTCGTCGTCCCGCGATTGCGCCCCAGGCTGCGCATGACGCTGGCTGGCCTGGTGGGCGCGCTAACCGTGGGCGAGCTCGCGCTGCTGTGGTTCCACGTGCGCTTGTGGCAGCTGTGTCAGGTGACCGACCCGTCCACCGGGCTTGTGACCGGCAGCTTCGCCGTTCCCATCTGGATAGAGTCCGAGAAGCTCTACGTGTGGGCGTTGCTGGTGGCCGTGCTCGCGCTTGTTGCGAGGCGGCACGGCGATGAGATGCGGCCGATACTCGCAGTGGGAGCGGTTGCGCTTGCCGCAGGCGCCGTCCTTGTGAGCCAGCCTTTCACGGCCCCGCTGCCGGACTTCTTTGCACAGTACACGTCGTACCTGACGGCATCGAACTCCGGCGACATCAACATGGCCTACAGCGCCTTCCGTTCGGCCGAGAGCTCCCGGCTGTACTTCTACAACGCCTGGTACATGTGGGTGCATCCGCCGCTTCTGTTCTTCAGCTACGGCGCGTTCGTGGTCTCCTTCGCCGCGACGCTGCTCATGGTGATCCGCCGCCGCTCCTCTTACGAGCAGACCGCGTATCGCTGGGCGCGTCTGGGGTATCTGCCCCTGACGCTGGGGATGGTCGTAGGCATGCCGTGGGCGATCATTGCCTGGTCCGGCGACGCGTGGTGGTGGTCGGGCAAGGTGAACATGTCGATCATGATGTGGGTCCTCTACACCGCGTACCTGCACAGCCGTATCTACCTGCGCCGGCGCGGCATGTGGAAGGTCGTGGCCGTGTTGGCGGTCCTCTCGTTTGTCGCACTCGTGCTCACCTACATCACGACCTACGTGGTCCCCGGCGCGCATTCGGTGGCATGAGGAGGCGTTGATGGCCGAGAAGACAGAACACACGAGCGAGGCGGCCTCTTCGGGCACCGGACCCCGCAGCCGTCGTGCCGGCTGGGACTTCTCACTCATGGTCGCCACGGTCGGCCTGCTGGGAGCGCTGGGTCTGCAGTCGCTTGTGGGCACGCTCTACTCGTGGTGGGCGTACCGCACGGTTCCCGGATGGGAGCAGACGGGCTACGCGGGCTTCATCGACGTGATGAACCTGATCGCCGGACCGCTCGTCATAGCGCTCATCGTCGTGATGGGGCTGTGTGTTCCTAAGCGGTTGTTCTCCCGGCGGACGTTGCTGGCCGTCTCGGCAGGGATGCTCGCGCTGGGCGTGGGTGTGAGCGTTGTGCGCGGGTCGTTTCTGACCGGACTGGGCGTCTATCTTGGCGTCTCGGCGTTCATCCAGGTGGCGGTGGTCGTCCTCACGATCGCCGATGCGGGAGGCCTGGAGTACGTGACCGAGGGACGCCTCGCCAAAGTGGGATCGGGGCTGCTGCATCTTGGCTTCATCGTGTTCGCGCTGACCATCGTGGCGTTGCAGTCATCCTCGATGATGATGCTCGCGTTCATGACCTCGGGTGTCTTGCTGACGGGCGGCTCGGCGATGTCGTTCTACGCGCGCTCGTCTTCACGAGGGCTTGCCGACGAGCGCTGAGGATCCGCCGTAGGTAGACGCAACAGGTACGCCGTCACCCACACCGCCACCACCAGCAGCGCGATGTCGGCCAGCGGGTACGGCACGAACAACACCGCTGAGGCCACGATGCTGGCCCATAGCGTGACGATTGCCACGAGCTTCGTCTTTCTGCGCAGCCCTTTGCCCGCGAGGTAATCGGCGATCTGCTTTCCAAAGACCGGGTGCGTTACCAGCCACGAGTGGAGTCGCTCGGAGCTGCGCATGAAGCATGCGGCTGCAAGCAGCAGAAACGGCGTGGTTGGCAGGACCGGAAGGACCATGCCCACCGCGCCGATTCCCAGGAAGATCCATCCCAGCAGGAGGAGTAGATATCTGCTCACTTGTGTTCGTCCTTGTGTAGGGCTTGCATCCCGGATGGGATATCGATGATACCAGCCTCACGGCAGTCCGCGCGCCTTGTCCTAAGGCGCGTGCCGGATATACTTGCAATACGTCCAAGGCCGCTGGCCGGAACCGCCAAGCAACGGAGTCCGCATGAAAGTCCTCATCTCGATCGACGACACCGACGACGCATTCAGCAAAGGTACCGGACAGATCGCCGAGATGATCGCCGACACGCTTGTGGGCAAGGAGCTGGCGAGTGTCGGTCGTGTCACACGACACCAGCTGCTCATTCATCCTGATATCGAATACACATCGCACAATAGCTCGATGTGTTTTGAAGCGGATATCGCCGAGGACTCCTTGAGCCTGGTGATCGCTTCATGTGCCCAGAAGCTGGCCGAGGAAAGCGTTGAGGCTGCCGATCCCGGTCTGGCGGTCGTTCCTATCGACAGGCTCGCCGACCCGGCTCGCTTGATGGCATTCGGGCTTGAGGCCAAGGAGCGGGTCATCACCAAAGAAGAAGCGTACACGTTGGCGGAGCTGCTGGGCGTGCATCTCTCGGAACACGGTGGCACAGGTATCGGCGTGATCGGGGCGCTTGCAGGGGCGGGTCTGAAGCTGACAGGGAACGACGGACGCTTCAAAGGGAAGTTCCGTCTGACAGCTGATGCCGACGGGATCTCTGAAGTGAGCCAGATCAAGCTTCAGGGCGTTGATGCCGTGAGAACGCTTGAGGGCGATACCCTACAAGACCAGGACCGGGTCCATGTTGGCGACGAGTGCAAGTTGATACTCCGGGACGGTATGGCGGTCTTGATGGTCAAACCCAGCGACGGTGCGTCGGCAGCCGCCTGGACTGTGGTGGACCGCAAAGCGCTGAGGGCGTTCTAGCGTGAATGAGCCGGATCATCGAGACAGCCTCTGGTCCTGCCTTTGTCGGGTCGCTCGATGATGATGCAGATCTTGTGCACGCCGCGTCGATCGCCACCAGGTGTCCCGGCTACTCCCGGGACGAGGATGATGAGTGTTATGTGGAGGGCGCAAGCCCCACCTGTTTCAACTGCCGAGGTCGTCGCTGGACCGCCGATGGCTTCAGCTGCCTGAAGGGCCTTCTGGCTCCGTAGCGTATCGATGGCCCTTATGATCGAGCATGGTCTGCGTTGCCGCGTGGCGGGTGGGTAGTTATACTAGCCGTTGCGCTTGGAGCCGCCGCGGTGCGGCTCGCGCCACCGCGGAGAGGTGGCAGAGTGGTTGAATGCGGCGGTCTCGAAAACCGTTTAGCGGGTATCCCCCGCTACGAGGGTTCGAATCCCTCCCTCTCCGCCAGAGAAATGTGACGACGCCCGCCCTCCCGCAGGAGGACGGGCGTCTCTGATACTCAGTGCCTACCCGGTCTTCGCCGCCGGGCGGCGCTCCTCGGGATGCTTCTTCTTGTAGAGCAGCATGGAGTACACGTACGTAATCGGGAGCGTCGCCAGGACCGCCGTCAGCATGACGATCATGTTCCATGGAGCCGGCACAAATGCGCTAGCGATCGAGATGAGCCCTGCAATCATGAACAGGCGACCGGCGAGACGGTTCGTCCTCGCCCAGACCTCGTCGTCGGATAGTGTCCAGGAGAACCGTGCGCCTACGGTCCAATTGCGCTTCGCTCGGCCCATGTAGTTGCCGATCACGGCCAGCATCATCCCGACCCCGACCATCACGAGCTTGTCGATTGCGAGCGAGGGGTTGAACGCGGCCGCGAGGGTGCCCGCGAAGATGAGTGCGAACAACACCGAAGTCACGTTCAGTGCGGCGAAGTAGAGGTCCTTGGAACGGTAGACGTTGCGCTGCTTTGGATCGAAGTACGGCATGACCATGAAGAGGACGTAGAGAGCGAGCACCATCAGCGGAAGCTGGAACACGCTCATGAACGAGGTATCGGACCACCGGTCTATCTCGCCCGCAAGGTTCCAATGGACCGGGATCTGATCCGGCAGACCCTGATACATGACCGCTCCGACGATGAACATGGCACCGATGATCAACAGCGGCAGCTTCGGCATATCTCGAAACCTCATTCGTCCTGTCCCTTCTCCCCATCCCGCTCGTCAAGGAACTCCATGGCGAACGCCAGCACCTCTTGAAGAACCGTCGTGTTGAGCGAATACACGATCTCTTGGCCGCTTCTCTCGGCTGTGACCAGTCCGACCTGTCTGAGAGTGGACAGGTGGTGGGAGATCGAGGGCTTGGAGATCGCAAACCCCTCAGCGATAGCGCCGGCGTTGAGGTCGCCCTCTTTGAGCAGCTGCAGGATCGCACGCCGTGTGGGGTCCGACAGTGCTTTGAAGACATCACCACGCACTCGGGCCTCACCCTTCCTTAGAGATTTCGGGAATCATCTAAACATCTGCGCGAGGGCGCGTCAACGGAGCGCGGTGCGACACCGGGGGACAACCGACCCACGGTGACGGGTTGGCCGGCAATGGCGACAGGTTATAAGCTGTCATATGACCGTTAGACGACAGGTAATAACCTGTTGCAAGTACAGATGACGACAGGTTATAATCGGTCATATGATTCAACTATGACAGGGAGAAACCTGTGGACAAGTACGAACAAGCCGTTCGCGCTCGCCGAATGCTCGACCGTCGACTCGGCGAACTACCTCCCGCTTCTGCATTCACCCCGCCACGAGCCGGGTGGATTCGCGCGATTCGTGACGCGCTCGGGCTGTCGGCACGCGAGCTGGGCCGAAGAATGGGCGTGAGCGGAGCGACGGTTGGCGAGATGGAACGGAACGAGCGAGATGGTGGAGTTCGACTATCCACTCTCAGGCGTGCCGCCGAGGCGATGGACTGTACGCTCGTCTACGCCTTCGTGCCTAGGGCAAGCCTCGAGGGGATCGTGCGGCGCAGAGCCGAGGAGATCCTCAATGAGCTGCAGCAGCATGTGGACCAAACGATGCGGCTCGAGGAGCAGGAGGCAGAGTGGTCAGAGTCTGCGCGACAGCGGCAGCTGGAGGAGATCATCCGTTCCCGCAACTTGTGGTCGCACATGTGGGATGAGCGATGAGCGATCCGTCGAACCTTGGGGCAGAACCGGATGGGGCGACTCCGCTCGGTCCAGACGAATTGGTGGGCTTGATCCCGAACTGGGTCAGCAATCGCGGAGAGCTCAACGCCGTCGAGCAAGAGAACATCGTTGAGGCGATGCATTGGGCGTTTGGCCAAGAGTGGACGACCGACACACTTCTGTCCGAGGAGTTCATCCGAGAACTGCATCGGCGCATGTTTCGCGATGTGTGGAAGTGGGCCGGGAAGCCTCGGCAGCGCGAAACGAGCATCGGCGTGGCTCCGAGCCAGATTCCTGTCCAACTCCGGGACCTGCTTCTGGACGCGAAAGCGCGGATTGAATTCGCTGCTGACGTTTCGGAGGTCGCCGACGAGACAGCCGTGTGGTTCCACCATCGACTGGTCCAGATCCATCCCTTCCCGAACGGCAATGGGCGTCACGCTCGGCTGGCTGCCGATCTGCTGGTGATGACCCTGGGAGGCGATCGATTCACCTGGGGAGGAGCAGATCTCTCTGGTGCATGCGATGCCCGGTCCGAGTACCTCAGCGCGTTGCGTAAGGCTGACGCGGACTTCGACTACGAACCGCTGCTCGAGTTCGCCCGCTCTTGATGTGCTCGCTCGAGCGTGAATCCGTACCGAGCATCCCCCTCGAAAACCGTTATGCGGGTATCCCCTGTATCGAGGGTTCGAATCCCTCCCTCTCCGCCACACGCAGAACGAACGCGGCCCCGGTCACCGTTAAGGTGGCCGGGGCCGCGCGTCATGTTTCCTCGGTTGCGCTACTCGCTTCTGAGGGCCTCGACCGGATCCTTGCGTGACGCCGCCGAGGAGGGGATCAGTCCCGCGAGGAACGTGAGCCCCATACTGACGCCGACGAGGACAGCCGCCGCCGTGCCGGGCAGAATGGCTACTTTCGCGATATCGAATCGGGCGTTGACGATGGCGTTGACGGGCAGTGTGAGCAGGGTGGTCACACCGATGCCGAGAAGCCCTGATACGAATCCGACGATCAGAGTCTCGGCGTTGAACACGCGCCGGATGTCGCGCTTCGAGGCGCCAATGGACCGGAGGACGCCTATCTCCTTCTTGCGTTCCAGCACGGAGATGTAGGTGATGACCCCGATCATGATGGATGAGACTACGAGTGAGATCGCGACGAACGCCACCAGCACGTAGCTGATGACGTTGACGATGTCGGTCACAGACGACATCAGCGTGCCCACGATGTCGGTGTATGTGATGACCTTCTCGTCATCGCCCTCGGTCTTCTTCTGCTCGTTGTAGTCATCCAGGATCTCGATGACCTCGCCCTTGCCTTCGAAATCGACGGGGTAGATGGCGATGCCGGACGGCTTGTCGACGTCGGCGTAGCCCAGCTTCGCGAGATTGCCGTCAAACGAGTTTTGCTCGGTTCCGGCCATCGACATCATCAGCTGCGTCAGCTCTTCGCTGTCCATGTTGAACCGGAAGATCTCCTGCAGCGCGTCTTGGTCCATGCCCATCGCGCCGGACATGCTGCCCATGAGCTGGTCCATGGATGACTCGAAGACGGTGTCGATCTGAGATTGCATCGCAGTCCCGAGTTGCGCGGACAACTGCTGCGAAAGAGCAGCCATCGTCTGCTGCATGTAGGTGGCCGTCATGGCCTCAAGCTGGCCCTGGAGCGCGTCGGCGCTTGCAGCGATCTGCTCCTGGAGCGCCTGCTCGACACTTTCGGTCAGAGCATCCAGCAGGCGACGCTGAAGCTCCTCGAGACCCTCCTGCGATCCGCCGAGGAGAGATTCGGTCTCAGCGAGGATCGCCTCACCTTCCGCGGATTCGAGGAACACGGGGAAGTTGGTCTGGGTGTCTGCGGGGTCCAGCCCCTCGGCAGCGCAGAACGCCAGGTACTCCTGGATGGCGCGGTTGGTCAGCGCGGCGATCCGCTCCTGGTCCACCTCGAGGTCGATGCCCTCGCTCAACTCGTCGAAATCGAGATCCGATAGCAGTGCATCGAGGTCGATCGTTGCTGCGGAACCGTCCCCGAGCAGCGCGTTGAAGTCGAGGCCGGCGATCAAGTCCTCCAGCGGTAGCGAAGGCAGGGCGAGCCCCTCGAAGTCCTGGGTTGAGAACGCCGACTCCAGGAACGATGGGTCGAACTCAAGCCCCGATGCATCGAAGTCGAATGCGTTGCCCAGCGCGTCCTCATCGACGGTCACCAGAGATGCCAGATCGAAGTCGTTCCGATCGGGGTCGGTCTTCTCGTCAGCGAAGGTACGACCCGAGAACACGTTGCGCTCCGGGTCGCTCAGCTGACTGCGAACGATCTCGGTGTCCGCCGCCTCTGAGATGAGGCGCTGCGTCAGAGCCGGGCTGTAGTAGATGCCCGGCTGGAGCGATGTGGCGGTCGCGCCTTCCTTGGGCTGCAACACGCCTACGATGCGCAGGTCCTCGCCGCTTTCCACGAGTTCCCTGAGGTACTCCTTATCGCTGCGCCTGTCGGTCCAGACGCCGTACTCCTCGTCGTGGACGTAGTAGTCGGTCGAGTTCACCAACTTGAAGGAGACGTCCATGAGCTGCTCGTAGGTGAACGATTTCTTCTGGGTGGGCGTGTCGACCGTCTCGGCGTTGGTCATCTGCTCCATCATCGTGTCCAGCTCGGCGGGGTCCCGAAGTCCCATCGCGTAGATCATGACGTCGCTCAGACCACCACTTGAGGTCAGCACCACCACCGTCTCGTGGTCGGAGGCTGGCCAGCGCCCGGCAACCATGTCGTACTGCCGCTTGACCATGCTCGTGTCATCCACCATCTCGTTGAACACGTTGATGCTGAATGAGGATGCCAGAGGATTCGCCGCGCCGGCCGACCCGAAGCCGAGCGATGCGAAGGTCGTATCGGGGTTGACCTGACGCACTCCCTCGGACGTCTCTGCGCTGAAGATCTGCGGAGTGATGTCGTAGGAGTACTGAATCAGGTTCACGTGCTCGTTGATGCCGCCGCCGTTGTCGTCGAGAAACGCCTTCAGCGACGCGAGGTCATTGGCGCCGACCGACTCGAACATGCGGGTCAGCATCTGCAGTTCGCGCACTTCGCCGCCGTCTGCGGTGGCGCCCACGTTGCCTGTGCCCTCGTCGTTCGTATCGCCCATGTCCGTGGATGCCGCGAGCAGTGAGGTAAAGTCCATGCCCTGGCTCTGGATCGTCAGCGGGTACTCGGACATCGCATTTTCCTCGACACTTTCGACATACGCGTTGACACCGTTCGCCAGCGCCAGAATCGCGGCGATGCCGATGATGCCGATGCTACCCGCGAAGGCCGTCATCAGCGTGCGGCCCTTCTTGGTCATGAGGTTGTTGAAGGAGAGTGCGAGCGCGGTGAAAAACGACATGGACGTCTTCCTGACGCCTGTCTCGCTCTGATATGACTCGTCCGTGTCCGGCGTGAGCGGATCGCTGTCGTCAGCCATCCGTCCGTCTTTGAGGTTGACGATGCGCGTGGCGTACTTCTCGGCGAGCTCCGAGTTGTGCGTGACCATGATGACGAGACGGTCGTTCGCTATCTTGGTGAGCAGCGCCATGACCTGTTCGCTCGTCGTGGAATCGAGCGCGCCTGTGGGCTCGTCAGCGAGCAAGATCTCCGGATCGTTGATCAGCGCGCGAGCGATGGCGACGCGCTGCATCTGTCCACCTGAGAGCTGGTTCGGCCGCTTGCGGATGTGATCGCTCAGGCCGACTTGCGCGAGCGCGTCGATTGCACGCCGCTTGCGCTCGGCGCGGGGGACGCCCGAGAGGGTGAGGGCGAGTTCCACGTTCGAGAGCACGGTCTGATGCGGGATGAGGTTGTAGCTCTGGAATACGAAGCCGATGCGATTGTTGCGGTACGCGTCCCAGTCGCGATCCCGGTAGTCCTCGGTCGCAACATCGTCGATGATCAAGTTGCCGGAGTCGTAGCGGTCGAGGCCGCCGACGATGTTGAGAAGCGTTGTCTTTCCGGAGCCCGACGGGCCGAGAATGGCCACGAACTCGTTCTCGCGAAACGAGATTGACAGGTCGTCGAGAGCGACCTGTGTGAAGCCGGCCGTCGTGTACGACTTGCGCACGTTATGAAGCTGGAGCATGTAGGCCTTCCTTATGGGCTTGGACGCGTCGGCTTCCCCGACACGGCAGAATCAAGGGACTTCGAGTCGCCCGTACGATCCGTCTCCGCGCGGCTTGCTCTGATCGTCTATCGCGATGTATAGCGATATATCAAGAACCGCGCCATCTTACCGTCTTCGAGATCTAGGCTGCAGTCGGCCGGGCCCGAAACAGGGAAATCGGCGACGCCTGGTTGCCCGGTATGGCATAGTCAGGTGAGTGTCGGCCAGACCCCCGGAGGCGTCATGAAGAGGCAGAGAACCGCCAGGCTACTTCTCGGCATCCTTGCCGGACTTGTCCTTATCGGCGTTGCGTACACGGCGGTGTCGAGCTACCTCGAAAGCCTTCCTGCGCTGGACTACGTCATGGCCGACCCGGTCGTCAAGGGGGCCACCTATCCTGATGCACGGTTCGCGGTGATGAGCGACCTGCACTACTACGATGTCGCACTGGGAACCACGGGCGCCGCTTTCGAGGAAGTGCTGGGTTCCGACCGCAAGCTCCTCGTGCAGACCGCTGACTTGCTGGAGCTGGCCATCGACGACATCCTGGAGTCCGGTGTCGAGTTCGTGTTGATTCCCGGTGACCTCACCAAAGACGGCGAGGTCGTCAACCACGAGGACGTCGTTGCGGCGCTCGGCCGCCTGCGCGATGCCGGGGTAGGGGTCTACGTCGTCCCCGGCAATCACGACGCGAACAACCCCGAGGCATTCGAGTTCGACGGTGACGAGAGCCGTCCGGTCGAGGTGTTGACGCAGGCCGATTTCGCGGACCACTACAGCGACTTTGGATACGGCGAAGCGATCATGCAGGATGAGTCATCTCTGAGCTATGTGGCCGAGCCGGTCGAAGGACTCTGGCTCCTGGCGATCGATTCCACGCGCTCTGAGGAGAACGAGCCCGATGGCGAGGAGGTCACCGCCGGCGCGTTCACCCAAGAGCAGGAGCAGTGGATCGAGGAGGTCTTGCAGCAGGCTGATGCCGAAGGCAAAGCCGTGATCTGCATGATGCATCACGGCGTGGTGGAGCACTGGGACGGCCAGAGCAAGCTGCATCCGGAGTATCTTGTGCAGGACTACCCGTGGGTCGGGGAGCTGCTTGCTTCCTACGGCGTCCGCGCCGTGTTCACGGGTCACTATCACGCGCAGGACATCACCCGCGCGGACTTCGGCGAGAGCGGTTTCATCTACGACATCGAGACCGGTTCTCTTGCGACCGCTCCGTGCCCGATCCGCTACTGCGAGTCGAGCGGGAGCCAGCTCGCGATCAGCTCGACGATGATCGTCGATGAGCTTCAGCCGGGCACCGACTTCGGCGCCGAGGCGCGAGCCTTCGTCCTCGCGACGATCGAGACCGAGGCGTTCGACGTGTCACGCGGATACTGGGTCTCCGAGGAGGACTCCGCCTACATCGCCAGCATGGTCGCCCCTGCGTTCGTCGCGCACTACAACGGCGATGAGGTAGCCTCTGACATGCCGGTGATCGACACTGGCAAGCTGAGCCTTTGGGGCAAGTTCATCTGGTCGCAGCAAAGCTACGTCGTCGACGGCCTGTCGGTTGAAATCGAGCCTGCTGATAACGACGTCGTGCTGGATCTGAGCCAGTAGCGAGGGGCCACCGGCCTGACGAGATAGCCGTCTCCCAGCCGAACCCTCCTCTAGCGAATCTGGTCCGGGTCCCAGTCAGAGGGCGCGATGACGAACAGCACATCGCCCACAAACAGCATCGTGTCGCCCCGCGGGTTTCCGATGGAGTCATGCCCCCGCGTGACCGCCAGGACCGTCACGCTGTGCTCCTCGCGAAGTCGACTCTGGGCGACGGTGTGCCCGGCGACAGGGGAGCTCTCGCCCAGGCGGAGCGTGTGTGTCGCCAGATCGGGAACGTCGACCCGCAGGTCGGGCACGGAGGTCGCGTCACGCGCGAAGGTTCGCGCCATGCGCCGCCAGTCGCCACGAACCTCGCCGATCAGACGCTTGATGTCCTCGCGCGGCACCAGCATCCGCGACAGCACCCTGGCGAAGATCTCGATGGACACCTCGAGCTCATCGGCGATCACCTCGTCTGCGCCAAGGCGGTGGAGGGGCTCGACTTCGCGCAGATAGCGCGAGCGGACGATGACATAGGCGTCGGGTGCGATCCTGCTGGCGAGTTCCACGATTCGTCTGGCGCCCGCGGGGTCGTCGATTGCCACGACGATCGCCCGGGCTCTGTGGGCGTCCACATGCCGCAGGATCGTCTCTTGTGTTGCATCCCCGAAGTGTATGGGTTCGCCATGCGCTGCGGCCTCCCGCGCCGTGACGGCGTTAAGCTCGACAATCGCGTACGGCACCTTCGCCAGCCGAGCGGTCCGGGCGACGTTGGCTCCCGTGACGCCATAGCCGATGACCAGGACGTGACCGTCGTAGGCGTGCGCCGAGCCGATCCGTGCAGGAGTGAAGCGCCGCCGTTCCAGGCGACCGAGCGGCGTGCGGTGCAGCGCTTGCGCGAGACGGGGCCCAACGGCGAACAGGGCTGGCGTCAGCAGCATCGAGAGGACAGCCGTGTCCAACACGGTCTGGAACACCTCCGTACCGAGAAGCCCGACGGTCACCGCGGCCTGCGTTGCGACGAGCGAGAATTCGCCCACCTGGCCTAGTGCGAGTCCCGTAAGCACGGACCCGCGAAGCGGGAGGCCGACGATCAGGGACGATATGGTTGCGACCAGTGGCTTGATGGTGACGATACCGAGGGTCAGGATCGCGATCCGCAACGGATCATCCACCAGGAAGCCGATGTCGAGCAGGAGTCCCACCGAGACGAAGAACAGGCTCATGAACACGTCTCGGAAAGGGAGGATGACGGCAACCGCCTGATGCGAGTACTCGGATTCAGAGATCAGGATGCCGGCAAGAAACGCCCCAAGCGCAAGAGACAAGCCGAGTGATTGGGTCATCCATGCGATGCCCACGCACATCGCCATGACGCCCAGGAGGAATGCTTCGGAGCTGCGCGTTGCGGTGATTCGCTGAAGGACCCAGGGCACCGCCCAGCGGTA
>JBFHJN010000033.1:0-29138 GCA_041595875.1 Coriobacteriia bacterium
CATCAGCTCATCCACGCGCACCGTGCCCGGCTTGGAGACCCGCCCCAGGTCGTTGCGCCCAAGGTCCACGAGCATGACGTGCTCGGCCCGCTCCTTCTCATCGGCCAGAAGATCCGCACGCAAGCGGCCATCTTCGGCCACGTCCGCGCCGCGCGGGCGTGTTCCCGCAAGCGGACGGGTGAGTACCTGGTCGCCCTCGACGCGGACGAGCGGCTCAGGGCTGGAACCCACCAGCGTCACCTCGGGCGTCCGCAGGTAGAACATGTAGGGACTGGGATTGACCGCCCGCAGCACGCGGTAGAGGTCGATGCCGTCCCCCTCAAACGGTGCCGAGAAGCGCTGCGAGAGCACGATCTGGAAGATGTCGCCCGCGGCGATATGCTCTTTGGCGCGGTTCACCTGTTCGATGAACTCCTCCCGTGAGGTGTGCTCGCGAAGCGGGACCGGCGCCGAGGCTCCCACTCGACCCAGCTGTGCGCCCACCGGACCTGCGGTGAGCCGCTCGAGCACCGCATCGATCCGCGCCACGCCCTTCTCGTACGCCTCGTCCGGATCAGAACCGGGCCGCACCGGCGCGATGACCTGCATGATGCGGCGCGCGTGATCGAACGCCACGATGACGTCGGTCAGCATGAACGCCATGTCTGGCACATCGAGCTCATCGTTGTCGTGACGGGGCACCTTCTCAAAACCGGAAGCCACCTCATAGCCCACGTAGCCGACTGCGCCGCCGACAAAACGCGGGAGTCCCGGGACGAGTGCGACGCTGCCCGCCGAGAGATGCTCGGCTACAGGACGCAAGGGGTCGGATGCAGGGATGGTCCGCTTGTGGCCCCGCTCGATCACAGTGGTGAACCCGTCACGCGCCGATACGACCTCGCTTGCCCCGATGCCGAGGAAGGAGTATCGCCCAAGACGCTCACCACCGATGACGCTCTCCAGCAGATACGCGTAGTCCGCGCCCTGCGCCAATGTCAGAAACGCGCTGATGGGAGTGGAGAGATCTGCGTAGATCTCGCGTGCCACCGGCACCACATCGTGGTCGGCGGCCAGTCCGATGAACTCTTCTTTGTTCGGCAGTAGCATCGTCTTTGCTCCGTTTCTGGCCCTAGAAAAGACAAAATCCCCTCGTCCTCAAGGGACGAGAGGTCTTCTCGCGGTACCACCCTTGTTGACCCGCAACCGCTCCGGGCCCACTTGTGTCCTGCAATACGGGAACTTGATCAGATCCGATATCCGGCCCCTTGTATCGGTGGGTCTCCGCCGGGACTAATAGGCAAAAGCCGTTGTCCCAGAGCCTCTGAGGTCCATTCCTCCGAACGATCACGCCGGGATTCCACCGTCCCCGACTCTCTATGCTTCACGCCCGAAGTACTCGTCCTCTTCACAGGCCGCGTCTTCGATTGGGAGACACTCTAGCACCCGTTCTGGCGCCACGCAAGCCAGCCCGGGCTCTATCCCTCACTTGCTCCCGTTTCCACTTCCAGTCTGGGCGGCGGAGGCGGGCAGTCCCATGCCGGGACGTTGGGAGCCGGTCGATGCGCAAGACCCTCCGCACCCAACACCTCACGCAGATGCGCGACACGCTGGTACTCGGGGTCGTCCTCAGGAGCAAAACCGAACCCGGCCCAACAGTAGAACAGCTGGGAGTACGCGTCACCGGCGGTGGTCACGTGGTTGTTGCAGTCAAGCACGTGCTCAAGCGCCGAGAGCATCGAACGCGGGTCTTTGAGCAGCATCATGCCCTCGGCATCGGCCTTCTCGGCGGCCATCCATGCAGCCTTCTGGTGCCACCACGACAGCACCTCGGTCACCACGACGGCGACGCCGTAGACCGCGATGCTGGCAAACGCCGCCGAACTGGCCGAGGACACCCGGGTCGAGGGAGCCAGGGCGGCCTTCTGGTCACCCAGGCTTTCAAGGAACTCCGTATCGTCGCGCACGAGGTCTTGCTCGCGCATAGCCCAGATCGGGCCCATGAGCGCCGAGACGGCAGTGGCCCACAGGGTGTCGAGCGTGACGATGCGCGCCATCAGATTGGCGAACACCGCGCGCTGCTGATCAGGAGTGAGCCGGTCAACGAACCCGCGGGTGATCCCCACGACGGCGCGATCGTGACTGCGGCCCAAAGCGAACGCGTTCACGCGGTTGGAGTCGATGAAGTAGACCTGCGGCGAGTGCTGGAAGCCCGCCGCGATGCTCACGTCTTTGAGCACGCCTTTGGCCGAGGCGAACTCTCCCGCAAGGGAGATACGTGCGCCAAGGCGCTTGACCAGCCAACGCTCCGAGCGCGAGAGACGAAACACCACCCAACCCGTGGTCCCCAGCAGCGACAAGCCGAAGACACCGCCTGCCAGATATGGCAACGTCGAAAGCGCAGCGGGGTCGGTCTCGGAAAGGACGCACGCCATCATGACGACGACCGCCAGGGCCACAACGAGGCTGCTGAGCAGCGACACGATGGTCACGAACAGCCCGGTGAACACCACGAACCTGACCCGGTTGCCGTCGACACGCTGCCACAGCGTCTCGATCCGCTCGGCCCGCACTCCGGGCGGTAGGGTCATGCGTGTCATGGCGGAGCGGCGGGTCAACGTCCTACCGCTTCGGTCGACGCTCGAGCAGCTCCGTTGCCATGTCCTCCAACGAGATCTCCTCGCGGACCATGACGACGAGCATGTGGTAGAACAGGTCGCCCAGTTCGTAGCGGAGCTGCGCGATATCGCCCTGCGCGGCCGCGATGATGACCTCGCCGGATTCCTCGGCGATCTTCTTGAGCAGCTTGTCTTGCGGCCCGGTCAGAAGCTTTGCGGTGTAGCTGTCCTCGGGCATGTCACGCTTGCGCTGCTCCAGCACCGAGAACAGGTCCTCCAGCACAGGTCCCAGCGACTCAGCAGGGCTGGCCTGGTTGGTATCGGTCATGCGACGTCCTCTCTTCTGTTCACGAAAGCGGAAAACCGCCGTCATCTGCTGTGGTCTCGGGCACATCACGCTCAACGACCGGAAACAGCGAACGAAAAAAACAGCTTCGTTCGCCGGTGTGGCAGGCCACTCCCACTTGATCCACCGAGAGCAACAGGGTATCAGCATCGCAGTCGTAACTGATCGCCTTGACCTCCTGGACATGTCCCGAGGTCTCGCCCTTCATCCAGTACGCCTGCCGGGAGCGGCTCCAGTACCAACCACGGCCGCTCTCGATCGTGCGCTTGAGCGCCTCGGCATCCATCCAGGCGAGCATGAGGACCTCAAGGGTGTCGTACTGTTGGACGATGACGGGGATCAGCCCCCGCGCATCGAACGTGAGCTCTGGTAGCTCCATCAGACCCTCCCTTACTTCGGTCACCGCCCGGAACGTTTGATCTGCTTCTCGGCGAACAGCAGACCGATGATCGTCGGTATCGCTATGATCAGCAACGCACCCAGCCACGTACCGGGCGTGAGCAGCGCATCCGCCCGCTGTTCGGCGGGGCGGGCCAGCAAGACCACGGTGAGCAGCGCGCACGTGGAGAGCGCTCCCACCAACACACCGGCATACAACCTCCCGGAGCTTGACGCAGCCACCATCACTCCCAGCGTCACGCCCATCCACCATCCGATGATGATGAGCATACTGACGCCAAAACCCACTGTACCGAACTCAGCCAATGCGCCCACGCTTACCGCCCACGTGAAGCCCGCCGAGACGAGCGCGGGAAGCACGCCGGACGCCACAGACAGCGTGACCGGCCAGCGTCCTTCGGCCAGACGCAAGCCACCCATCTAGAGCCTCACCGGGATACCCGCCTTTGCCATATGCTCTTTGACCTCACGGATGGAAAACTCCCCGAAGTGGAAGACGCTTGCCGCAAGCACCGCGTCCGCATCCGCCTCGACCACCACCTCGGCAAAATGGTCCAACTCCCCTGCCCCGCCGCTGGCGATCACAGGGATATCGAGCGAGCGCGTGATCGCGCGGGTCAGATCGATATCAAAACCGTCTTTGGTGCCATCGCAGTCCATGCTGGTGAGCAAGATCTCTCCTGCACCGCGGTTTCTGGCCTCCTCGGCCCACGTCACCGCGTCCAGCCCTGTGTTCGTGCGCCCACCGGAGACGAACACCTCCCAGCGCGCAGGACTCGAACCGGGCACTTTGCGCGCATCGATGGCAACGACGATGCACTGCGCGCCGTAGATGCGGGCGGTCGATGTGATGAGCTCCGGCGCGTTCACGGCGGCGGAGTTCATGGAGATCTTGTCGCAGCCGGCCGCAAGCATCGCGCGGATATCGGCCGCGCTACGCATGCCTCCACCCACCGTGTAGGGGATGAAGACCTCCTCGGCGGTTCGCCTGGCCACGTCTAGCATGAGCGGACGATCCTCGTGTGTGGCGGTGATATCGAGGAACACCAGCTCGTCGGCGCCTTCCTTGTCATAGGCCGACGCCAGCTCCACCGGGTCACCCGCATCGCGCAGGTTGATGAAGTTCACGCCTTTGACGACGCGTCCCTCATGCACATCGAGACAAGGAATGACTCGCTTGGTCAGCACGGATCAGACCCCTTCGCCGCGAGCGGTGGCAAGCGCCTGCTCCACAGTGAACACGTCCTCATAAAGCGCACGACCGATGATCACGCCCTCGACCTGGTCACCGATGGTCAGCAGATCGACGATGTCATCAAGCGTGGAGACCCCGCCCGATGCGATCACAGGAATGTCGATCTGTGACGCAAGCGCCTTGTACGCGCCGTAGTTCACGCCGGTCTGAAGGCCATCCCGGCCGATGTCTGTGTATGCGAGGCGACGGATGCCAAGGAGTTCGAGCTCGCGAACGAGTTCGAGCACGCCGTACTCGGTGCCCTCGCGCCAGCCCTGGATGGCGACCTTGCCGTCCCGCGCGTCCACGCCTGCGACGATACCCTGGTAGCGCGCGCACGCCTCGGCCACCAGCGCGGGCTGCGTGATGAGCGCAGTGCCTAAGACGGCACGCTTCACGCCAGCGCTGAACACACGGTCCAGCATCTCCATGGAGCGGATGCCTCCGCCCATCTGCACCGGGATGCCCTCATCCACGATGCGCTCGATGAAGGGCATGTTCACAGGATCGCCGGTGACCGCGCCGTCCAGGTCCACGACATGGATCCACTCGGCTCCCGCGGCAGCCCACTTCTTAGCCTGGTCGACAGGATCATCGTTGTAGACAGTCACCGCATCAAGGCGGCCCTGTCGAAGCCTGACCACTTTGCCATCAAGGATGTCGATCGCCGGGAAGATGATCACTGGCAGGTCTCCTTCACGATATCTCCGAAATTGGCCAACAACCTGAGTCCCATCTCGGAGGACTTCTCCGGATGGAACTGCACAGCATATGCGGACCCGACCTGCACGGCTGCAGCGAACGGGACTCCGTACTCGGCAAGACCGATGATACAGGATGGATCCGCCGGCTCCAGACGGTACGAGTGCACGAAGTAGAACGCCGTGTCAGGGTCGATGCCGTTGAAAAGGGAGCAGTTGCGGGGGTAGGTGACGGTGTTCCAGCCGATATGCGGCACCTTCACGCCACCCGGAAGCCGCGAGCAGGTACCCGGCACGATCCCGAGCCCCTCCCACTCCCCGTCTTCCAGTCCTACATCCGCCAGCAGCTGCATCCCCAGGCATATCCCGAGAAACGGCGTACCCCCGGCGACCCGGGAGAGCACCAGGTCCCACAGGCCCGAATCCTTGAGATTGGCCGACGCGTCACGGAACGCGCCGACACCGGGCAGGACGATGCCGTCAGCCTTGGCGATCACCGACGGGTCGTCGGTGACGACGATATCGCTCACGCCCGCATGCTCGAAGCCCTTCTGCGCGCTTCGCAAGTTCCCCATCTTGTAGTCGATGATGGCTATCATAGTGTGCCCTTCGTCGAGGGCACGTCTGACACCCGCGGATCGATGGACACTGCCTCATACAGCGCACGAGCGACTGACTTGAACACCGCTTCGATGATGTGATGCGCGTTCTCGCCCGAGAACTGATACACGTGCAACGTGATGCCGGCATTGCTGGCGAAGGCGATCAGGAACTCTTTGGCCAGCGTCGTGTCAAAGGTGCCGATGATCTCGATGGGCAGCTCGACCGCATAGTGAAGCTGTCCTCTGCCCGAGATGTCTACGGCGCACAGAACGAGCGCCTCATCCATAGGGACGACAGCCGAACCAAAACGGCGGATCCCACGCTTGTCGCCCAGGGCCCGGGCCAGCGCGGACCCCATGCAGATACCCACATCCTCCACGGTGTGATGGGCGTCAACGGCCAGATCGCCGGTGGCTTCAACGCCCAGCGATATCCGCATATGCCGTCCCAGCGCATCCAGCATGTGATCGAAGAAGGGCACGCCGGTGGAGACCGACACTCCCCCGTCCCCGTCGATGTCAAGCCGCACCGTGATATCGGTCTCGCTCGTCTTCCGTGTTATCTCGGCGGTCCTAGCCATCAGCAGGCCTTCCTCCGTTCTGGTGACGTTCAGCCACGGCGCTCAGACCGAATATGTCCGAAGCATGGCGCGAAGCCATTATCTCCTCCATCGCCTGCAAGAAGCGACGGACCTCCTCTTCAGTGCCCACCGTCACACGCAGACAGTCCTCAAGGCCGGGAGTCCGGGAGAAGTCCCGGATCAGTATGGAATGGTCGTGCAGCAAGTCCCGCCAGACCGCCGAGGCATGGTCCAGACGGAAGAGGACGAAGTTCGCCTCCGAAGGGAACACCGTGATGCCGCTCATCCCCGACAGGCCATGCAGCAGCATGTCCCGGTTACGCATGACGTCACGGATACCCGCCTGGAACACGACCCGCTCGCGGAACACGAGCGACGCCGCGACCTGGGTGAACCTGTTGACCGAGTAAGGCTGGCGCACCTTGGTGAGCTCCCGGATCACGTCCTCGTTGCCGAGGAGGTATCCGGCGCGCAGGCCAGCCAACGAGAACGCCTTGGAGAAGGTGCGGAGCATGACCAGGTTGGGATGACGCTCCATGTGCGGACGCATCGTGTGACGGCTGAACTCGAAGTACGCCTCGTCGACCACCACAAGCGCATCGGTGGCGTTCAGGATGTCGATGAGCAGCGTCTCCGGGCTCACGTCGCCGGTCGGGTTGTTCGGGTTGGAGATGACGATGATATCGATGTCACCCTGGGCCAGACGCGCGAGGACGGCATCCGAGTCCACGCTGAAATCATCGAGACGAGGGATCTGCACCACACGCGTACCGGTCATCTGCGCATCGATCCCATACATCGAGAACGTCGGCGGCAGGTCCAGAAGGGTACGGCCGGGACCTCCCCATGCCAGAAGCAGGTTCAGTATCAGCTCGTCACCACCATTGCCGACCAGCACGTTGGCGGGCTCCAGGCCGTTGGCCTCGGCGATGAGCTTGCGCAGATAGCCGGACAGCGGGTCGGGATACCTGTTGAACTCGATGTCGCGAACACGGTCCGCCAGCTTGTCCAGCAACTCACCGGGGAGGTTTGCCGGGTTCTCGTTAGAGGCGAGCAAGACCTCCGCGCGGATGTCTTTGGCGTCGTATGGAACAAGCTCTTCCAGTTCCTTGCGTGGTGGGCGCAACCGATCCATCAGTCCTCCTCCCCGCTTTCCTCATCCAATCCCATAGCCATGGCCAGGCGCAACCCTACCGCTCGTGAATGCGCGTCCAGTCCCTCGGCATTGGCGATAGTCATGACCGAAGGCCCATCCATCTCAAGCGCTTCGAGCGAGTAACTGAGCACCGAGGACTTCTTGACGAAGTCGTCAACTGACAGCGGGCCGGAGAAGCGTGCCGTACCGCCGGTGGGAAGCACGTGATTGGGACCCGCGATGTAATCGCCCACGCTCTCGGGCGTCCACGGACCAAGGAAGATCGCTCCCGCATTGCGGATCGAACCCAGCAGCTCGAACGGATCCGACATCATGACTTCAAGGTGCTCGGGCGCGATGAGGTTGGAAGCATCCAGTGCCACATCCAGATCCGGACACACGATGATGACGCCGTTGTCGGTGAGCGAGCGCTCCACGACGTCGGCCCTGGGCGACTCCTCCAGCAGGAGCGAGAGCGCCTCTTCGACCATCTCGGGAAGATCAGGGTCGGTCGTCACCAGGTACGTTGCCGCACGCGGGTCATGCTCGGCCTGCGCCATCAGGTCGATGGCCACAAAGGCGGGTTCGGCGGTCTCATCGGCAAGCACGAGCACCTCGCTGGGTCCGGCGAGCATGTCGATACCCACCTCGCCCATCACGAGCTTCTTTGCGGCCGTCACATACGCATTGCCCGGACCCGTTATCTTGTCCACGCGCGGGATGCTCTCGGTACCGTAGGCCAGAGCCGCAACAGCCTGCGCGCCACCCACCTTGTATATCTCAGTGAGGCCGGCTTCCGCCGCCGCGGCAAGCGTATACGGATTCACGCTGCCGTCTGCGGCAGGCGGGACCACCATGGCTATCTCCTCGACGCCGGCCACGATGGCAGGGATGGCGTTCATCAGCACCGAGGAGGGATAACACGCACGACCGCCCGGGACGTAGATGCCCACGCGTCGGATCGGTGTGACCTTCTGGCCGAGGAAGATGCCGCCCTCTTCGGTGGTGAACCAGCTCTGGGGGACTTGCTTGCGGGCGAAGGACTCGATCGCCACCGCTGCCAGGGCGATGGCCTCTTTGAACTCATCTCCGACCAGCTCCAACGCCTGCTCGATCTCTTCGTCACTGACCCGCAGCTCTGAAAGCGTCACCTTGTCCAGTTGCGCGGTGTGCTCGAATACCGCTTCGTCTCCGCGTGCCTTCACGTCGTCGATGATGCGCTGCGCGACACCCAAGATCTCCACGTCGATGCCGCCAGAGCGGGCTATGTCGGCGGGCGTCAGACGGCGGCCACGGGCGAGCTCGATACGGCGCATCATGAGGCGTCATCCTCTCCGGTAAGCGGCACGACAGCCGCGATTCGATCTGCAAGGTCGGTCACACGTGCTGATTCAGTGCGCATGCTGGCGGGATTGGCCACGAAGCGCGCGGTGGAGGCCAGCACCTCGTCCACGATACGGAGCCTGTTCTGGGCGAGCGTGGTGCCCGTGGCGGTGATGTCCACCACCTGATCCGCTAGTCCGATGAGCGGCGCGAGCTCTATGTTCCCGTGCAGCTTCACGACCTCCACCTGCAGCCCGCTTTCCGCGAAGTGCCGCTCTGTGATGCGCGGATACTTGGTGGCCACCCGGATCACGCCCAGGTGACGGTAAAGCTCCTCGATACTGCGCGACGCGTCCTCAGGCTCGGCCACGACGAAGCGGCATCCGCCGAACTCCAGGTCGAGCAGCTCGACGACATCCAGATCCGCCTCGAGGAGCACGTCTTTGCCGGCGATCGCCACATCGACCGCGCCGTATGCCACATACGCGGGGATGTCGGTGGGACGCGCGATGATGAACTCCGTCTCGTCGGTGTACACGATGAGCTGACGCCCGGGATCTGCCAGGTCGCCCACGTCCACACCGGCGCGGCGGAGCACTTCCACTGAGTCGGCGAACAGCGATCCTTTCGGCACGGCCATCCGCAAGCGTCCGCCTCGGGAACGAGATCCGGGGTTTCGAGCGATCATCTGACGCCCTCCTCTCGGTCCGCGCCCCAGGTGAGCGACGGAGGCGCGGGCACAGGCGTCTCAACGGGGAGCGAGCGCTGCGCAGCCCTGTCGAGCCTGAACACGCGCTCACCAGCGACCTCGAGAGCTTCGTCGGCACCGGCGCGTTCCGCCTGTTCCAGCAGCTCACGGCCAACCTCGCCTGCTGCAATCCGCACACGCCAACCCGCCTCTCGCAGTGACTTCGCTGCCGAGAAGACCTCGGCGGGCACCTCACCGCCGATCACCGCATCGAGCCGCCGCACGCGGGGCGTCGCGTCTTGCTCGGCAAGCGCGATCATGATCCGCTCCAGACCGAGCGCGAAACCCGCCGCAGGCGCAGGCGCACCGAACTCGGTGAGCACGCGGTCGTACCGGCCACCTCCGCCAAGCGGAAGACCCAGCCCGGGCGCATACACTTCGAGGACCAGCCCCGTGTAGTAGTCGAACGATCGCATGATGCCGAAGTCGACGGTCACCGAGTCGCTAAGACCGGTCGTCTCCAGGATGCGATAGGTATCCCGTATGTCGCGCAGCACGGCCGCACAACCGCATGCAGCCGCGTGCTTGCCTGCGACCTCCATGGCCTCGACGCCGCCGTGCAACCGCGGGACGGCGCGCAACGCCTCTGCGATCTGCGGAGCCAGACCCTCTCGGCGGGACAGCCGGTCGATCTCCACGAGGTTGCGCTGGTGAGCGGCGGCAAGCACGGCCTGCCCCCACGTCTCCGGCAACTGTGCGGCGTCGATCAGGGCGCGCAGCAACTGGACCGTGCCGATGACGATGCAGAAGTCGTTCAGCCCTGCGGCTGCCAGGGCATCGGAGAGCACCGAGACCACCTCGGCGTCTGCCGCCGGACCAGGCGCGCCCACCAGCTCGACACCCGCTTGTGTGAACTGACGCGACTGACCGCGCAACGAAGCGTACTCGCGAAAGACCGGCGCCACATAGCGGAAGCGGTGCGGGCCGGGCTCGGAGGACAGGCGCGAAGCCGCGAGCCGGGCGATGGGCACGGTCATCTCCGGCCTGAGGGCCAGCAAGGAGCCGTCCACGTCGAACAGCCGGAACGTGCTCGCCTCAAGCGATCGGCCGACGGCGGCTTCCAGCGTGGAGTACTCCTCGGCCACCGGCGTCTCCACCGGACCGTAGCCCCACGAGTCGAACACCGCGCTCATAGCAGCAGAAACGGCCTCTCGTTCGGCCGCCTCGGCGAAAAGGACATCTCGAAATCCCCTTGGGGTGACTGGTCGCACCAGCACACACCTCCTGTTACGGTACTTTACTGCACTAAAGTGATGCAGTAATGGAGTATACCAGCACGCACATGCAGGTCAACCCTCAGGCCTCCCGCACGCACCCTTCCCCGAGAAGCTCCTTGAGCTCCGCATGCAGGGCCGGAGATCCTGCATCCACATTGAACTCCTGAGGCATGCGCGCCTTCTTGAGTTCATCTCCCCCATTGCTGAGCTCCAACATCACCGTATCGTTGCCCCGATGCGATGCGAGTATCTCTTTGAAGCGCGCTCCCCGACCGTTGGTGAGCATACGGACATCCGAGCGGACCCACAGCGTCTGCGGGGGCGCCTCGAAACGACCATCGCCAGCGAGCAGCTCGACCGCCTGCACGATGAGCTTACGCCCACGGTCTGACGCTTCCACCTTGGCCCGGACCCTCACGATGGCGTCAACGGCCACCACGTCGCGGTATTTCTCGTAGACCTGGGGGAACATGACGCCCTCCATGGTCCCCTCAAGGTCCTCGAGCACGATGGTGCCCATGAGCTTGCCCGCGCGCGTCGCGATCCTGTCCACCTTCGAGAGGATGCCCGCAAACCATCCGCTCGTGCCATCGGCGAACTCGTCGCTGTCACCAAGCGAGTAGCTCCGCGCGTTCTCGATGACCGTACGCACGGCGTTGAGCGGGTGGTCCGAGACATAGATGCCCAGCATCTCTTTCTCGAAGGCGAGCTTGACGCCTTTGTCCCACTCTTCGCCGTCGGGAACCGGCACCTCGTCTTCCATGCCGTGCTCGTCCGCATCGAACAGGTCGAACATGGAGACCTGTCCGCATTCCTGGTCGCGCTGCCTTTTGAGCGCGGACTCCACGCACGGCTCCATCAGCGTGGTGAGATGCTTGCGCGTGTACCCGGTAGAGTCGAAGGCGCCGGCCTTGATGAGCGCCTCGAGCGTCTTCTTGTTCATCTGCCTGAGATCCACCCGGGCGCAGAAGTCATGGAACGACGTGAACGGCCCACCCTGGGACCGGACCTCCACTATATGCTCGACAACCGCCTCGCCCACTCCCCGGATGCCGGACAGGCCGAAGCGGATATCGCCGGCAACGGCGGTGAAGTCCTTGCCCGACGTGTTCACATCCGGAGGCAGGACCGTCATACCCGCCCGGTTACACTCGGCGACGTACTTGACGATGGTGTCCGTCTTGCCCACGTAGCTGGTCAGCACCGCGGCCATGTACTCGGTGGGATAGTGCGCCTTCAGATACGCGGTCTGGTAGGTGACCAGTCCATAGGCGGCCGAGTGGCTCTTGTTGAAGCCGTACTGCGCGAACTTCTCGATATCGGTGTAGACCTGCTCGGCCAGCTTGCGCTCGTAGTCGCGGCCGACCGCGCCCTCGACGAACTCCTTGCGCAGCGCGTCGATGATCTCCTGCTTCTTCTTGCCCATGGCCTTTCGGAGCTTCTCGGCCTTACCCGCCGAGAAACCGGCCATCTCCATGGAGATACGCATGACCTGCTCCTGGTAGACCATCGTGCCGTAGGTCTCCTCCAGGATGTGCTTGATTCGCTGATCGTAGTAGACGATCTTCTGGCGGCCGTGCTTGCGCTCGACGAAGTCTTTGACCATGCCCGAGCCAAGCGGACCGGGGCGGTACAGCGCCAGGATAGCGACGAGGTCCGAGAAGACCGTCGGCTTGAGGTCTTTGAGCAGCTGACGCATACCGGGCGACTCCACCTGGAAGACGCCCACCGTGTCAGCGCGACGCAACAGCTTGAACGTGCTCTCGTCATCCATGGGGATGTGGTCGATGTCCAAGTCAACGCCATGGTTCGCCTTGATGGCCCGCACGGCGCCGGCGATGACGGTGAGCGTGCGCAGGCCCAGGAAGTCCATCTTGAGCAGGCCGAGTTCGGCGATGAGCGTGCCCTCGTACTGCGTGACGACCGCGTCGCCTTTGGTGTCGCGCTTCACGGGGGTGTGGTAGTGCAGCGGGTCACGGCAGATGACGACCCCGGCGGCGTGGACTCCCTCGCCGCGCACGATATGCTCAAGCGAGAGGGCCGCGTCGATGATCCGCCTGGTGTCTCCCCCGGCCTTGTACTCCGCCCGAAGATCGGGGTTCTCCTTCAGCGAGCCTTCGATCGTGGCGTCCGGACCCTCCTGGATCTGCTTCGCGATCTTATCGGGCACGCCGTAGGGGTAACCAAGCACGCGACCGGCGTCGCGCACCGCGGCGCGCGCCTTCATGGTGTTGAACGTGATGATCTGGGCGACCTTGTCCTCGCCGTACTTCTCGCGGACGTAGTCGATGACCTCGCTTCGACGCTCGTCGTCGAAGTCGATATCGATATCAGGCATGTCGGTACGCTCGGGGTTCAGGAACCGCTCGAACAGCAGACCATGCTCCAGCGGGTCGAGCGCGGTGATGCTCAGCGCATACGCGATAATGGCGCCTGCAGCCGATCCTCGTCCCGGACCCACGCCGATGCCGTTTCGTTTGGCCCACTGCACGAAGTCCTGGACCACAAGGAAGTAGCCGGCAAAACCCTTGTCGCGGATGACCGAGAGCTCATGCTCGAGCCGGTCGAGCGCGACTTGCGGGATGGGGTCGCCGTAGCGCTCCTTGAGCCCCAGCAGACACTTCTCCTCAAGATGCGCGTTGAGAGACGCCTGCTCGTCATAGGCACCGCTGGCGTCATGGACCTGCACAGGCTCCGGGACCTCGAAGACCGGAAGGATGATCCGCCCGAACTCAAGCGAGAGGTTGCAGCGTTCTGCTATCAGTCCGGTGTTCGATATGGCCTCGGGGTAATCCGAGAATATCTCGGACATCTCATCTACGGACTTCATGTAGAACTGGTCGGAGGAGAAGCGCATCCTGTCGCGATCCTCCACCGTGGAGCCGGTGCCGATGCACAGAAGCAGGTCTTGAGCCGGAGCGTCTTCGGCCATGACGTAGTGGATGTCGTTGGTGGCGACAAGCCCCAGGCCCATCTCGGACGCCATGCCGGCGATAGCCGCATTGAGCTGCTTTTGGGTGACGCCGTTGTCGGCGGTGATGCCCTGCTCCTGGATCTCTAAGAAGAAGTCATCGGGGCCGAAGATGCGAGCGTAGGTCTCGGCCCACTCTCTGGCCTGGTCCAGATCGCCCCGCTCTATGGACTTGCTGACGATACCGGACATGCACGCGGAGGTGCAGATCAGGTCGCCCGCATAGCGCTCGAGCAGCTCGAGGTCGACTTGCGGCTTGTAGTAGAAGCCGCCCACATGCGCCTCTGAGATCATCGCCATAAGGTTGCGGTAGCCGGTCTCGTTCTTGGCCAGCAGCAGCAGGTGGAACAGGTTGGGCTTGCCGTCACGCTTCTTGCGGGAGTCAGGCGTGAAGTACGCCTCGCACCCGATGACCGGCTTCACCTTGCCCTGCGCCTGACGATAGAACTCCACCGCGCCGTACATGGCGCCGTGGTCTGTGATCGCCAGCGCCGGCATCTCCAGCTCCGCGGCGCGTGACACGAGCCTGTCGACGCGCGCGTGGCCGTCGAGACGCGAGTACTCCGAATGGGTGTGCAAGTGGACGAAGCCGGACATGCTACGCGTTGTCCCCCTCTTCAAGCTTGCCGAGACGTTCGATGACGCGTGAGTACCCGTCGGCCCCGTAGTGCAGGCAACGGCTCACGCGGGAGATCGTGGTGCTGCTCGCGCCGGTGACCTCACCGATACGCGTGTAGTGCTCCCCCTCGGCCAACATGCGCGCCACGGCCAGACGCTGCGCCATGTCGCCGATCTCACGGATCGTGGCCAGGTCCTGGAGGAAGGCGTATGCCTCCTCGGGACTCTCAAGAGCACAGAATGCCTTGAGCAGGGCTTCTACTTCAGGGGTTCGGACGCGATCCGGAGACATAGAAGACGCGCTCCCGGGTTGTTTTGGACACACAACATGATGTATCCATCCTACCACTGGAAGGCGACATGCTGGGTCTGACATGGCCGAGCGGATTACGCTTTCCGACGGGCGGCGATAGCACGTGACGGCATCGCGCGTCGGTCTAGACGAGGCCGATCAGACGCCATACAGAACCTACCAGCGCATATGCCGGCGTGTACCACAACACGCCGCCCACAAGGTAGGAAAGCTGGTCTTTTCGAAGCGCGGAAACGAGCGAGTGCTGCCCATCAAGCAGCATGACAGCCACTCCCGCCACTGCGGCGAGAGCCAGCACGCACGCCACCGCCTCGATCTTGGCGGACACCCCGCGCGTCCGGAAACGCGAGACCGCGGTAAGGACAAGCGGCAGACCCAGCAGCAGGAACACCGCACCCACACCGATGCTGAGCGCATCGAATGCGTGCGCCTCAAAGGCCGGGCCGAGGAATGCGAGGAAGAAGCTGGCGGTCATGAACACAGCACCGCCGATCACCATGCCCAGCACGCCGGAAACGAGCGATCGGATCACCACCGCCTTCCAGCTCTCGGAAAGGTCGCCGATACGTATGGCGACCATCATGCCCAACAGCGGCGGAAGAACCATCAGCGCCAGGTAGCCGGGGGTGTAGGAGTAGTAGCGCTGGGTGCCCAGCAAGATGATCGCCGGCAGGTAGAGCAGCAATGTGAATGCGTAGACAAGTGAGTAGGACTCACGCAGCGTGGGTTCGTTGGTGCCCGTCTCAGCCATGTCGGCTCCTTGAGAGAGTGTGCTTACGCAGCCGATGGTACGGATGGCGACGCGTGCGAGCCATGACCTAAGTCAAGTGGCGTCAGACCACCCGGTTGACCAGGCTCCCTACACCTTCGATCCGCACCTCGACCACGTCGCCGGCCTCCATGGGGCCCACGCCGCTGGGTGTGCCGGTGAGCACGATGTCACCGGGAAGAAGCGTCATCACGCCGCTGATGAAGCTCACCAGTTCGTAGACGTTGAAGATCATGTCCGAGGTGCGTGCCGACTGCTTCAGCTCGCCGTTGAGGTATGTCTGTATCTCCAAGTCGAGCGGGTCGACGTCGGTCTCGACCCACGGACCCACGGGACAGAACGTGTCAAAGCCCTTGGCCCTGGTCCACTGTCCGTCGCGCTTCTGGATGTCGCGCGCCGTGACGTCGTTGGCGCAGACGAAACCGAGGATGTGCGACATAGCCTCCCCCGGGGAGACCTTGTGCGTCCTTCGGCCGATGACCGCGGCAAGCTCGCCTTCGAAATCGACGCGCTCGGCACCCTCGGGGATGCGGATCTCACCCTGCGGGCCGTTGATGGAGGTAGGAGGCTTGAGGAAGATGACCGGCTCAATAGGGAGGTCGTGGCCCATCTCCTTCGCGTGCTTGCGGTAGTTGATCCCCACGCACACGATCTTGGTGGGGATGACCGGCGCCAGGAGCTGTGCGTGAGACATCGGGACGATACCTTCCGCCTCCCACGCAGCGAACGGCTCATCCGAGATGAGGGTCACGGTGCTTTCATCGGCAAGCCCGTAACGGACGTCCTCGTCCTGATACACGCGTACGACTCTCATGCGGGTCTCCAGTGCGGGTCTGAGTGGACTTACTACTATCCCAACATTCAACTACTCGGCTGCGGAATCCTGCTTGGGATGTGAGAGTCCCCACTCCACTGAGTCCACGAGCGCTTCCCATGAGGCTTCGATGATGTTTTCCGAGACACCCACGGTGCCCCAGCTCTTGTCTCCGTCAGCGGACTCGATGAGCACGCGCGTGACCGCGCCGGTGCCCTTCTTCTCGTCCAGGACGCGGACTTTGAAGTCGTCCAGCACGATGGCGTCCAGGTTGGGATAGAAGCGGCCGATGGCGATACGCAACGCCTTGTCCAGTGCATTGACCGGGCCGTTTCCTTCCGCGGTGGCGATGTAGCGATGACCTTCGACATGTATCTTGATGGTCGCCTCGGTCATCACCTTGCCGTCCTCGCGCTTCTCCATGATGCAGCGGAACGACTCCAGCGCGAAGAAGGGCGCATAGGTGCCAAGCTTCTTGCGCAGCATGATCTCCAGCGAAGCGTCGGCGGCCTCGAACGAGTAACCGCGATGCTCAAGCTCTTTGATGCTGTCCAGCACCGAGACGACCGTCTCCTGGTCGGCGGTGAGGTCGATGCCCATCTCTTTGGCTTTCATGGTGAGGCTGGCGCGTCCGGCCAGCTCGCTCACCACGACCCGCGCCAGGTTCCCCACTACCGCAGGATCGATGTGCTCATATGCCGCCTCCATACGCGCCGCGGCGCTGGCATGCACCCCGCCCTTGTGCGCGAATGCGCTGGCGCCCACATAGGGCTGCTGGGGATACGGCGAGAGGTTCGCCGTCTCTGCGACGAAGTGCGAGACCTCGGTCAACAGCTGAAGGCGGTCCGCATCAACGCTCGTCTCAGCACCCATCTTGAGGGAGAGCGCCGGGATGATGGAGGTGAGGTCGGCGTTGCCGGCACGCTCGCCGTAACCGTTCATGGTGCCCTGCACGTGCACGCAGCCTGCGTCGACCGCGACCAGCGAGTTCGCGACCGCGCACGCGGCATCGTTGTGCGCATGCACACCCAGAGGGACATCAAGCGCCGCGGTCATCTCGGCCACGATACGTGCGACCTCATGCGGCAGCGTCCCGCCATTGGTGTCGCACATCACCACGGCGTCCGCGCCTGCCCCAGCCGCCGCGCGACACACCGCGACAGCGTAGGACGGGTCCGCCTTGTAGCCGTCGAAGAAATGCTCGGCGTCGAAGAACACCGTGCGACCCTGTGCCTTGAGGAAGGTGACCGAATCCGCCACCATCGCGAGGTTCTCCTCGAGAGTGGTGCGCAGCGTCTCGGTGACATGCACGTTCCACGCCTTGCCGAAGATGCAGAGCGCCTGACACCCGGTATCCAGGAGCGCGCGCAGACCTTCGTCATCTGCCGCGGAGATGCCTTTGCGACGCGTGGTTCCGAACGCCGTGATCACAGCATGGGAGAGCCGCAGCGACTTGGCCCGCTCGAAGAACTCGATGTCTTTCGGGTTGGACCCCGGAAAGCCGCCCTCGATGTAGTCGATGCCCAGGTCGTCCAGACGTTGCGCCACGCGCAGTTTGTCCTCGGCGGAAAGGGATAGCCCCTCGCGTTGGGTTCCGTCGCGCAACGTGGTGTCATACAACGTGATCATCGGGGTGCTTTCCTTCCGAGAAGACCGGCTCGACGCATGATGGCATGCTTGACGCTCTATTGTAACCGAGAGTGACGCCGAGGCCGAAAGCTCAGTGCTGCAGAGTGCACAGCTCATCATCGATCGCTCCCGCAGGCAGACTGAGCTCCATAGGATCGGGGCAGTCAGGTCGGGCGATCTTGAGCGACTGCGAGCACAGGGTGTAGACCTCTTGCGGGACCGCAAACTCCGCCGCGCCGTCGCCGTCCGTCGTCTCAGATGATCGCTCGGGGGTCTTCGCGGCAGCCGTCATAAAGCGCTTCCACACCTGCGCAGGAAAGCTGCCTCCGGTCACCCGGATGCCGTGCACGTCCGTCATCGCTATCTGCGCGTCCGGATAGCCCACCCAAACTGCGGTGCTGATATCCCCGGAATACCCGACGATCCAGGCGTCACGCCATGACTGAGCCGTGCCCGTCTTCACCGCGCCCCACTGTCCGGTGTTCGCACCGCTGCCGGTGCCGTTTGAGTAGACCTGGTTGAGCACACCGGAGACAGCCGACGCCACCTCCTCGGAGATCGCCTGGCTCCCGGCCCTGTCGGGGGCGTATACCAGCTTCCCCTCGCCATCGGTGACCTGATACACGCCCGATGGGGAGATGGCCACGCCCTTGTTGGCGATCGTACCGAACGCCGAGGCCATCTCCAGAGGCGAGACACCCCTGCTCAGACCGCCCAATGCGATGGCCGGGTCAGGGTCGATGGGCGTGGTGATCCCCATTCGCTCGGCCACGTCGACCACCTTGTCGGCGCCCACGGCCATCACCAGCCGCGCATACACCGTGTTGATCGACCACACCGTGGCGACCTCCAGCGTGTAGCTGCCGTCTGTGATGCTGTTCTCGTAGTTCTCCACATGCCAGATCTCGTCTTTGACCTGCGTGGAGAATGGCGAGGCATCCCACTTCGAATCCAGCGTGTAGCCCTCCTCCAACGCCGCGGCCAGCACGAACGGCTTGAACGCTGATCCGGTCTGGCGCCGACCCTGGGTGGCGAGGTCGAACTGCTCTGCCGAGAAGTCCCGGCCTCCCACTATGGCGATGACCGAACCGTCGCTCCAGCGCACGGCGGCGACGGCGACCTCGGGGTCGTCGTCATCAGGCAGGACCTTTGCAGCCGCTGCTTCTGCGGCTCGCTGAGCCTCGGGATCAAGGGTGGTGTAGATCCTCAGCCCGCCGCGATAGAGGGTCTCGGAGCCCAGACGCTCGAGCAGGTCCCGGCGGACGTACTCCACGAAGTACGGCGCGAAGACCGGCGCCAGATCGGCCTCTTTCAGGCCGAGCGGATCGGCGAGAGCGTTCGCGGCTTCAGCAGAACCGATATGGCCCTGATCACGCATCTCACGGATGACGACGTTGCGGCGCTCCAAGGCTGCCGCAGGGTTCACAACAGGGTCGTACCTTGTGGGAGACTGCACGCAGCCGGCAAGCAGAGCGCACTGCGAGAGGGTCAGGTCCTGGACAGGGATCCCGAAGAACCTCTGGGCAGCGCTCTCGGCACCGTACGCGCCACGCCCGAAGTAGACGGTGTTGAGATAGAGACCCAACACCTCGTCCTTCTCGGCCTTCGTTTCCAAAGACAGCGCCATGAGCGCCTCTTCGATCTTGCGGCCCAGGGTGCGCTCGCCATCTGTGAACAGCAGCTTGACGGTCTGCTGGGTGATCGTTGAACCGCCCTGCCTGACCTCGCCAGCCTGTGTGTTCACCGAGAGCGCACGGACGATGGCCTGCATGTCGACACCATCGTGCTCGTAGAACCGCTTGTCCTCGATGGCGACGACCGCTTCTTTGAGATGCACGGGAAGCGAGGAGACGGGCACCACGGTACGGTCCTGCTCGTCATACCACTCGGCAAGGACCGTTCCGTCAGCAGCGTAGACGATAGACGTCTCGGCCACATGAAACGCACCGGGGTCCGCCTGCAGGTCAGGTAAGGAATCGGACACGTTCCACAGGTAGACCGACAGACCGAGCGACACCAGCGCCACAACAGCCAAGACCCCCGACAGCGTCGACAGGACCGTGACCAATAGCTGTCCGCGTGTCTGACCCTGCCGCTGTCTTTGCATCCGCTCGCCTTGTGTGTCGTGCAAGGTCGCAGGCCCCGGCGCGCCTACCTGCGCTATCTACCCTAGACGCGCTCGAGCCACTCCTCGTACTCCGGCTCTTCACCGTGGACGACGCGGAAGAACATCTTCTGCAGCTCCATGGTGATGGGGCCCGCGTCACCGATCACGCGTCCGTCCACCGAGCGTACCGGTACGAGTTCAGCAGCCGAGCCGGTCATGAACATCTCATCGGCAACATAGAGGTCGGTCCGCACCAAGGACTCCTCAAGCACCGGATAGTCCAGATTGTCCGCGATGACCATTATCGAGTCGCGCGTGATGCCTTCAAGAACTCCGTCCGAGATGGGCGGCGTGGACAGGACACCGTCGCGGACGATGAACAGGTTCTCGCCCGTTCCTTCGCAGACCTTGCCCTCCTCGTTGAGCATGATCGCCTCGTTGTAGCCGTGGCGGTTGGTCTCGATGCGCGCCAGTGAGGAGTTGAGGTAGTTCGCGGTCGCCTTGATCGCGGGCGGCAGCGAGTTGATGCCGCGCTGGCGCCACGAGGACACACCCACATCCACGCCCTTCGTGAGAGCCTCTTCGCCCATGTAGGTCTCCCATGGCCACACCGCGATGATCACCTGCACGGGAGCAGGGATCGGGTCCAGACCCATGACGCCGTAGCCACGGAATGCCAGCGGACGGATGTAGCACGACTTGAGGCCGTTGGCCCGGATGGTGGCCTTGACGGCCTCGACCATCTCTTCAACGGAGTAGCCAAGGTCCATGAACAGCATCCTGGCGGAGCGCTCGAAGCGCTGCATGTGCTCGGTGAGGCGGAAGACGGCGGGGCCCTCAGAGGTCTCGTAGCAACGGATGCCTTCGAAGACGCCGGAGCCGTAGTGCAGCGCGTGCGTCAGTACATGGACCTGGGCGTCATCCCAGTCCACGAGCGTGCCATCCATCCAGATCTTGTCAACCTTTGGAAGTGCCATCTCTCGTCCCCTCGTCTCGCCGGCCCGCCTTGGGCGTGTCGTACATAGTACTACGTCAGCGACGATCAGAGGTGCCGTTCGTCAGCCTAGTAGAGCCGTTCGACGACGAGATCTCCCATCGCGCTCGTGCCAACCATCTTCTGAGGAAGCGTGCTCGCATCGGCGATGTCCTTGGTCCGCCACCCGTCAGCCAATACCGTCTCGATGGCAGCCGACAGGCGATTGGCAGTCTCATGCATCTCAAAGCTGTAGCGAAGCATCATCTCCACTGACAGCAGCATCGCCAAGGGGTTGGCGATGCCCTGTCCCGCGATATCAGGCGCGCTGCCATGGCTGGGTTCATAGAGTGCGGTTCCATCGCCGAGCGAAGCGCTCGCCAGCATACCGAGTGACCCGGTAAGCATAGACGCCTCATCTGACAGGATGTCGCCGAACATGTTCTCAGTGACCATGACGTCGAACTGAGCGGGCCAACGCACGAGTTGCATCGCCGAGTTGTCGACAAGCTGGTCGATGATCTCGACATCCGGGTACTCAGCGGCCACGCGGTGAGCGACCTCACGCCACAGTCGAGAGGACTCAAGCACGTTGGCCTTGTCGACCGAGTGGACCTTCTTGCCACGCGACCGCGCTGCGTCAAAAGCGACCCGCACGATGCGCTCGACCTCGTACTCGCGATACTCCATCGTGTCATAGGCGCTCAAGCCAGCTCCCCCGCCGCTCGCCGCACCCTCAACACCGCTCTCACGTCCGCTGGCGCCGAAGTACAATCCTCCGGTAAGCTCGCGCACGATCAGCATGTCTACGCCCTCGAGGTACTCGGGCTTCAGGCTCGAAGCGTCGCGCAACGCCTCGAATATCTTCACCGGACGCAGGTTCGCATACAGCCCCAGTCCTTTCCGTATTCCGAGAAGACCCTGCTCGGGCCTGGGTTTGCTCGGATCGGTAGTGTCCCACTTAGGTCCGCCGATGGCGGCAAGCAGCACTGCATCGGCCGCATGTGCCTGGGTGAGGGTCTCCTCGGGCAGAGGTGAACCGGTCTCATCGATTGCAATGCCACCTAAAAGAGCCTCGTGGAACTCGAAGTCCACTTCCTCATGGATTGCGATGGCTTTCAGTACCTTGACCGCCTCGGCGGTGATCTCCGGGCCGATCCCGTCGCCGGGCAGTAGGCAGATGCGCAGACTCTCGCTCAATGTGTCGTCCTTCCTGGTCGTCGGGTTCGTACAGTGTAGCGCCATCCAACGACTATGACAGCAATCGAGAGCCTGCACGATCCACCGCGCCAAAGATCAGGGCGCCACCTTCTGCGCTGGCGCGTTGTCATGACAGAACACACATATCGGCGTGTCGATGTTCTCCTCGCGTGCATGACAACCGCAGCCCGCATCCCACTCATATTTGGTGTGCTGCGTCTTCCAGTCATCCGTGTGGCCAGTGTTGAACGGCGCATGGCAGCTCTGACAATCGGTGGAGACGTGGCACCTCCAACATTGCTCCTTCTTCTCAAAGGCAGCCTCCGAAGCGTGGAAGCCAGAGATGAATCGCTCTGAATGGGGCATCCTGGTCTGGTGACACGGATCGCACTGCGTCTCTTGCTGATGACAGCCGCCGCAGTCGCGATTCGCAGCCTGAACCGCAGGATACTGATACCGTCCGGAGCCGCCGACCTCGGAAGTATCGGCCACAGAGTCCGGGCCGGTCAGAGCTACGTCAGTCGTGTGGCACGAATCACACTCAGATGAGGCGGTCACACCATCGTGGCAGACTACGCATTCGTCCATAGAAACAGGCACGCGCCCGTTCGCCTCGAGATGTCCCACGTCACCATGACAGTCAACACAGTTCCATCCCGCATCAAGCGGATGCGAATGGTCCATTCGGACATTGGCTCGACTTGCCTCGACCACGCCGGTCATCAGTTCATGGCAGCGCATGCATGCTCTGGAACTCACTGGGCTGATTGTCCCTTGATCGTCAGCCAGACCTAGCTGGACCGCGACCATCTGAGCCCGGATCGCCGTTGCCCCAACAACGCCTCCGCCCTGGCCATACTCATGACACTCAACACACGCTGCATGCGATGCATGATCACCCTCAACCGCAGCAAGGACCGCGGCGTTCGAGGCATGACACGTATCGGCGCAGACCGCATCCAGACCGGAAACAACATATGAAGTCACGACAGCGCCCAGAAGCAGCAGGGCGATGGCTGCGGAGTTCAGTTTTCGGCGCACGCCGCGGCGCAACTGCGAAGCACCCACTCCGGCTGTCGCGGTCCGCTGCTCTCCGTCCTCCAGCGTCATCGCAGCTTCCGGTGCGCTCCGTTCAGAAGCAGTAGACACGTCACCTGCCGGGACCCAGCGCTTGACGACTTTGCGAACGCGCTTCTTGCGCGGTGACAAGATCAAAATGACAAGCACGGTCACGATGAGCAGCGCCAGCGCTGCAACAGCAACGATCAGCAACGTCAATGTCGGGTTGGCGCCGGGGTCTCTGAACACTCCACGCACGGCTCCAAGAACCTGGCTGAAGTCCATCAGCTACCACCCGCCGAACCAGTAGGCTTCGGCGGGACCGGAACGCCCCTGGCTCCACCGGGATGGACATGATACTCGTGACAGCGCTGACAATCCGCAACCTCATGACAACGGACACAGGCGGGATCACTCATGTCCTCAGCGATAGAGGAATGCTCGGGGAGGAAGCTGTCCGGATGTGGCATGACCGTCTGGTGGCAGTCATCACAGAAGGCCGAGGCATGGCACGTGGTGCAATCGGCATCATCCTGCAAAGAGGCGTCCCCATGCGTCGCACCAAAGGAGGCCTCGTGAGGCACGACAACGCCGTGGCACTTGACACAAGTGTCTTCCTGGTGACACACAACGCACTGGCGCAAGTCCCCCAGGCCATGAGTCTGCTCCCAGTTCACTCCGTGAGTCACCGCAAAGGGACCTCGCAACAGGTCATCTCGGACATAGCCGGTGGTATGACAAGACGCGCATTCTAAGGGAGCGCTCCGTGAAGTGTGACACTCGACGCAGACGCCCATACTAAGCGAACGTTCGGGCCGGGCATTGGAAGGATGCGCGTCAGACAAGTGGCAGGAATCGCACGACGCGGCGTCCGCAACACACACGCCATGGCGGATTCTCAGCCCACGTGACTCAGTGACGTGCTCAGGATCGAGAACGGTGGGATGACACGTCGAGCACGACCGTGATCCCGTCCGGACAACTGGTCCGATTCCAGCATCTTTTGAAAACACGTCGGCTGGATACATATCGAAGACGACCTTCGATCTGAAGGCGATACGCCGTAGCACTCCCTGACCGGGATGGCACGCATAGCAATCCAGGCTCGCATGGGCCGAGGAATCAAGAGATTCGACTGAGGGTTCATGACAACTCGAACACGACGAGGAGGCTGTACCTACGGCGAGCAGCGTGACGAGCAAGATGGAGCCAAGCCCCACCATGATGACAATGGGCAGCCGAACCCGCTTAGTTCCCGTCATGCAATCCTCTCCAAACCGCGACGTCTCACGCAGCCATGGTAGTGCAACGCTCATGCCATGGGCACCGAATGAGGAGAGGGAGGGTGGCCAACGGCCACCCTCCCCGGTCAAAGCGTTTGGGGTTGGGACCTAGAAGGTCGTCCCGACACCGGAGGTACCGTCAGCATGGCACTTGAGGCACATGCCGTCAGAACCGTTGTCGTGGCCGCTAGGAACAGCGACATCGGCAGAACTGGCAGCAACGTTCACAAAGTTGTACGCGCCCGCAGTGTAGTGCGGGAAGCTGCTGTCCGTGACACCGGCACCAAGATCGGTACCACCGGCGTCATGGCATGAGCGGCAAGTCGTCGAAGCGACCCAGGCGACCTGACCGGTATAGGACGCGCCATTAGCAACGAAAGTCGTTCCGGCAGCCTTCATCGGGTGAGACTTGTACTGCTTGTTGGCAGTCGCATCACCGTCTACATATGCCGCGTCGCCATAGACGGAGTCACCGTCAGCGTTCAGTGTGGTCTCAGAAGAGCGAGAGAAGTTCTGGTGGCACTGCGTGCAGAACACAGTCACCTGATAGTCCTTGCCAAGCGCGGAGGTGTCAGCCTTTGCAGCGGCAGCGTCAGCATACAGGCCACCGTCAAGCGTAACGTCCGTGGAAGTGCCCAGAACCTCATCCTGGATGGATGCTTCGGTGAACTTGAGGATCTTGGAAGCAGCAGCGCCCTGATAGGTATTGGCGCCGTGCACGGAGTGGCAGTTCACGCAGTTCGCGCTGGTGCGGTTGTGTGCTGCGTTCTCCTCAAGACCGGTCGGAGCCGTCCAGTTGGCTTCGGTTCCGTTGTATAGCTGGACACCACCGACGGCTGTCGTGATGTGGCAGTAGACACAGGCATTAGCCACCGAGGAACGAAGCAGCATCTGGCTCTCTTCACCAGAACGCGCGGTCCAGGGGTTGGTACCCGTCCAGGCGGTACCAGCAACGGGTGCATTGTGGACAGAGTGGCAGACAGCGCACTTCTCGGTATTGACCGTGTAACCGATGTGGGGCGTCTCTGCAGTCCCATCCAACTCTGCTTTGGCATCGTCCCATGAGACATAGCCGTTGGTGATCTTGGCCATCGCGACTCCGCTGAAAGCGAAAACGAGCACTGCGGCCATAACGAGCACGAACATGGTCTTCTTCATACCCGAACTCTCCTTTGTAAGTGAATTATTGTTTGTCATTTAAGTGATCCACCTCCCTTCTTTGACAGTCTTTTATGCGATCAGGCCGGGAGGCCTGTATCACCACGAGTCTCGCGCACCACGTACGCATCTCTATAAACGTTCCCTAATTTTCTTTAAGCATATCGACTTACACTCGATTCGTCTACGGATTTTGTGAGTCAATTCTCTTTCGCTCAGCCCGCCGTCGCACGGCCACCAGAACGGCAATCAGCAGCAACACGAGCGGAATCGAGCACAACCACACCGGCCCGGATATAGTGCGCCGCAGACCAGCAAGCGCACTACCCCCGCTCCCCGGAAGACCGACGATCTGCAATCGGTTGTTAGCAGTGTCCGCGACCACGAAGTAGTCCCTCTCCGCGTCATAGTCGATACCGGTCGGGTATGCGAACTCTCCATCCCCGTAGCCGAACCCACCCCAGCGCGCAGTGATCGAAGCATCGGTTGAGGCCAGGGCATATATCTCGAAGTTGAACGGATCCACCAGGATGGGACGACCCGATCCATCCAGCGTCATACCCGAAGGGAGTTGGTACGGGGTGTCCGCCGCCTCGCGCTCGCCCTCGGAGGACATCACACCGGCTCGTGTTGCAGTGCGCATGGATTCGGGGGCCACATACAGCAGGCGACCGTCAGGTGAGTACGCCTTGATACGGCGGTTCTGGGTGTCGCTCACCAATATGACGTCATCACTCTGCCATACGATCCCATGCGGCAGATCGACCTGGTCCTCGCCGTTACCTCTAGACCCGAACTGGCTCACCAGCTCGCCATCTGTAGTGAACACCGCGATGCCCGGTCCAGCGGCTACCGCAAGACGATCGCCGCGAACCGCCACCTCTATAGGTAGCTGCACACCTATCGTGCGCAGTATCTCCCCTTGCGGAGAGATGACATGGACCACATTAAGCCCGTAGTCGGCCGCGTAGATCAATCCATCATCGCCAACGTCTAGACCCTCGATTGAGCCGACCTGACCCTCTTCTCCACCTCGCTCGTAGGCAAAGACCTGCTGCGCCCGTCCGTCCGGCAGAAAACCGACGAGCGTTGTCTTACCCGAGACCGTCCATATCGTCCCATCAGGAGCCACAGCAACATCAACCGGACCGTTGAGCAACTCCTCCGGGCTGGTCCCCCATCCGTAAATAGACCGTATCCATTCGAAGTCATCAGTCGTCTCAGCCGTGGGGAGTCCCGCGGGCTGAGAGACGCGCCACACGAAGATGCCAACACCGCTGAACAAGATTACGAGGACAACAAGAACCGCGAGAAGCAGCTTGCGCTGACGACCATTGTCGACCTCCTCGTATACCACCTCGGTGACATACTGCCCCTCTGAAGGGCCGTCACTCGCACGAACGTCTTCCATGCTCACTCACCAACCTTTTCAAGCGCGACACGGGCGGCCTCGAACTCGGGGTCGAAACGAAGGGCCGCCTGATAGTCAGCGACTGCTTCTTCGCTACGCCCGAGTCTTTCGTAGGCGTCTCCGCGTAGGAAGAAGAGATCAGCAGCGCGCGGGGAGTACTCAAGAGCCTTACTGAGGGACTCGACGACAGTCTCCCACTTCTCGAGCCCGGCAGCCGCTTTCGCATGCGTGAGATAGGTGTCAGTCGCAATCTCCGGTCCAAGCAGCTTCTCGTCGATGAACACGCCTTTTGCCACCTCGTCTTTGATGGCTCTCTCTCGTTCGGCGGCCTGCAGAGACACGTTGTCCTCTGCAAGCTCAAAAGCCTCTTCGTACTTATCCTCTGAGAGAAGAAGATCGACTCCGGAGATGTTCAGCAGCAGCAACTGCTGTCCGCTGAGAATCTGACGTCCAGCCTCAAGCTGGCGATGGGCCTCTGAGTGATTGTCTACCGCTACAAGCGCGGTGACATAGTCCGCCCAAGCCTCACCAGACTCAGGCTGGGCTTGAACCGCCTGGCGCACAGCGACAAGCTGAGCTTCCAAAGCCGTGCGCGGCGCAGATGGAGTGATAACGCCGCCTACCAGGAGATATGCAAGCCCGGTAAGCGCAAGGACGATCACAAAAGCTATACTGAACTGAAGCCATCCCACAACGGGATCACGTACGGGCTCCTCCAGGTATTCAACGATCTCGACATCTTGCTCCGCCATCAACGCCCCGCCTTTCAGACGCGACCAGTAACAGCAGAGCAAGTTAGCAATCAGTGTGCCACTAGCTCAGTTTTGCCAATGTCTATTCACGTACTTTCACAGCTTCTATAAGTCCGCCCTGTTCAATGATGTCTTTGATGAATGGTGGGAACGGTTGAGCCGTGTAGGTCTCGCCTGTGGTCTCGTTGACGATGATGCCGGCGTCGGCATCCACGGTGACCGTGTCGCCGTCGGATATCCCGTCAACGGCCTCGGGCGCCTCCATGATGGGCAGACCAGTGTTGATCGCGTTGCGATAGAAGATCCGCGCGAAGCTCTTGGCGATGATGACGCTTACGCCCGCGGACTTGATCGAGATAGGCGCATGCTCACGAGAGCTGCCGCATCCGAAGTTCTCCTCGGCCACCAGGATGTCTCCGAACTGCATCTTGGCCACGAACCCGGCATCCAGGTCCTCCATGCAGTGCTTCGCAAGCTCTTCGGGGACGCTGGTGTTGAGGTAACGCGCGGGAATGATGACATCAGTGTCGATATCGCGCCCGTACTTATGTACTGTGCCGTGGAACTTCACGGTGACCCGCCTCCTGCGCATTCTTGGATACATTCGCTTGGGCAGGAATGCTAGCACATCCTGCCATGGCACGGGGCTCCGCGCGGGTAGCGAACGGCGCCCCGCGAACCAGACGCCAACCCGGATCCCGCCTAGCGCGGACTCATCTCGATAGCCTCCGCCGTGTGACACACATCCTCACAGAAGTCCCGGTCCCTGCGGAACTCCCATTGCTGGTGACACGAATCGCATGCGGCCTCTTTGGCGACCGTGTGCTCCTGCGCCAGTGCTATAGGGTGGCCCGTGCCTAGGAACGGTGTGTGGCAATTCTGACAAGGGTTCCGCTGGGCGGTGTGGCACCGACCGCAGGCCTTACCGTCGTTGAACCAGAAATCCACCGCACCGGCCCGCGCATGCGCTGAAGTGACGAACGCGCGTGAGTGAGGCAGGCGCAGTCCGTGGCAGGTATCGCACTCCTTCTCCTCATTGTGGCAACCGCCACACGTGAGCTCCCGGATCTGTTGCGTGGCCACGACCGCACTGCGAGCGCGAGCAGCAGCCGTGGTGCTGCTCTCATGACACTCCGCGCACTCCGCCGAGGCGATCTGGGAGTCATGGCAGCGCAGGCAGGGAGCCATCCCCGCGTTGTGC
>JBFHJN010000034.1:0-29032 GCA_041595875.1 Coriobacteriia bacterium
GGCTTGACCCAGCGCATGTTGACGACCGCGGCATCCACACCGTCTTCCGCAAGGAGCGCCGCAGCCTTCTCGGCAACGCCGACCATTCTGCCCAGTGCCAGAATCGAGATGTCAGTGCCCTCTCGCCTGACCTCTGCGCTGCCGGCTTCAAGAACGACCGGCGAGGATGGGAGCTTGACGCCCGAACCCTTGCCCCGTGGGTAACGGATCACCACCGGACCGTTGGTCGCAAGCGCCGTGTGGAGCATGTTGACCAGCTCGGCCTCATCGGCCGGAGCCATGATCGAGAGGTTGGGAACGGTGCGCAGGAAGCTCACGTCGAAGACCCCATGGTGCGTGGGGCCATCCTCGCCCACCAGTCCCGCACGATCCAACGCGAATATGACCGGTAGGTTCTGAAGCGCCACGTCCTCGATCACCTGATCGAACGCCCTCTGGATGAACGTGGAGTAGATGGCGACGACGGGCCGCAGCCCTCCGTGCGCGAGACCCGCCGCAAGACCCACGGCGTGCTGTTCTGCGATGCCTACGTCAAAGAAGCGATCAGGATAGACCTCCGAGAAACGCGACAGACCGGTCCCTGCGGGCATCGCGGCAGTGATGGCTACGACCCGGTCGTCTGCGGCAGCTTCATCAAGCAGCGCGCGCCCGAAGGCGTCAGTGAAAGATATCGCACCTCCGGAGCCATTGACCTTGCCGGTCTCTATAGAGAACGGGCTGATGCCGTGGAACGTGTCTGGCCTATCTTCCGCGTGGACGTATCCCATGCCCTTCCGGGTCACAGCGTGAACGATAACGGGGCCATCGCTTTGCTTGGCCCAGGTCACCGCGTTTTGGACCTGCTGGACGTCATGGCCGTCTATCGGTCCGATGTATTTGATCCCGAGCTCCTCGAAGAGCATGCCGGGGACCAGCAGCTGCTTCACGGACTCTTTGGCGGCCTCGCCCGCCGCGACCATCGCAGCGCCGATCTTCGTCTTGCCAAGCGCCGATTCGACGTCATCGCGCAGGCGGCGATAGCGGCGGTCGAGACGGACTCTGGCAAGATAGCTGGAGATGGCCCCGACGTTGGGGGCGATCGACATCTCGTTGTCGTTGAGCAAGATGATCAAGCGGGTACCCAGATGGCCCGCCTGGTTCAGGGCCTCGAACGCCATCCCGCCGGTAAGCGCTCCGTCACCGATGACCGCGACGACCGTCTCGTCCCCACCCACGACGTCACGGGCGCAAGCAAGCCCCAGTGCGACCGATATCGAGTTGCTGGCATGCCCTGCGTCATGAACGTCATAGGGGCTTTCGCTCCGCTTAGGGAAGCCGCATACACCGCCATACGTGCGCAGGGTTCCAAAACGATCACGACGTCCGGTGACGAGCTTGTGCACGTAGGACTGATGCCCTACGTCCCAGACGATCTTATCGGCAGGGCAGTCCAACGCCCGGTGCATTCCAAGCGTCAGCTCTACCACCCCGAGATTGGGTGCAAGATGACCACCCGTCGTGGCGACGGTCGATATAAGCTCTTCTCGGATCTCGGCAGCTAGCTGCCTGAGCTGTCCGGCATCAAGAGGCTTGAGGTCGCTTGGCGACTCGATGGAGTCGAGGAGGCGCTCAGCGCTCAACGGCAACAACTCCTGCTTGTCGTGTGGTGCGGGCGGTCTCCCGCGGCACCATCGTATCATGCGACATGGTGCGCAGCTGCACCGTCATACCCCCGTTACGAGGACGAGGACGACCCGTGCTCCGCGTCCGCTGGCTCTCCAGTGGTATCTGCAGCGTCGCGGAGTTCAGCAACCGCCACATCCTCCTCATCTGACGAGCCCTCTCCTGCCGGCACATCGTCAGCGACTGGTTCGTCAGAGGACTGCACGGCAGACTGAGACTGGACCGTGTCGCCGAAGTCCGTATGATCCACGAGCTCGGTGCACATAAGCGCGAGTCGGGCTCCCTCTTCGAGAAGGTCGAGGCTCTTCTCGAGAGTCGTGTCCTTCTTGCGAGCCTGGACCGCTATCTCCTCAAGGCGAAGCCGGGCCTGCTCGAACGTGTAGCGCTCATCTGCCATCCGTTACTGCACTCCCTCGTTCTCATCGACCGGGTGGGCTTGTTCGACCGGGTCGGGCTGTTCGACCGGCTCGGCTTGCACGACTTGCCCGGCGGGATCGTCTTCAACGTGACGCAGAGCGATCTTACCCAGCACTCCGTTCACGAACTTGGACGAATCCTCGCCCCCATAGAGCTTGGCCATCTCGATAGCCTCGTTGATGACGACCGAATCCGGGACCTCCGGCTCGAACAATATCTCGTACACAGCGAGACGGAGGATGTTGCGGTCCACGAATGGCATCCGGATGAGCGACCAGTTCTCAGACGTGCCCTCTATCTCGGCATCGATCTCCGAGAGGTGCTCCTCGGCGCGCAAGGCCAACCGTCGCGAATACTCCGAAGGCTCCCCGTCCTCATCGCTGTAGGACGACTCCGCCAGAATGCGATTCACGTCGTCACCGGTGATCTCACGCTGATACAACATCTGAAGCGCCTGTCGACGCGCACGTGTTCTCTCAAGCATCAGGCGCGCACTACTGTTCTTCAAACTGGATGCCGTCGATGAACACATCCACCGCTGACACCTTCTGACCGGTCTGTGTCAGCAACGCATCGCCAACCGTGCGCTGCACCGCAGTAGCGACATCGCGCAATGGCGTGCCGTACCGCACCGTCAGGTGCAAGACGACATGAAGCGTACCGTCTTCGACGACGCTGACGACAACGCCGCGTGTGCCGCCTTTGGGAACCAGCCCTGCCAAACCCTGCGAGCCGGGAATGCATGCAACACCATCGACGCTCTGCGTCGCAAGGGCGGCGATTGTCTCCAGAACGCCCGGCGCCACGCCGAGTCCTTCAAGCCTGATCTCCTCAGACATCGCTCTCCTCCTTGTCAACCTTCATCGTGCCGGTCGCGTGCGCCTCGACATCCTCGATCGAGGCGTGACGCTCCACGAAATCAGTATAGACTTCCCCCCGGACGAAATACTCGTTGTCCACGACATACTGATGGAACGGGATCGTGGTCGGTATGCCGATGATGATGAACTCGTCCAGAGCACGTCTCGCCCTGGCAACCGCCTCATCACGCGTCTCGCCCCACACGATCAGCTTGCCGAGGAGGGAATCGTAGTAGGGCGGAACATCATAGCCCGAGTACAGGTGACTATCCACCCGTACACCGAAACCACCGGGGGCGTTGAACAACTCCACCCTACCGGGATGCGGTCGGAAGTTGGCGAACGGGTCTTCTGCATTGATCCGGAACTCGATCGCATGGCCTCGCAAGACGATGTCCTCTTGCCTGGTGTGCCGCATCGGCTCACCTGACGCGATGCGGAGCTGTTCTTTGATGATGTCGACTCCCGAGACCTGCTCGGTCACGGGGTGCTCGACTTGCACGCGAGTGTTCATCTCCATGAAGTAGAACGAGCCATCCTCATCGAGCAAGAACTCGACCGTGCCCGCGTTCACGTAGTCAACCGCACGGACAGCGGTCAACGCCGCGATCCCCATTCGCTCCCGGATGTCCGGGCTCAGAGCCGGCGACGGCGCTTCCTCGATCAGCTTCTGATGACGTCGCTGGATCGAGCAATCGCGCTCGAACAGATGCACCGCGTTGCCATGAGTGTCCGCGAGGACCTGGATCTCAACGTGGCGGGGCCTCGTCAGGTACTTCTCGATATAGACCGTATCGTTGCCGAACGCCGCTGCCGCCTCGGTCTTGGCCGCAGTGAAGTTGGCCTTCAGTTCCTTCTCGTCTTTGGCGACACGCATCCCTTTGCCGCCGCCACCGGCGGAGGCCTTGATGAGCACAGGAAAGCCCACCTCAAGAGCGAACTCCATCGCCTCTTCGGGGGTGTCGACCGCGCCTTCACTGCCGGGTACGCAGGGAACACCGGCATTCATCATGGTCTGACGGGCGATAGCCTTGTCGCCCATGCGCTCGATGGCGTCAGGCGACGGCCCGACGAAGACAAGCCCGGAATCCGCGCACGCGCGCGCGAACGCGGCGTTCTCGGCCAGGAATCCATAGCCGGGGTGTATCGCGTCGGCACCCTTGACCAGTGCCGCCGAGATGATATTAGGCATGCTCAGATAGCTGAGTGCAGAGGACGCCGGTCCGATGCACACGGCCTCATCGGCCATGCGCGCATGCAGGCTGTCTTTGTCCGCCTCGGAGTACACGGCCACAGACGCGATGCCCATCTCCTTGCAGGCGCGCACGATGCGGAGCGCGACCTCGCCGCGATTGGCGATAAGGAGTTTGCGGATCTTACCTGGCACGTTAGACACCCGGTTCGTAGTAGAAGAGCACGGTCCCGTACTCCACGGGCTTCGCGTTCTCGACTGCGACCTCGCGGATGATGCCGTTCTCCTCGGCAGTGATCTCATTCATCAACTTCATCGCCTCAAGGATGCACAGTGGCTGACCCTCTTCAACGATGTCTCCCACTTTCACGAACGGGTCGGCACCGGGAGCGCCTGCACGATAGAACGTACCCACCATGGGGGCGACTACCGCCTTCCAGCTCGTGGGACGTGCGGCTCCGGCACCCGCATCGACATCTTGAGGAGACTCGGGACTCACCGGCATGGGCGAAGCCGGGGCCGCGGGAGCAGCCGCGGGAGCTACCGGAGCGGGAGCGGCAGCCGCGCCGCCTCTGCGGACAACGACTCGTGAGTCGCCCTCTTCGATGACTACCTCACTGACATCCGAGGTCTCTACGAGCTTGATGAGCTCGTGAATCTGATTCATGTCCATGGAATCCGTCTCCTCCATCACTGTATTGACCTCTTCGCCCATCATGAAGACCGCCTTCTCGGCGCCCTCCTGGTGAGCCTGGAGATACGCACGCGCCTCGTTGGGGAAGAGGGCGTACATCAAGACGTCCTCTTCGGAATGAGCCAGATCGCCGATCTCTTCGGCCATCTGCTCGTATGTGGTGGTTACCAGCGCACCGGGTCGGACATCCGGACTCAGCGGTGACTCGGAGCCGAGGACCTTTGCGACGATCCGTTCGTCCATGGGTCCCGGAGCCTTGCCGTAGCTGCCCTTGATGTAGTCCTTCATCTCTTGCGGTATGACCGCCCAACGCTTGCCTGTGAGCACGTTGATCACGGACTGCGTGCCTACGATCTGCGACATAGGCGTGACCAGAGGCGGATACCCGACCTCGGCACGGACCCGGGGGATCTCTTTCAAGACGTCAGGCATACGGTCGGTAGCCTTCTGAAGCTCAAGCTGGCTCGCCAGGTTGGAAAGCATGCCGCCCGGGACCTGATGACTGAAGACCTCCATGTGCATGAGCGAGGTCACACCGCGCTTGAGCTTCTTGCGCTCGCGGACGGCCTCCCAGTACTCGGCGATCTCGAACAGCAGGTCTATATCAAGACCGCTGTCATACGGGCTCTCTTTCAGCGCGGCCACGATCATCTCGACGGCCGGCTGGCTGTTGCCGAAAGCGAGCGCCACGACGGCGGTGTCGATGATATCTGCACCGGCCTCCGCCGCTTTGAGGTAGTTCATGGGCGCCATACCACCGATGTAGTGGCAGTGCACGTGCACGGGAAGCCCGATCTCCGACTTCAGGGACCGGACCAGCTTCTCCGTACGGAACGGCGTGAGCATGCCCGCCATGTCTTTGACGCAGATGGTGTCCGCGCCCATGTCTTTGAGCTCCTGCGCGAACTCCAGGTAGCTGTCCAGCGTATGGACCGGACTGACCGTGTAGCTGATCGCGCCCTCGAAGTGCCCGCCGCACTCCTTGATGGCCTCGGCAGAGACCTCAAGGTTCCTGCGGTCGTTCAACGCGTCGAAGACGCGGAACACGTCGATGCCGTTACGCTTGGATGCATGTACGAAACGCCGGACGATGTCGTCACTGTAATGACGGTACCCGACCAGGTTCTGACCGCGAAGCAGCATCTGCAACGGCGTCTTGGGCGTATGGCGCTTGATGATCCGCAACCGGTCCCACGGGTTCTCGTCCAAGAAACGGAGGGCGGCATCGAACGTCGCGCCACCCCAGACTTCCAGTGACCAGTATCCTACCGAGTCCATCTTCGGCAAGATCGGCAGCATGTCTGCCATCTGCATGCGCGTCGCCCACAAGGACTGGTGCGCGTCGCGCAGTGTGGTGTCGGTTATATGAATCGGTCGCATGGCACCATTCCCTTATCGGGCGACTACGTCTTGAGGAGGCCGAGACGACAGCCTCGTTGTGTTCGAGACAGTATACAGAAGGCTACACGCGGGTGATATACCGCGCGTCTCGCGTATCGACCCTGATCACTTCGCCGGTGTTCACGAACATAGGGACCTGGACGACAGCTCCGGTCTCCAGCGTGGCCGGCTTGGAGCCACCCTGTACCGTGTCGCCTTTGAAGCCCGGCTCGGTCTCGGTAACCTCCAGCTCGACGAACATGGGAGGCTCGACGCCGATCAGTTCATCCCCGGCGTAGAGCAGTTGCGATATGTCGTTCTCCTTGAGCCACACAGCGACGTCGCCGACGATCTCCTTGGCCAACTCGACCTGCTCATAAGTGTCCGTGTTCATGAAGTGGAACATATCCCCGTCGTTGTAGAGGTACTGCATGGACTTCGTCTCCATGCGGATGTCTTCGAGCTTCTCCCCTGCACGGAACGTGATATCGACCACACGACCGCTCTTGACGTCTTTGAGCTTGGTGCGCACGAACGCGCCGCCCTTGCCCGGCTTCACGTGCTGAAAATCCACCACGGTCCACAGCTTGTCGTCGTACAGGATGCACATGCCGTTCTTGAGGTTGTTGGTAGAAACAGCCATTGTTCGACCTTCCTAGATCTCGATGAGCGCTTTCGGGGAGTGAGAGAGCAGACGGCAACCGCCTTCCTCGACCACTACCAAGTCCTCTATTCTAACACCGCCGAAGCCCTCGACGTAGACGCCGGGCTCAATGGTGACCACAGAGCCCGCCAGGAGGGCATCGTGGCTCTTGGGACCGACGGTCGGGCGTTCATGCACATCCAGCCCCACCCCGTGCCCCAGGCCGTGGGTGAAATACTCCACCAACCCGCGGCTTTCAAGCGCCGCGCGGGCGGTCTCGTGCACTTCCCGGGCCGGAATGCCCGCCCGGACCGCGGCGATCCCGGCCTCGTTGGCCGCAAGCACAGCTTCATACATCTCACGATGACGATCGGTCGCCGGGCCTATCACAAGAGTCCGCGTCATATCGGAGCAGTAGCCGTTCACTCGCGCACCGAAGTCCATCTTGAGAAACTCACCGGCCTGCACAGGGCGATCCGTCACACCGGCGTGCGGGTGAGCGGAGTTGGGCCCACCGGCCACGATGAAGTCGAAGGCGACGCCGTCAGACCCGTTGCGCCGGGCGAAGAACTCGAGCTCCAGTGCGACCTCGCGTTCCGTCCGTCCCGGTCGCACGAAGTCCAAGACGTGCTCAAACGCACGATCGGTCAGCGCGGCGGCGCGGGCGATGCAGTCGAGCTCGTCATCGGTCTTGACCTGACGGATCTCCTCGAGCCAACCATCGATGACTTTCACGCTGCCGAAGAACTGCTCCGAGATGAATTGGAATCGACCATACGGAACGGAGGACTCGACCGCCAGTACGCCGATCCCCATCGCCTTGAGGTCTTCGCACAGCTCAACGTAGAGGGATTCCCTCTGGACATGGAGTTCCCACGACGTTCCGACCGCAGCCGTCTTGGATGCTTCGCTGTACCTGCGATCGGTGTAGAACCAGGCCTTGTCCTGGGTGACCAGGCACGCGGCATTGATGCCGGTGTCGATCACACCTTCGAACCCGGTGAGATAGCGCAGATTCGATACGCTCGAGACGACGATCGCGGGCACATCCTCCGCGACAAGACGGCGCCGCAGCGCCTCCAGTCGGTGTTCGGCCATCATCGGGCTTCACCGGCCAAATAGTCAGCCAGCGCATGAAGGCCCCGGATGTATGAGTCCGCACCGAAGCCGGAGATCTGACCGACGCAGACCGGTGCGACAACGCTGACCGCGCGGAAGTCCTCACGGCTCGCAATATTGCTCAGGTGGACCTCTACCGTAGGAATCCCCACTCCGGCGATCGCGTCACGCAACGCGTAGGAGTAGTGCGTCAGGGCACCGGGGTTGATGACGATACCGTCCTCATCATTGCGCGCGGCATGGATGCGATCGATGAGGGCGCCTTCGTGGTTCGACTGGAAGAACGAGACTCCCACTCCCAGCTCGTCGGCGTGCTGGATGACCGCAGCTTCTATGTCGTCAAGCGTCTGCGAGCCGTAGACGTCGGGCTCCCGGGTGCCCAACAGGTTCAAGTTGGGCCCGCTCATCACCAGAATACGCTTCACGCGATACCTCCTTCTTGACACCCTGCACGCCACCACTCGATGACCTCATCGAGCACCTCGTCGTCCACCGGACAGACGGTCCAATCGCCGGGACTGCGCACCAGAACGAAACGGATGACCGAGTCCCGGTTCTTCTTGTCGGCAAGCATCGCCATCTTCAGATCGGCGGCCGTGAACTCATGGGTGACCCGGGGTATACCGAACGAGTCCAGTAGCGTGGCGATGCGTCGTCCCGTCCGGGCCGGTGCATCCAAGACCACCTCTGCCAGTCTGGACGCGAAGCGCATACCCTCGGCCACTGCAACGCCATGGGGGATCGTCCCGTAACCGGCCAGGTTCTCGATAGCGTGTCCCAGTGTATGCCCGAAGTTGAGACACTCACGCCTTCCGGCCTCGCGTTCGTCGTCGCTCACAACGTCGGCTTTGAAGCGTACGCAGGCGTGGACCATGTCCACCACAGCGTGTTCATCACGCGAGAGGATGCGCGACGCATCCCGCTCGAGTCTTGCCACCTCTTCTTCCCCTTGCAGAAAGACCGTCTTGACCACTTCCACGATCCCATTGAGCCACTCGCTCTCCGGCAAGGACTGAAGCACCGACGGATCGGTGATGACCGCCGAGGGCTGCCAAAACGCGCCCGCCAGGTTCTTGCCTGCAGTCAGATCCACGCCGGTCTTCCCGCCGACGGAGCTGTCCACCTGTGCAAGCAGCGTGGTAGGAACATGCACAAGCGGTATCCCGCGCATGAACGATGCTGCGCAGAAGCCCGCCAGGTCACCCACTACTCCCCCGCCCAGAGCGACGACGGCGCTACTGCGGTCAAGGCCGGCCTCGGCAAGAGCGTCCAGCACTCGCCCCGCCTGCTCCCATGACTTACTACGCTCGCCCGCCTCAACGACGACTCTGTGCACCGTGAGCCCCGTCGTTGTAAGCGAGTCCATGACATCATCGCCGAACAGCGCATCCACACTGGAGTCGGTGACAAGAGCGACCCGCTTCGCGGAGGTTTTCTCGGCGACAAGAGCGCCAACTGAGTCCAAGGCACCCACACCGATGGTCACCGTGTAGCCCGCACCAGCGCGGACATCGACCTGGCGGACCGGCAGCCCTGAAACGATAGGGACTATCTCCGCGACCACTTCTGCCGGAGTCCTGCCGGAGGTGTCGATCACATGATGTGCAGCCGTGCGATACAGCGATAGGCGCGCATCGAGGATGCTTCGCGCCATCCGCGCCGAGTCAACCGACAGAAGAGGCCTACCCGAGCCATCTCCGATCCGTGCGATCGCCTCATCCGCGGTGACGGCCAGGTAGACGACCTCGCCGCAACTGCGCATGAGCGCGCGGTTCGCGTCTCGCAGCACCACTCCGCCACCGCATGCGACCACAGCATCAGGCATGTCACACGCGGCACGCAGCTCGCGCGCTTCAGCTTCGCGGAACGCATCTTCGCCCGCCGAGGCGAAGATGTCAGGGATCGACTGCCCGACGCTTCGTTCGATCTGGGCATCCAGGTCGATGAACGGAAGATCGAGGGCCCTGGCAAGGAGTACCCCTGCCGTGGACTTTCCGGCGCCCATGAAGCCGATCAGGAAGATTCGGCTCACCGGGCGATCCTCTCACGGTAGGCATCAAGCGAGGCTCGTATGTCCTCGACGCAATCATGCCCGAACTTGTCCATGTACGCCGCCGCGAGCACAAGTGCGACCTCGGCTTCCGCCACGACCGCTGCTGCAGGAACGGCGCACACGTCGGAACGCTCGCGCGAGGCGTCAATAGGCTGGAGTGTGTCGATGTCCACGCTTGCAAGCGGCTTCATCAGCGTGGGAATGGGCTTCATCGCAACGCGAGCAACCAGCGTCTGACCGTTGGTCATCCCACCCTCGAAGCCTCCCGCATGGTTGCTCTCCCGCGTGATACCTGCACCAGGCACGTAGATGATGGGGTCGTGCACCTGCGAGCCGACCCGGGCCGCGGAGGCAAAACCGTCGCCGAACTCCACTCCCTTGATCGCAGGAATGGACAACAGGGCGCCGCCGAGGCGTGCATCCAACCGTTGTGAGGCTTCCGCGTAGCCGCCTACGCCGGGAACGAGTCCCGTCACGCGCACGACGAAGACGCCGCCGAGACTCTCGCCAGCAGAGGCCGCCGCGTCGATCGACGCACGCATCGATCGTGCCGCAACAGGGTCAGGGCACCGCACATCGCTCGCCTCGGCAGCCGCGATGTCGACCGTCTCGGGATCGATGACGCAGTCAGCGGAACCGATGCGCTCCACGTACGACTCCACCTTGACTCCGACTTCGGCCAAGAGCGCTTTTGCCACCGCGCCGGCTGCAACCCGGGAAGCGGTCTCGCGCGCGCTCGCGCGCTCGAGTATGTCTCGGACATCATCGGTGTTCGTCTTCTGGGATCCCGGGAGATCAGCATGTCCCGGACGTGGTGCGGTGACCCTTGGCGAGCCATCAGGCCTGGGTCCGTTCACCGCCATGACGTCCAGCCAGTTGTCCCAGTCCTTGTTCGAGATGCTCAAAGCGACCGGGCTACCGATGGTCTTGCCGAACCGGACTCCGGACACGATCAAGGCGCGATCGCTCTCGATGCGCATCCGTCCGCCCCGCCCGTAGCCCACCTGACGACGAGCAAGGTCCTTGTCGATCAGTGAACCGTCAATGCTCACACCGGCAGGGACGCTGGACACGACGGTCACGAGCGCTTTGCCATGGGACTCACCAGCGGTCACGTAGTGCATCAGCTCTCCCGTCTCGACGTTCTGTGTGAAGATTCTATCATCCGACGCTCGCCCTGCACTGGTTCAGATATGACACAAGCGCCGCTTGCGCGGCGCTTGCTGAAGTCAGATATGGGCTAACGGCTACTTGGTGATGCCTTGCCCGATGACAAGCACGACCTGCGTGTCACCATACATCATGACGACCGAGCTCTCGTTGACAGTCACAACCTGCCAAGGAGAGGTACCCACGCGCTCACCATCTGTAAGAGAATAGGTCACACCGTCAAGAGAGAACGTCGCCACGTACACGCCGTCTTGCAGCGTGACGCTGTTCAGGTACAGAGTCCCAGCGGTGGTCGTATTCGCCGTATCGGTGGTGGTCGTGGACGTGGTAGTCGTCGTCGTGGTCTCCGGGATGGCCACAAGCAGGGGCTCGAAGATGTCCCGGAATGTGAAGACCTCAGCATTGGCCACTGCCGCTGCAGGAGCAGCAACCTCCGCAGCCTCACTGGTCTCAGCAGGGACCGCGGACTCGTCGGGCGTCACCGTGACTTCCATGTCTTCCACAACGGCCGTGCCAAAGACGAACAGTGCAAGCACTATGACAACCGCCGCGATGATTGCGAGCACGCCAAGGGCCAATGCGACCGCAACGAACTTGCCGGTACCCGTAGACAGGAAGGACTTTTTCTCGGGAATCGACGCAACCGGCTGAGCCTGAGTATCCGCGGCTGCCATATCAGGAGTGGAGTTGAAATCGCTCATCGTCATCCCCTCCTCTACTGCGCTGACGACGCGGTCGCGGTGGAACCCATCACATAAACCTCAAGGGTCATCTGTGCGCTGATGTAGGACGTTGTCAGACCGGCTTCATCCGTCTCTTCGACGCGCTCAAAACTGCCGAGCGTTGTACGGACACCGCGCGAGAGCTTGTCGATCTTGCGTGTGTACTCGATGATATCGGCCCACTCGCCGTGAAGGACCACGACGAGTGATCCTATCGTATACGTCCCATCCTCTGAATCCTCAAGCGGAGCGGGAGTGATCTGCACGAAATCCAGCCCCGTGGCGTTGGCTGTATCCTGGAGCTCGATGATGACCGACGGCAGCTCCGGCGACTCCGGCAGCTGATTGGCGATCTGCATCAATGCTACTTCGTTCTCGGCCGCCCGCGCCTTCGCGTCGAGCCTCCGCTGTACGAGTGCTTCCGCCGTCTGCATCTGCGTATCGGCTTCCGCCATCTGTGTGTCGATATCGGATGCCTCTTGAAGCAGCGGCATGATCCCGAACGCCACGACGGCGACCGTCACAAGCAGGATCAGGACCCCGGCTATGATCATCTGGTTTATTGATGAGAGCTTGTTCATATCTATGTCCCGCCCTCTACGGTGTGGTCGCAGTCGGCGTGGACGTCTCGGACGTCTCACCCGGCACTGCTGTCGTGGTCGCGTCTGCTGACGGTGATGAAGTAGACGTCACGACGCGAGCAGTGGAAGAGAACTGGATCGCGGGTTGCTCGGCGTACTCCACCTTGACAGCGTTCTCAAGCCACACATCGTACAGATCATCCAGATCAGCCAGTCGGACAAGCATCTTGGCGATCGACTTGTGTCCAAGGTCAGGAGAGTCTGTCGCACTATCGACAGCGTATCCGTCGATTGTCAGTCCGGTCGCTTCATCCCAGGAGAAGTTCGTGACCCACAAGTCTGTGGGCATGACCAGCGAGACCTCGTCAAACAGCTTCGCCCAGTTCATCCTGTCGGCCAGAGCTGCGTCAGCGATAACCTGGCGCGCCTGGAGGTCTTGTTCCTTGTCCTCGAATATCGCTAGCATGTCGGCCTTGCTCTGCGTGGCCTGGATCTCCTGGAGCCGCGCATCCAGATCCTGTTGCTTCGCGTCAACGCGAACAAACGCGAAGACCCAAACGACCGCCAGCACGATGAACACCAGCAGTGCGAGGAGTGCGACGTAGATGATCCTCTTCTCGGCGCGACGCTTTTCCAGTATCTCCGGAGGAAGCAGGTTGATACGCATCATGACTGCAGTCCCCCCATCGCAAGACCGATGGCCACCGCGCTGCCGGAGCTATCCGCACCGACAAGCTGCTGAGTCGCACCGGTCGCCTTGACGAACACGAAGGGGTCACCAACCTCGACCTTCGCTTGCAGGCCCTTCTCCAGGTACCCGGCGAGGTTCTTCAGCTGGGCCCCGCTTCCCGTCAAGATGATGCGCTGGATGGTCCTGACCTGCGCAGTCTGTGTGAGGTAGTAGTCAAGCGACCTGCGGACCTCAGCGATGAACTTGTTGACCTCTCGCTCCAGCGAATCCTGTACAGGCTGCACAAGCGAGGGGTCAAGACCTTCGGGGACATCGCTCGTTCCCGATTCAACGTCAGGTAGCCCGACTTGCACCTTGAGCGACTCGGCTTCGTCAAAAGTCAGGTTCAGCACATTGGCGATCGCCTGAGTGAACTGGTTACCCGCAAGTGATGAGATACGGTTGAAGCGCGGCACGCCGCGTTCAACGACCGTGATATTGGTGATTCCCGAGGAGATGTGGATGACGCCGACTGCGCTACCTTCGTCGTCTTGCGCGAGCACCGGCTGACCGGAGCCCATCAGGGCGCGCACAAGCGCAAAGGAGGACACGTCGATCTGCGTCAGTTTGAGTCCTGCGCCTTCGACCGCGGCGACCGCATTGGCGATCATGTCTCGATGTGCCGCAACCAGGAGCACTTCCATCATGTGCTCGTCACCGGGAGTCATGTAGTCGCCGATGATCTGGAAGTCCAGAATGGACTCTTCGACCGCCATGGGGATGTAGTCCTGAGCCTGATACTGGATCGCACCCTCAAGCTCCGCACGCTCCATGAAGGGAAGATCGATGAGACGCACGATGACCTTCTGATTGGCGACACCGATAGCCACGTTCTTGCCGCGAACGTTGCTGCGGCGCTGCAGCTCCTTGATGGCCGAAGTGACGGCTTCCACGTCGACGATCTCGCCTTCGACAACGGCACCCATAGGAATCTCGACCGAACCGTATCCGGTCAGCTCAAGACCCGCACCGGCAGGCTTCACCTGCGCGATACGGACGTGGTCAGTGCCAATGTCCAGACCGATTGCCGCTGTACTGCTACTGAAGGAGATTGAGCCCAACGGAGTCCTCCCTCTACACTGCTACGACGATGCTGCTACTGCTGGTGCGACTCATATCCTGTGAAGCGTATCACTGCAAGCGACTCAGTGTCACTTTTGTGAATATAAAAGAGCCCCCCACTGGTACCCATAAAACACCATCTCTTGCCACTTGGCAACACATTGACCGACCGCGCCGGACCGACCTAGGCTCTCGATGATCGAGCCGTCATCAGCTCCGTGACCATGAACCGACCAGCAACAACGGTGAATCTCGACCAGGCATGCTCCACGGCAAGAACGTGGGCAAGTTCGGGTCAGAATACAGATGGAAGTTCGCCTGCGGGAAGTTGATCAGTGGCGCGATGATAGACCCTTTGACTACCGAGTTCTGCTTCTCGAAGTTCATCGAGCCGTTCGACCACAGCGCCGCCGCAATATCAGGGTCGACCCTGTCGCCATTGCCTTCGCCATAAACATACATGGAGCCGGTGCAGATTATGCCGAGCACCTCGTCGGTCTGCATGTCGCCGCTATACGGCTTGAGATTCTCCTTGATGGTGACGTCGCCGTTGACGACGAGGGCGCCATTACCCCGGTATCTGACAGACCGATTGAATGTGACGTCACCGTCGACGACGACCGTACCCTCCAGGTAGAGAATGTCATAGTCACCGCCGGTGTAGTCATACGCGAAGTCATCCCATTGGCCGACCGTGTAGCCATGGCCATCTCCATACCATGAGCCGAAGTCGGCAGTGCCCAGTACCAGGTTGGTCGATCCGCCGGTCTCGATATCGGATGGAGTGCTCGACCCGATGACCTTGTAATTCTCAGTTGCACCTGGAGCCTTCGGACGCACCCATGTACCACCCAGAGCAGTCGGATAGGTTGTGGCGTCTTTTATGGTGATGTCGGCGACCTCGACGTTGTCAGTGGGCGAGAACTCAACCGTGCCCTGGAGGTTGTCGACAGACTCGGTCTTCGCGCGCGACCACGCAGTGTCCAAGAAATCTGCATCAACAACGGGTAGTGTTATCTCAGGAGGAGCCGAAATCGAACCGACCGTATGGAAATTCTTGTTTGATGGCCAACTGTCGGGATACGTTCCTCCGCAGTAGACCTTGATGGGCTCGTCAGATGTCCCGACGGTGAAGTTGCCCTTCGGATCGATATCGCCCGTGACCAGCAATGGCCCACCAGTGAAGGCCATACCACCGGTACCGCTCAGATCGCCCCTTACATAGAACGGGCCGTCGACGTTCGCGTTACCGTTCAACTTGCCGCCTCCGATGGAGTCTTCATCCTCTCCGGCCGCGATGAACATATCCCAGATACTGAGATAGAAGAAGCGGACCTTGATCGACTCGGGGGTACCGTCAGCGGCGTACCCGGTAGCGATCGCCGAGTACTCCATGGAGCCCATCGACTCCAGTGAGACGTTGACGGTCCCGTCGCCAACCGTGAGGGTCCTTCCGCCGGAACCATAGTTGTCCAGCGCGAGCGAGCTGTTGGCGAGCAGGTCAGCATACATGGTATCGATGCCTGCATTGGCCTTCTGGAACGCCTGCGACTCCGCCTCAAGGCGATCTGTTGAGGTGTATGACTGCCTGGCAAGGAAGAAACTCGAAGCGACAAGGATCGTAAGCACGGCCATCACGCCAAGCACCGTGACGAGAGCCACGCCTTCATCAGCTGTGACGAACCGCCGGACCTGGCCCTGGGTCTTCATCTCATCCACCTTACCTGCGGTTCCGGAAGTATGTGTAACGCGAGTCCTGGAATATCTCATCTTCGTAGTCGACGACGATCACCGTCTCAACTCCCCGAGTGTTGCTTGAGTACTGCGACTGATCGGTGATGGGGTCACCGTCGACATCGAAATAGGTGAACAAAGGAATCCCTTGCGCGATGTTCGCATTATGGTCCGACAAGGTCATGGTCTGAATCGCCGGCACGTTGTTCACGCGGCTTCCGTCTACCGTCCATCGCGTGAGAGTCATCTCCTCTCCCACCACCTCGACGACGGTACGCTCCAAGACGTCATCCAGATCGACGTCGGTCAGAAAGCTCAACCGATAGGCGGTGGAGTCCGACTCGATCAAGCTGTTCTGCATCAAGAGCTTGTCGATGTATGCCAAAGGAGTCCTCACTTCAGCACTGAAGCTCGCCTCACGACTTGCATCGTTGGCGACCTTTGTCACGTAGTAGTTCACATTCCAGGCAATCCCCAGCACCAACCCGAGCAACACGATGACCACGAGCAGCTCGGACAACGTGAAGCCGTCGTCACGGCCCCTCAGGTCACGCGCCCACGATGTGAGGGCGGCTACCATGTCTGGGTCACCGTCCCGTTGACCGTGGTCGCAGCAGACACCGTGAGACCAGGAACGCTTCCGGTATTGGTCCAGGACTCCGTGCTCGTCCCGCCGTACGGCGTGAACGAGGCCTTCACCTTGTAGTAGTAGGTAGGAGTTGTGGAGTTCTTGCTGTATGACGTCGAATCGACGATAGTGTCCGTCCACGTGCCGGAGTCAAATGCCACGTTCGACATGTAAGCACTGCCTGTACCCAAAGTGGCCAGGTCGGTGGAACGCCAGACGTCATAGAGCACAGTACCGCTGACAGCGAAGTTAGGGTTGGTCACATCCAGTACCACAGTGGTCGTGATCTTGTACTTGCTGCTGCTCTTTGTCACCTTCTGCAGCGTGGTCCCGCTGAGTTCCGGACGAGATACGAACTTGGCTGATGCCGCCGACCAGTCCGACTTGTGAGCCAACGGGCTCTGCGCCTGCACGACCGCGTAGTAACGGCTGAACGGCAAGACCGTCATGCTCGAACTGGTAGTCGAAACCTGCACTGCGTTGGCTTGCGGCCACGCGGAATCATCCGCCGATGAGGTGGGCTGTTTGTAGACTATGAGGTTATAGAGTGCCGCGCCTTCTGTGCCATCCATGGCGGTTGGCCACGTGACATCGGCATTCGTCGAGGTGCTACACGCACCGGTCGGAGCCCCGGGCGTGAGTGGCGCATAGTTGTCCACGAGCACCCGGCGCGTGACATAGGAGTGGCCACTCAAGTTGTCCCACGCCTCAACCTTCAAGACCCGGATGCCGTCAGGGCTGAATGCAAGGTACTGCTGCTGACCCTCGGCATCGAGAATGGGATCCCCGGTCTCCGAATCCACAACAAGATACTGCGCGGTGGTATCCCAATAGAACGACTGCTCGTACGGAGTGGTCATAGGCGCCCACGAAGCGAAGTCCGGAGGGTTCAGGCTGTTGGGCAGATAGCTCGCATCGACCTTAAGAACCATCGAGCTGATGAAGCCGGCGGTCAGATCGGTCTCAGCACGTCCGCCGACGATGACCGACACTCCGGACACAACAGCATCCGCTGCGGGTGAGTTGGTGGTGAAAGCCACCTCTGGAAGCGCCGCTGTCTCCTGCTCATACGGCGCACCCCACACGAACGTGGTCATCGTATAGGTCATCGTCGCCATCGAACTGCTTGAAACCGAGGCATCGACAATGAGTCGCTTGTAGTCCTGGGTGCCGAGCATGTTCGGGTCGTCGACCCACTCTACGGTAGGTTTGATCACGACGCTGAATCCCTCGAGAGACAACACACTCTCTGAGGCCAAGTCGCCCGGAATAGACGTACCGTCGACGCCAAGGTCGTCATACGTTATCGCACGCGCCTGTTCGACATAGCTGTTCATCGCATTGAGCGCAACCGTCTTGGCCTTGGTCTGCTGTGCCATCTTCGTCGTGGTGAAGAGCAGCGGTACAAGAGCGGTCAGCGCGATGAAGAGAATCGTGGAAGCGACCACGATCTCGACGATCGTCATCCCCTCGTCCGACTCCACAGTCCTTGCTGTGCTTCTCATGGAAAGCATCTCGTCAACGCTCCTCATCAAGGCACGACGCACCGAGAACTACGCCCACCAATCACTGTATCGGCCGCCCGGCACAAGCACTTGAGCGACACTCCCCCACTTCACAAAAACACAATACACTACGCCTTCATGACAGACCTACCAGCCGCGCATAGGCGGCCCACACTGCAGGTCCGAACAAGGCCGTGATCACCGCCGCTGTTGCGAGGAATGGACCGAACGGGATGCGTCGCGATATACCTTCAGCGGCGCGGCGGCTCGTCGTCAGACCGTATACCGCGCCGATCATGCTACCGATCATGAATGTCATGAGCACGTACGGGCCCAGGAAAAGGCCGAGCACTGCAAGCAGCTTCACATCACCCATTCCCAGCCCAACAGAACCACGGAGAGCACCATAGGCAACGGAGATCGCCAGACTCAGTCCTCCCCCAAGAAGCACGCCGAGCGCGGCTACGGCGAACGGCGAGCTGCCCGCTGGTACCGGTACGAGTGGCAGCGCATCCCCTCCTTGAAGCTGAGATATCCCAACGCCGATGAGTCCTACACCGCCAAGAACGGCCACGATGCTGTTAGGCAGTCGCTGGTGATCGATATCGATGAATGTGAGCACTAGAAGCGCATAGAAGAGCAACGCCGCAAGAACTGCTCGCATTCCGAATTCGAAGCGAATAGCAGCCACAAGCCACAGGACGCCCGACAAGAACTCCACGGCCGGATACTGTATAGGGATAGGCTCACCGCAGGCGCGACACCGACCACCCAGCAACAACCATGAAGCAACGGGAACGTTGTCATACCATTTGATCGGTGTAGAACACCTGGGGCAGCGCGATCCGGGAAACGCAAGCGACTCGTTGCGAGGAAGTCGCCAGATGACCACATTGGCGAAACTCCCAAGAAGGAGACCGACAGAACCGAACACCGTCAAGCTCCACCACCGCGGGACTTCAATCACGAAACTCATCACTGGCGCCTCCGACAGGTTCGACTCAACACAGCGTAGCGAGTTCTTGCACATTTCAAAAGACACGAGAAGAGGCCGGTGGTTAAACCACCGGCCTCACCTAGTACTGAATCAAAGAATCTCTACGCCCTACAGCTCGTGGTCGGCAACCGTCCAGGTAGCTGCGGCCTGGTCCCCGGTGACGTTGCCGTCATCAAGGAAGTAGAAGCTGCCGCCCTCAGTTGAGCAAGTCGGAGCATCCTTGATGTAGGGATCGTTGTTGGCGTCTCCAGCAACGAGTATGTTAGCACCATTGACGATGCCATCTGCATCGGCAACCGCATTGCCTTGATACGCGGCAACGTACTGCTGAACCGCACCCTCAATCGTACGCTGGTTCGCCTGACAGGTACGACGACGAGCAGACTCACTTGCAGAGTTGAACACAGGAATAGCGATAGCAACAAGGATACCGATAATAAGTACAACGACCATGAGCTCGACGAGAGTGAAGCCCTCGTCCTTCCTGAACATCTTCATAAGATGTCCACCTCCCTTTCGATTAGCATCAGGATCCTCCCGGATCCATACATCCACAGTTTGATTATCGGCTACTCCAAGACAACCTTTAGAGCATTCTCAGACATCTTCACGGGCTACTGGACCAGGGTTATGACCTGGAACATCGGCAAATAGAGCGCGATGACCATGCCACCGACTATGACTCCCAACGTAGCCATCATCATAGGCTCGATCAACGAAGTGATGCCGTCAACACCGGCTGCCACCTCTTCATCATAGAAATCCGCAATCTTGTTGAGCATCGTGTCCAGAGCACCGGTCTCCTCGCCAACTGCAATCATCTGCACCAGCATGGATGGAAACACATTAGACTCCCCTAGGGGCTTGGCGATCGTCTCGCCTTCCTTGATGGCCGAGCGGACCTTCTTCACCGCTCGGGCCACGACTTCGTTGCCCGCCGTGTCTCCAACGATGTCCAGCGCAGAGAGAATAGGAACGCCTGCGGAGACGAGCGTCCCAAACGTACGCGTGAACCGAGCCAACGCGATCTTCCGCACGAGCGTGCCAACTGCAGGCATGCGCAATTTGATGCCGTCCCATACATAGCGTCCTGACTCCGTTGCGACCCAGCGCTTGAACGCGAAGATCACGACGACCACGGTCACAGCGAAGATGAGGCCCGGCAGTCCACGGACGCCAGTAGAGATGTCCACCAGAATCTGTGTGGGAAGCGGTAGCTCGCCACCCATGTCCGAGAACATCTTCTGGAATGTTGGAACAACGAACACCATCATGGCGACGAGGATGATCAAAACCAGGCCGAGCATCGCGATCGGGTACGTCATGGCCGACTTGATCTTGCCCTTGAGAGCATTCTCACTCTCGAAGTGATCGGCGAGGCGGTTCAAGACCTCATCCAGAACACCACCGGTCTCGCCTGCCTTCACCATGTTTATGAAGATAGGCGGGAATATCTTGGAGTGCTTTGCGAGCGCCTCGGAAAGTGACTGTCCCGCTTCGACATCACGCCCGACCTGACCGATGATCTCGCGCAGCTCTTTGGACTCGGACTGCCCAGCAAGGATGTTGAGACACTTCGTCAGTGACAGACCCGCATTGATCATCGTAGCGAACTGGCGCGAGAAGATCGTGATGTCTTTCGCCTTGACGGTAGTGCCGAACTGGATCTTGTTCAGCGCCGCCAGACGATCCTCGCTGAGATTGAGGATGATGTAGCCCATCGAGCGGAGCTTGTTCGATACAGCCTCTCGACTCTCGCCCTCGAGTTTGCCCGAGATGACCTTGCCGGTCTTGTCGCGAACACTGTATTTGAACGTGAGTGTGGCCATCGTCGCTACGCCTTCCTCTGATCTCTACTACTGGCTACGGCCCAAGAGCGTCTTGAGTATGTTAGGGTCTACCGCTCGCTGCAGGGCGCCATCCAGGCTGACGAGTCCCTGGCGATAAAGCTCAGCAAGGCTCTGATCCATCGTGAACATACCATACTGATGTCCCGCCTGCAGTGCACTGGGAAGCTGGTGCGTCTTCCCTTCTCGGATCATGTTCCGAATACCTGATGTGGGCACGAGGACCTCGGAAGCGACGACTCGTCCCCTACCATCTATCGTCGGAATGAGCTGTTGACTTAAGATGCCCTGCAGCGTACCCGCCAACTGCACCCTGATCTGCTGCTGCTGATACGGGGGAAACACATCCACGACTCGGTCGATGGTCTGGGCCGCGTCTTGCGTATGGAGCGTGGCGAGCACCAGGTGCCCAGTCTCGGCTGCCGTAAGAGCAGCCTGCACGGTCTCAAGGTCGCGCATCTCCCCTATCATGATCACGTCCGGATCCTGACGAAGGATGTATTTCAGCGCCTGAGAGAAGCTCTTGGTGTCCGAGCCGACCTCTCGCTGGTTGATCATCGCCTTCTTGTGATGGTGGAGATACTCGATGGGATCCTCCACCGTCATGATGTGCACTTCTTCATTCGTGTTGATGTAGTCGACCATCGTCGCGAGCGTGGTGGACTTACCTGAGCCGGTGGGCCCGGTTACGAGAACGAACCCTCGCGGCTTCCTGCAAAACGACTCAAGGACGGTCGGTAGGCGCAGCTCCTCGAATGTCTGGATCTCGACCGGGATATGCCTGAAAGCGGCGCCGATGCTGTTCCGCTGGTAGTACACATTGACCCTGAACCGCGCGACACCGGGCAGAGCGTAGCCGAAGTCGAACTCCCAGTTGCGCTCCAGAGTCTCGCGTTGCTCGTCGGTGAGGATGCTGTAGAGAAGCTCCTTCGTGTCGCGAGTGGTGAGTCGGGTGCCTTCTGTGGGAAGCAGGCGGCCATTGATCCGCATGACTGGCGGCATGCCCACTGTCACATGAAGATCGGATCCGCCGCGCTCTACCAGCTTCAGTAGTAGTTCATTCAAATCCGTCATTCCCCAGCCCCCCCTCGTGAAAGCCTCGCCGCCAACCGGCGACAGACCCGTCACACGATAACGCGAACGATCTCCTCCACCGAAGTGATCCCCAGTCGGACCTTCTCCAGCCCGTCTTGCTTGAGGGTCAGCATACCCTGCTCGACGGCCACGGCCTTTATCTCCTCGGCAGTGGCCTCTTTCACCGTGAGGTCACCGATCTCCTCGCTGAGCAGCATGACCTCGTGAACGCCGATCCGTCCACGGTAGCCCGTGCCGCCGCACTTCTTGCAGCCCCCCGGCTTGTACAGGACTTCAGGGAGGTTGTCCTCCGAGAAGCCCGCGTCAAGCAACACCTGTCGCTCCGGCGTGTACTCGACCTTGCAGTCACCACATAGTTTACGCGCAAGACGCTGTGCAAGCACGCAGTCCAAAGCAGAGGCCACAAGAAACGGCTCCACACCCATCTCGGTGAGGCGGGTGATGGCTCCTGCAGCGTCGTTGGTATGGAGCGTGGAGAGCACAAGATGGCCCGTGAGCGCAGACTCGATGGCGATCTTCGCGGTCTCCTGGTCTCGCACCTCACCCACGAGGATGATGTCAGGCGAACAACGCAGAAACGACCTCAGCGCACGGGCGAAGGTCAGGCCCGCCTTCGCGTTGGTCTGTATCTGGTTCACGCCGGGAAGCCGGTACTCCACGGGGTCCTCAGCCGTGATGATGTGTTTCAGTGGCTCGTTCAACACGTTTATGGCGCCGTAGAGCGTTGTGGACTTACCGGAGCCCGTTGGGCCCGTCACCAAAATGGCGCCGTACGGCTTACGGAACGAGGATTCAAAACGACTGAGAGAGCCGGGCAGGAAGCCCAGGTCTTCAAGCCGGAGCATGATGCTGTCTTTGCGCAGGATTCGCAGCACGATCCGCTCACCATAGACCGTAGGCAGAGTCGAGACACGGAAGTCCAGTTTGTGGCCCGATACCGTCAGCGCGGTATGCCCGTCTTGAGGCTTGCGCGTCTCGGCGATGTCCATGTCGGACATGATCTTGAAGCGACTGATGATCGCCTGCTGCGTCGTCTTTGGGCTGCGCATGACCTCATGCAGCACGCCATCGACACGGAACCTGATGCGCAGGTCCTTCTCTTGTGGCTCGATATGGATATCACTGGCTCGGTCGGAGACCGCCTTGTTGATGATGTAGTTCACGAGTTTGACGATGGGCGCTTCGTCAGAAACGCCTACCAGGGAGTCGAGATCCGGCGCTTCGGCCTCATCTTTGCCGAGAAAGTCCGTGTCTACGTGTTCGGCGACCTTGTAGAAGTCCTCGATCGCCGCGACGATAGCATCTTTTGTGGAGATGGCCGGGTGGATCTCATACCCGGTGATGATCCGAAGGTCATCAAGCGCGAGGACGTTCTGGGGATCGGCCATCGCGACGATGAGATGGTTCTCCGCATCGATCTCCACGGGCATGAGCGTATAGCGATTGGCCAATTCACGCGGGACTATCGAAATGGCATGGGGGTCGGGGGTCTTCTCGGAGAAATCGATGTACGGAATCCCGATCTGACGCGCCATCACGGAGAGTATCGCGCCCTGTGTGGCGTAGCCAAGATCGACAAGGACGCGGCCGAGTGGGCTGCCGGTGGCCTTGTGGACCTCGAGGGCGTCATTGAGCTGACGCTCTGTGATCACGCCGGCCCTCATGAGCAACTGGCCGAGTCTTTGGCCCGCTTCAGCCACGAACACAACTCCTCAGTGTGTGATGGTTTGCTCGCACGTTCGCTAACGATGCCATGGTACGACAAGTACAAGAGCAGGCACTAGCAAGACGATAGATAGACAGCCACAAAGCCGGACTAGGACCGACGCGAACGCTCCAGGTCGCCGAGAACGACGCCTGCCATGCGCTGGAACTCCGCATACGTCCTCGTCCCCGGGCGCACGCCCACGCGACCTTCCCCTTGTGTGAAGTGTAGCTCAACAGGGGCGACAAGCGTGTAGTCCGCGATCTCGTGCAGCTCGGCGAACGAGAGCGAGGCGGGTTCCGGCGTCGGCGTGGGTTCGGGTTCAGGTTCGTATGCAGGTTCGGGGTCGGGTTCGGGCGTCGGCGTGAGTTCGGGCTCGGGTTCGTATGCAGGTTCGGGTTCCGGCGCAGATTCAGGTTCGGGCTCAAGGGTGGGCTCGCCCAGTGTCGCCTCAGTGGATCTGCTCCACGGTTCCGCGGGCAGATCGATGGAAGGCCTAGCCGTGGGTATCGATGCGCCGTACGACATCAGCGCCCGTTGGCGCTCAACAGCCCGACGCGATTCCGCAACGGTCCGTCGATACCGAACCGATGCACCAACTGCAACTGCGAACATGATCACGGCGAACAGCGCAAGCCCGCCAAGAATGTACAGGCGCGAATCCACCGTCAGTCCATGCTATGGAGGATCTCGTACAGCAGGCCGAGCAACACGGCCTTCACGCTGTCCTTCTCCCTCGCGTCACAGGGCAACAACGGCACGTGATCGTCCAGAGAAAGACGAGCGCGGATTCCACTGAGCGAGTTCGCGTCTCCCTCGCTGACCTTGTTCGCGGCAACCACGAATGGAACATCTGACATATTCGTGAAGAACTCTATCATCGACGATGCGTCAGAGATCGACTCAGAGCTGTCTGCATCCACGAGCAGCACAAAGCCCAACATCCCCTCGGAAAGCGTCTCCCACATGAACGAGAAGCGCTCTTGACCGGGGGTACCGAACAGATAGAGCACCACATCGTCAGAGACAGTGATCCGACCGAAGTCCATGGCAACTGTGGTTTCGCTGCCCCGTTCGCCGGACGCGTCGCTTACCTGACGCTCCGTGGACAGGACAGTGATCTCGCTCACTGATTTGATGAACGTCGTCTTTCCTGCGTTGAATGGCCCCGTGACAACGACTTTCACAGACTGCACAAGCGAGCTCCGTTCCTAGAGTTTCTCGATGCCCTCGATGATCTTCATTAGCAAACTGCGATCAACCGCAGAGTCGCGATGCAACATCGCTCCCTCACCCGATTCGGGAATCTTCGCCACCGTCGCGCTTGGACGGCCCCGGCTCGGACCGCTCTCGACGCCGGTGAGGGCAGTGAGCTCATCGCCGAGACCACCATTCAGACCCATGTCCGTGTCGAAATCAGCCAGGTAGGCATCAGTGGAGATGACACCTGTAGGAGCCTCGGCCTCGACCGGCTCCTCCTCATCGGTACCGAGCGAGCGAAGCAGCGCGTCCAAATCATCGCCGGCCTCCCCCGCCTCGACTTCGGTGGCGGGTTCGGGTGCCGACACAGGCGGGGCAGGCATCTCCGGTTCCGCGGTGGCTTCCACTTCAAGGCTCGCCAGCATGTCAGCGAGAGAGTCAAGTTCGGGCTCGGGCTCGACTTCCGGTTCGGGTTCGGGCTCCTGCTCGGGCTCCCGTTCCGGTTCGGGCTCGGGCTCGGGTTCCGCTTCGGGCTCAAGTTCGACTTCTGGTTCCGGTTCGGGTTCGGGCTCCTGCTCCGGTTCCGGTTCGGGCTCGAGTTCGACTTCCGGTTCCAGCTCTGGCTCGATCTCCAGCTCAGGTTCCAGCTCAAACACGGGATTCTGCGAGACGACAGGCACTTCTTCAGACTCAAAGAGATAGCCCTCGTCAACACCAAGCTCCGCCTCCGCTTCAGACTCCTCGGACTCGGCGTTAGCAGCCTCGAATGACTCGACCTCAGCCGGAATCGGTTGAGCGAGTTCCTCGGGCAACTCCCCTAGCCCTAGGGCGCGGAGGTCAGCCTCGAGATCGCCCGTCAGGGCCTGATTGGACGCTGGAGTCTCTTGCTGACCGTCTAGATCCGCATCCAGGACCTCGAAGATGAATTCATCCGCCACGGGGGGCGCGGGAATCTCCGCGAACTCGTTGGCCGACAATGCGCCGAAGTCAGCGATGCCAAGGTCAGACTCCAGCTCTGGCTCGAACTCAGGCTCCGGTTCGAGCTCGACCTCCAGTTCCGGTTCGGGCTCAGGTTCGGGCTCGACCACCGGTTCCGGTTCGGGTTCGAGTACCAACTCGGGTTCCGCTTCGGGTTCGAGTGCCAGCTCCGGTTCGATCTCGACCACCGGTTCCGGTTCCGGTTCCGGCTCAGGTTCCGGCTCAGGTTCGGGTTCGGGTTCGGGTTCGGGCTCGATCTCGACCACCGGTTCCGGTTCGGGCGTAAGAACAGCCGACATCATCTGCTCAAAGGCCGCAAGATCATCCGCATTGGGCTCGGCAGAAGCCGTCGTCAGGAACTCCGGCTCCTCGTGTGGCGGCACTGATTCCGGAATCTCCGGACGCCCGGGCTCAGCAGGAGCCACGACCTCCGGTGTCTCTCTCTCCGGTATCTCGGCCTCGACCGGCTCAACGACCTCGACCTCGGCCGCTGCTTGCGCCTCGGCCTCGATCCTGCTGCGCTCGGCCATCTCCGACTCAAGCTTCATCTCATCAAGCCGCTGCTTTTGTTCAGCACGCTCTGTCCGCAGCCGCTCGACTTCGGCCTCAGAAGCGACCTCGAGAAGCCCGGCCGAGAACAGGCCGTAGATGATACGCGCTACCTCGAAGTCCGTGCGATTGGTCTCGTGGGCCAACTCAGCGACGCTGCGAGTCCCGTCCACAAGCAGCAACAGATTCCACTCGGTGGGCTTGAGGGATATCTCGAAAGTGCCCTCACCGGGCGCAGTGGCCATCTTGAAGACCATCTCCATGGATGGAACCTTCTTCTTGATGCGGTTCCACTCTTCGAGACGGCGACTTCCCTCCATCACGATGTTCTCGATGGAGACCGACAGACCGATGTCTTCATCGACGACGTCGGGCAGAAGCTCGAAGTCGAACTCTCCTGCATCCCAGCGCATCAGATCGAAGATCGTGTCTTGAACCTGTTCTTGGACGAACGCCTCCAAGACCTTCTCGGTGATGTATCCCTCGTCGATGAGAATCTGGCCCAAACGCCGCTCGCCGGTCGAATCAGACCTCTGGATCTCGAGAGCCTTGGCTAGAGCACTGGGGGTGATCTTCTGAGCAGCGACCATGCGTTGACCCAGAGGTTCACTCTGCCAGTTGGACTGCGCGAAGAACACGTCACCGTCACGGAACCAGATCGACCCTTCGGCATCTGCATTGCGAATGCGCAGCACGCCAGTCTTCCGGCTGAGTTGGACCAGCTGGAATACATCAGGGAGACTGAAGTCTCTCAAGTTGCCGTGCAATGCCATCTGTTCTCGCCGTTACCTTTCAGTACCCGTGCATGAACGTGCTAGCCGAGAATGGCGCCGATGTTGGCAGCAGCCATCTTCATGTCATAAAGGACCAACCCGAGTTTGGAATCGGGGTCCGCCAGCGCGGTCAAGACCGCGCGGTTGCCCGCAGCAATCAGCAGGACGTAGCCGTTCTCGCCTTCGATGAACACCTGGGAGAGATGGCCTCTACCAAGCTCGGTGGCAGCCCGTTCGCCAAGGCCGAGAATCGCGGCGGACATGGCGCCGACACGGTCCGCCTGCATGCCCTGCGGGAGCGCTGAAGCCATCGTGAAGCCATCTAGGCTCACCAGGGCCGCCGCCTGGATGTCGGGGTCGTTGTGCATCAGCTCATCCAGAGCCTGCGTGAGCCTCTCCTCGCGCGAGGCCTGTGACGATGAGGCCACCGCCCGCTGCTCAGGTACCGACTGAGGAGGTGCAGGGGTCGCGACCGGCGGAGACATGGGCTGGACCGGGGCCGGCATCACGACAGGCTGAGGCACCGGTTGAGGCGCGGGTGCCGGCTGTGGTGCGGGTGCCGCCATCGGCACGACGACCGGAGCTGTCAGCAACTCGTCATCGTCAAGCGAGTCCTCATCTGTGTCACTGATGAAGTAGTCACCGATTCCCTTATCAACCATCAACTGTCACCTCGTTTGTGGCACCAATATGTTCAAGACCAGGGGCTGGCGTACACAAACGAACCCCCGCCGGATAGGCATCATCAGTCTCTCATGTACTCCAGCGTCACACAACACGAGGTAGAGAGCCGAATCACACGACGACGCGCATGATCTCTTCTATCGATGTCATCCCGGAAGCGACCTTTGCAAGACCGTCGTCTTTCAGGGTCTTCATCCCCTCGGCGACAGCGATGCGCTTGAGTTCATCACCTGACGCATGGTTGACCGCAGCGCGCTCGATCTCCTCGGAAACGGTCATCACCTCATGGATCCCCATGCGGCCTTTGTAGCCTATGCCGGAGCACCTCTTGCAGCCCACGGCGCGATAGAGCGTGGGCGGGCTCCCCGGCTCGAAGGGGAATCCGATGCGCGTCAAAACGGCCTCATCAGGCGTGTACGCCTCTTTACACTCCGGGCACAATCGTCGCGCGAGGCGCTGGGCAAGAACGCAGTTGATCGCAGAGGCGGACAAGAAGGGCTCGATGCCCATCTCGGTAAGGCGGGTAATTGCCGACGGCGCGTCGTTGGTGTGTAGCGTAGAGAGGACCAGGTGACCGGTGAGAGCTGCCTCGATGGCGATCGTCCCAGTCTCTTTGTCTCTGATCTCACCGATCATGACGACATCGGGGTCCTGACGCAGGATGGACCGCAGAGCGGACGCGAACGTCAGCCCAGCCTTCTCGTGCACCTGCACCTGCGAGAGACCCTCCAGCCGGTACTCTACAGGGTCCTCGACCGTGATGAGATTCACCGTTGGCCGCGTTGTCCTGTTGATCGCCGCATACAGTGTCGTGGACTTACCCGATCCCGTGGGGCCCGTGACCAAGATGGCTCCGTAGGGTCGCGACAGCGCATCGAGCAGGCGTGACAGCGGATTCTCAAGGAAGCCGAGGTCTTCAAGCGACATCATGATCGAGTCCCGGCGCAGCAATCGCATGACCGTCATCTCGCCCTGCACCGTGGGCAGCACGGCGACACGGAAGTCGACCGACTTGCCATCGAGCACCACGCCGAATCTGCCGTCTTGCGGTA
>JBFHJN010000035.1:0-28208 GCA_041595875.1 Coriobacteriia bacterium
ACGCAGTGCCGCCGCCTCAGTGTCAAAACCCGCAGTCCCCGTGAGCAACATCACAGGTGTGGGATCGCCCGACTCATACAGCGCCTGGAGCAGGGCCAATCCGTCCAGGTTGGGCATGTTGAGGTCGGCCAGACACAGGTCGAAAGCGCTGTCACCGATGCGCGCAAGCGCCGCCTCTCCGTCGGCGACGTACGAGACAGCATACCCGGCATCGCTCAGCACTTTGCCGATGAGCTCCCGGGTCGATTCATCATCGTCGGCGATCAGCAGATGCAAGCGCTTCTTGGAAGCCACGCCGATAAGATCCGAATCGTCCGAGTCCTCGATGCTGTCCAGAGCGCCGATGAGGTCTGTATCCGGTGACGGTCGGCTCCGGGTGGAGGAAGCAGCGGAAGGCGCAGAGGCGGCAGCGGAATCCGGAGCCTCGCTCTCTTCCTCGATGAGCACACGGTCATGAACGTCTTGCACGGAGAATGTGAGGTCGCGCACCTTGTCCACGGCGTGATCGAACATCAGGTAGTCCCCGCGCTCACGCAGCCGCTGGCGGACGTCGGTCACAGGTATCCCGGAGCGGACCCACTCGGTGAGCTGCGGATCGAACTGCAGCACCTCATAGACGCCCTCGCGACCGCGGTATCCGTTGTAGCAGTGGGGACATCCCACAGGATGCGCGACCTCGGCCGGGATATCGTCCGTGAACGGCTCCAGCATCCGGCGTTCTTCGGCGGTGATGCGCGCCACGCGGCGACAGTCCGGGCACAACCGTTTGATCAGGCGCTGCGCCACGATACACAAGATGGCGTCCGCCATCATGCTGCGTTCCACTCCCAGCCGCTCAAGACGGAAGATCGCCGTGGTCGAAGTGGACGTGTGAAGCGTGGAGATGGTGAGGTGGCCGGTACTGGCGAAGTCGACCGCCGTCTTTGCCGAGAAGGCATCGCGCACCTCGCCCATGAACAAGATGTCCGGGTCTTGCCGGACGGAGGACTTGAGCAGGTTCTCGAATGTGACTTTCGCCTTGTCGTTGACCTGCTGCTGGTTGGCACGGGGGATGACGTACTCCACCGGATCCTCGACCGACATGAGACTGCGCTTCTCGGCGTCGATACTTGTCAAGACGCTATACACAGTGGTGGTCTTGCCCGAGCCAGTCGGACCGACGATGGCTATCATCCCGTGCGAGCGACCGGCGTACCCGTACAGAGCCGTCGACTGCTCCTCGGTCATGCCAAGATCCGTGAGGAGCGTTGCCTCGGCCGATGTCTCAAGCAGACGGATGACGACGCTCTCCCCGTAGGGTCCCGAAGACGTGGCCAGTCGCAGCTTCAGCTTGCGCTTGCCGACGTTGGCCTCCAGCGTGCCGTCCTGGGGACGCCTGCGTTCGGCGATGTCCATGCCACCGATCGCCTTGTAGCGCGAGATGAGCATCGCACCCGTGCGACGCTTGAGCACGAGCATGTCCCGCATGTCTCCGTCCACGCGAAAGCGGACGTCGTAGTGGTCTTCTTTGGGCTCAAGGTGGATGTCGCTGGCGCGTTCGTTGAACGCTTCCATGATGAGGTTGTTCGCGATGTAGACGATGGGCCGCGATTCGATGTCGCCCGAGGTCAGGCCTCCAACGTCATCCGGCGCGAACTCGCGCAGCTCGACGCGGCCTCCCGTCTCGGTACGTGCGGCCTCCGCTTCTGCTGCCGACTGCCGGAAGATGGAGAGGATCCCCTCGGGGTCGGAAACCGCCAAAGACAGGTGTCCCTCTCCCTTGCGCTCCAGCAAATCGAGGAGCTCCCAGTTGAACGGATTGGAGACCACGTATGTCACGCGACCCTTGTGCATGACGGGAACCACGACGTTGGTCTTGCAGAAGGCCACGGGCAGAACGCCCATCGCTATGGATGCGACGTCGACGACCGGCAGGTACTCAAGGCCGAGCGAACCGGCGATACGCTGTGCCATGTCCTCCGACGAGATGCCGAACGACCTCGCTATCGCGTAGATATCTTGCGGGCGCATCTGCTCAACGCGTTCCTTGCGCTTCGGACGGCTCACGTACTCCTCGGCCATCGCGCTGCGGAAGCTCAGGAAGTCAGCAGGGACGATGCCCTCGGTGAACTCGTCCGACTCGTCTTTCAGGTCATCCCAGTGGCTGCGCGTGTTCAGGTATGTGTCGACTTTCTCGCGCAGTTCGGTCCTGTTGATGGGCTTGACCACGTAATCCACGGCCCCGCATGCGATCGCACGCGCACGGTCTTGCTCATCGCCGAGCGCGGACATGAAGATCACCGGCGTGTACTCCGCCATTCCGAGCTGCTGGAGCTTCTCGCAGAACTCGTAACCGTCCATCCCCGGCATCATCACATCCGTGAGGATCAGGTCAGGCTGGCGCGTCTCGATGACACTCAGGGCCTCTTCGGCGCTGGCAGCGGTGACGATCTCGTATCCGCCGGGCTCCAGAAGCAGCTTCACCAGACTGCGGATGTCCTCATCATCATCGACGCTCAAGATCAATCGGCGGTCGGTCGTGTCTGCTCCGGAGACGCTCACGTGGCTCACTCCTCCACGAACTCGACGACGACTGTATCAAGGTAGCGACGAAGCCGGGCCGCACACTCAAGCGCCACTGCAGCGTCGTGGTCCCGTCCCGCCGCCTCGATCATCGCACCCAGCTCGGTGATCCGGTCAAAACCGTAGCCTCCGCCCGAGCCTTTCATGGTGTGCCCAAGCGTGGTGACGCGCTCGTACTCCCCGGACTTCACCGCGCTCTCGATCTCTTCCGCGTCGCTCTTGCGACGCTCGAGATAGCGCGGGATCAACGACTCCAGCGTGACGTCCACGCGCGCGATGACGCCATCTTCGTCCGGATAGCGTTCGGCTCCGCCGTTAGCATCACTCATGCGTGGCACCTCTTCCATAGCTCTCGATGGCCTCAAGCAGGACCGCCTTCTTGATAGGCTTCGTGAGGTGCCCGTCACAACCTGCATCCAGGCTCTTTTGGATCTCCTCTTTCAGCGCATATGCCGTCAGCGCGACGACCGGGGTATGCCGCTCACCCTTGTCCCGTTCGAACTCGCGGATCTTCCGCGTGGCCTGATACCCGTCCATCACGGGCATCTGCATATCCATAAGGACCAGGTCGAAACCATCGGGTGAAGCGGCGAACGCCTCCACAGCTTCGGCCCCGTTCTCAACCATGACCACTTCGTGCGACGTCTTGGACAGATGCGCCTCCAGCAAGAAGCGATTGTCCTCCGAGTCCTCCGCCACCAGGACACGCAGCGCTGTGCCCTGAACCTGCACGTCCGGAGCGGGCTGTCCCAGAGCCTCTTTGGCAGCCTCGCGCGCACGATGCGAGGCGGACGCCACCGCAGACTCAAGGTCCACCCGTCGCACCGGCTTGGTCAGGTAGTCGCTCACGCCTAGCTCACGCAGCGCGATGCCTGTCTCGGGCATCTGATCGGACGAGAGCATGATCATACCCGCCGATGAGATCTCCGGGTCGGCCTTTGCCTTCTCGGCAAAATGGACACCGCTCATCTCAGGCATGTGGTTGTCGAGGATGATGACATCGTACGGAGAGGCGCTTCTGGCCGCGTGACGGGTCATCTCCAGCCCCTGCATGGCATCGGGCGCTTCATCCACCGTCACTCCGGCGCGACCCAGCATCTCCGAGACGATCAGGCGATTTGTCGCGTTGTCGTCCACGACAAGGACGCGGAGCCCGTTGAGCTCGGAGACGACGCCAGCCGCTTCAGCTGCGTCGGCCGTGCAGATCCGAAGCGGGACATCGAAGCTGAACGTGGTGCCCTCTCCTACTTCGCTGGCCACCCGCAGACTGCCGCCCATGAGCTCCACGAGCCGGCGCGAGATCGTCAAGCCAAGCCCGGTCCCGCCGTACTGGCGAGTGGTGGACGAGTCCGCCTGTGTGAAGCTCTCAAAGACCAGCTCCAGCTTCTCGGGTGCGATGCCGATCCCGGTATCCGCCACCGAGAACCGGTATTCGCCCTGAATATCGCCGTTGGCGTCGATGCCTTGCCTCTCGCATGCCACAGTGACCAGGACCTGGCCTTCTCCGGTGAACTTGATTGCGTTGCCCATGAGGTTGATCAGCACCTGGCGAAGCCGATCAGGGTCGCCCACCACGTTCGTGGGGGTCCCCGGCTCGATCCTGAACAGCAGCTCGAGGCCCTTCTCGCGCGCCTTGACCCCCATTACCGACGCCGTGCGCTCCACGAGCTCTTCAAGCTCGAAGTGGACAGAGTCGATCTCAAAACGCCCGGCCTCGATCTTGGAGAGGTCGAGGACATCGTTGATGAGCGCCAGCAGCGCATCGCCGGCCGACTTGAAGATGCCCACGTATCGTGCCTGCCGCGGATCCAGATCGGTCTCCTCAAGCAGCTCGCCCATGCCGATGATCGCGTTCATCGGCGTGCGGATCTCGTGACTCATGGCGGCAAGGAACTCGCTCTTTGCCCGGTTGGCGTCTTCGGCAGCCATCTTCGCGGTGACAAGGGCCTCCTCGGCCTGCTTGATGGTGGTGACATCTTCCTGGACGCTGATGAACCGGCTGATCTGGCCCGAGTAGTCGCGCATGGCCGAGATGGTCGCCGACGCATAGTAATTCAGGCCGGCCTTCGTCTTGTTGATGAACTCGCCCTGCCACGGATCGCCCGCAAGCACCGTCTCCCATAGCTCCTTGTAGACGCTAGGCGGCGTGAACCCGGAGTTCAGTATCCGCGGATTCTGACCCTTGACCTCGGCCATCGAGTAGCCGGTGAGCTCTGTGAACTTCCGGTTCACGTACTCGATCGCCCCGCTGGGATCGGTGATGATGACGGCAACAGGACTCTGCTCGATGGCCTGTGACAAGCGGCGCACCTCGATGCTCGCGCGCTTGCGCTCCATCGCGTTGACGATTGCCGAAGCGGCGATCCTCAGCAGGCCTGTGGACTCCGCATCCCACTCCGCGCGTCGACCCACTGCATCAAAGCCGAGGAATCCGATGAGCTTGGTGCGCCACATCATGGGGACCGCACAGACTGACCGGACATCGTGGCCCAGAAGCGATTCGCGCTCGGATTCGCCAAGATCGGCGGACCCGGCGATATCGTCGATGATGACGTCTTTGCCACCGGCGATCGTCGTCACGATGTGCGGGTACTGATCCACGGGGATGTCTTGCAGGGCGTCTTTCCGGGAAAGCGCGCCCAAAGACGCCCACTCGTGGGTGTTGGACATCGATTCACCGTCTGACGACAGCATCATCACGTATGCACGGTCTGCACCCACAAACGCCCCGATGCCATCAAGAGCATGCTCGATACCCTGATCCACGTGCTCCGGCTCCACGTTGATGAAACCGGTGGATATCTCCACGACCAGGTCATTGAAGCGCGCGCGATACTCCAAGATGCGCTGGGCGGTGTGGCTCTCGGTCATGTCCCGGGCATACACGAGCACGGCAGACTCATCTTTGTAGACGGTGGGGACGGCGGTCACACCAACGTCTACTATGACCCCGTCCTTGCGTCGATACTGACAATCGTGCTTGATCGCGCACTCATCGGGCCCGGAAAGGTCAACGAGGCACTGTGCGATGCCCTCAAGCCCGGACACGACGATGCTTTCGATGGGCACGCTGTTCAACTCGTCCATGGAGTACCCGAGCCAGGTCACCATGTAAGGATTGGCAACGCGGATCGTGCGTTCCTCCATGCTCATGATGAAGATGCCCTCGGGTGCGTTATCGAACATCTGGCGGAAGCGGCGTTCCGTTCCCGCGACCCGCGCAGCCCACGTGCGCGTGAGCTGGATCGCCGACCAGAGCGTCAGAATCAAGATCGCCGCGCCGAGGCTGATCAGTATCCCGTTCATGCGTGCTGCGGCGACCTGCTGATCGATGTGAGACGCCTCGCGATCGATACCCAGGAGCGCCAGCGAGCGCCCGTCGCTCGCGTATACGGGTGCGAATCCGCTGTACCAGGTCCCCCAGATATCGGCGAGAGGGCCCTCCACAAACTTGTATGGAGACTGCAGCGCGGTCAGCAGCTCATCGCTTGCCTCTTCATACACCGTACCGGGAAGGTCTTCGGGGCCCTCACCCTCTACGGGCGTCCCCTCCACTAGGATCACAGCCTGCCCGTCTCGCATGATCATGAGGTATACGAATGTCGCGTCGGGAGCCACCTCCCTGACCGCGGTGAGCTGGCTTTGGATGAGCTCGTACTCGGGAGTGCCAACATCATCAAGCGTCCCGGTCAGATCCACTATCCCATTGGGGTCCAACGCGGCGGCTGCCAGCTGGGCTTCCACCAGGAGCTGGTCCTGCTCATAGCTGAGCCTGTCTTGACCGAACGCGTGGGTGACCAGGGCGCCGGCCGCCAGGGCTGTCACCATGGCAAGAGCGATGACGCCACCCAGATGCCGGAGACCCGGCCCGGCATCGGCGTCGAACCACAAGGGATTCACTCGCTGCATGTATGCGCCCAGCTGCCAGGCGAAGATCAGCGCGGCTATCGTCCGGAGCACCTCCACCGGAACGCCGGTCGCTCCCACGAAGGTGGCCGCGTTGAGCGCCGACATGGGGAACACGGCTTCCGGCGACGCCGTCCAAACGCCCAGGACCCCGTACATGAAGAGCGCCGAAGCCGAGATATACAGGCGTAAGCGAGCCGGTCCCTCGGTGTTGCGAGCGAGAGAGGCCAGAGCAGCAGCACCGGCAAGCGCACTGACTATACCCAGCAGGTAGCTGACCACCGCGCTGAGCGCGAGTTGTCCGCCCAAGATCCCAACAGTGATGAGCACCGCGGGAGGGACCAGTATCCATCGACCCTGCGTCCATCCCACCTGGCGCCTGAATCCCTCGCGCCAGAACTCGACGAGGATCAGGTATGCCGTGGCGGCAAGAATCGTCTCTACGTAGCCCACCGCGTCCGGACCGGGATACACGAGTCCAACGGTTTGAGACCAAGAGACCGCGACCCACAACATAGAGAACGCGGCCAGCCACTTCCAGGGAAGCTCTTCATTTCCCAGGCGCCACAAGCTCACCGAATGCGTGGCCGCTATCGCAAAACCAACGCCACCGAGAAAGAGCGCGTAATCCGTCTGACTTGCGAGAAAATCTGTCACGGCACCCCCGGTTGGGATCGACTCCCAACATAGTAGCGCGAACGCATGGAGGGGATGACGTCTACATCACGGAACATGCCGCCTTAGTTGCTCGAAAGTGGCCGAGAGGCACGGCAAGCGCTGGCACTCCGCCTCAGACGCTGCGGGCCAGCCGCAACGCGGCAGCAGCAAACCGCTCAACGTCTGACTCGGTCGTGTCCCACGAGGTCACCCACCGCACCTCGGAGCGAGGCTCGTCCCACACGTAGAAGTCGGCGACATCCTGGAGCGGCACGATGTTCTCGGCGGGCATCCGAGCGAAGACCTCATTGGCCTGCACCCTCTGGAAGACCTCGATACCGGGGACCGAAGCCATCTTCTCGGCAAGCAGTGCCGCCATCGCGTTCGCATGACTCGCGTTGCGCCACCACAGGTCGTCTTGAAGCAGCGCGGTGAACTGCGCCGCCATAAACCGCATCTTCGATGCGAGCTGCATCGACTGCTTGCGCACGTACTTGAAGCCCGGGGCCATCGTGGGATCAGCGAAGACAACGGCCTCCCCCATGAGGATGCCGTTTTTCGTGCCGCCGAAGGACAAGACATCCACGCCCGCGTCGAGTGAGGCTTCGCGCAGAGAACAGCCCAGCGACACCGCGGCATTGGCGATGCGCGCGCCATCCATGTGCAGCCAAAGACCGTGTGCATGAGCGGCCCCGGCTATGGCCCGGATCTCGTGGGGAGTGTAGACGGTTCCGTACTCGGTGGCCTGCGTGATTGAAACGACACGGGGCTGGATATGATGCTCCACCCCTACGTCGTGGATGCTTGCCTCGACAAGCTCAACGGTGAGTTTGCCATCGGAAGTGGGGACCGTCAGCAGCTTGCCGCCCACCAGATGCTCAAAGGCACCGCATTCGTCCACGTTGATATGCGCGGTCTCCGGACAGATGCACGCTTCATACGAGCGCATGAGCGCGCCAAGCGCCGAGACGTTCGCTCCGGTGCCGTTGAACACGAAGTGAACGGCTACCTGCTCGCCGAAGTGCCGGCGGAAGTGACCTATGGCCTCCTGCGTGTAGGGGTCATCACCGTAGGCATGCACATGACCCTCGTTCGCCGCAGCCAGAGCGGCCATGACCTCGGGATGCACTCCGGCGTTGTTGTCGCTCGCAAACGTCCGTGATGCCGTCATGTGATCACTTCATCGCGCATTCTGCGGAAGCGCCTGGAGAGTGCGAACGCAACGATGAGACCCACTACCCCCACGATGCCCTTCCAGGCATCAACACTGTGCTCACGCGTTGAGCCCGGCTCGATCACGCGGAGTTCTGTCGCATGGACATCCAGATCGCCACCGTGCTCATCGCACGCCTCGTTGTAGACTCCCACGACCTCGACGACATCACCGTTGTGACGGTAATCGCCAAAAATGGTGACCGTCTCGGCCATCTCGGCGGGCATGTGCACGCCGATCGCCGTCCCGTCACTCAAGATGTTGAGCCAGACGCCCTCGCCGTCGGAGTGCAGCGCCTCGCTGACGACCTCTCCCGAGAAGCGCACAGTGGCGCCGTCCAGGTCTTGCATCAGCGATGTGAGCTCTGCAGGCGTCACGTCCGTGACCGCCTGGGTGGCGAAAGCCGCACCCGGCACGAACGTGAGCGTCATGACGACAGCCAGTAAGATCGATGCGCGCCTCATGACAGCTGTCTCTTCGCGATTCCACGACGGAGCGAGATCGCAACCGATGCGAACATGGCGAGCAGCGCGATGAACTCGAGGCGACCGGCCCACATCTGCAGGATGTAGACGATCTTGAGCCCTGTCGGCATCGCCGGACCGGTGATGCCGGTTGAAAGACCCACGTTGGCCGCCGCGGACACGGACTCGAACAACGCATCTCCTATGGGGTAACCGTATGCCGCACCGATCAAGCCCCCGGTGATGTAGCTGAGCATATAAAGACTGAAGATCATCAGCGCGCTATTGAGCATCGTGTCCGTGAGGTTCCGGTCCTCAAGGTGGTGGAAACGCTGGGATATCACCGCGCTGGGAGGCGCCAGCGACTCACGCACCCGCCAGATCACACCCTTCACGATCACGCCAAGACGCAGCGCCTTGATACCGCCGGCGGTCGAAGACGCCATCCCGCCGAACGCCATCGCCAAGATCACGGCACCCATCGCCAGACCGCCGTAGTCCCTCGCCCATTGCGCGGCGTACAGCGTCTGATGACCGGTACCGGTATTCGCCGAGAAGATGTGGTACACGCCTTTTCGCAAGATCTCAGGCATGGTCGAGAAGGCTTTCGTCGCAGCCAGCCCGATCGTGGAGAAGATGACCAGCAGCACGACGTTGCTGCACCACGCGCGCGCTTCGATATTGCGGAACAGCTCCGACTTGTCGCCACGCCAGATATCCGCGTGCAGGTTGAAGTTGAGCGTTCCACCGATCATGAGGATGACTGTCACAAACTCGAAGACGGCGCTGTGGTAGTACAGCGCGTTCATGGACTGCGGCCCGAAACCGCCCGTGTCATAGGTTGCGATCGTCGCCCAGAAAGCGTGCAGGCTGGAACGCACGGGCTCCATACCTATGTTCAGGTTCACCATGGTGAGCACGAAGGTGCCGATGACCACGTACACGGCCGTGACGAACCAGATGAAGCGCGTCGTGTGCATGACATTGGGCAGTATCTTCTCGTCTCGGCCTTCGGCGATATAGAGCGACATCGCCCCACCACGCAGGCCTATCGCCACCGAGACAGCCGCAACGACGATGCCCTGGCCGCCGATGAGATGCGTGAAGTGCCGCCACATGTTGTGCGACATCGCAAGGTGATCAAGATCCTGGACCACTGTGAGACCTGAGGTGGTCAGACCGGACATGGCGTCGAACAGCGCGTCCAGGTAGCCCCCGTAGTTCCCCGAGAAGGCCAGGGGCAGCGCGGCAAAGATGGACGCGGCCAGCCAGGCGAGGGCGGTCACGATGAGCGCATTGGCGCGATTGAGCGGCGTGTTCGGCGGGGCAAGCATCACAAGCCCCATGCCGGCCGCGCATGTGAGGCCGATGCTCATGAGATAGTCGAGCGCGGGGCCCCACTCCTTGAGCGCGACAGCCGTGGCCAGCGGGATCAGCATCGTCAGGCCGACGCCTACTATCAGAAGCCCCGTGTAGTGGGCGATAGCACGGGTATCCCTATGTTCGAGAGTCACCCACATGAGGGCTAGTTGACCAGGTAGACGACGTAGGCGACCAGCCCGACCAGACACATGAATGCGATGAATGCACCAAGCTCGGTGAGCAGGCCCATGATCCATCGCCGATACGGGCTTCTAAAACGAATGCCTTCCACGCGTCACTCCCTGAAGTCATACACATCGATCGGAGGGATCACCGACATCCGCCATTGTGGCACAAACGAGCCCGAAGCCGCAGCGCGAGTTCACTCATACGCGATAGCGTCACGAACGCTCACACGCGACGCGCGGGATGCCGGAAGCACGCTCGCTACCGCCGAGACAAGCGCGATGACCACGAACGTCCCCGCGACGCCAGGCCACGAGAACTCGTAGGTGAGCGGGATCTGGGTCGAATCCGCCAGGGCACCGGTGAGCAGCCAGCTCATCGGATACGAGAGCACCGCACCCAGGCCCCAGCTCATGACACCCACCACCAGACCCTCGCTCATGAAGATCTGATAGATGGATCGGTGCTGCGCGCCGATTGCACGCATCACCCCTATCTCACGCGTGCTCTCCAAGACGTTCAGCGTCATGCTCCCTGTCAACCCGATCACCCCTACGGCAGCCAGCAGAACCGCCATGATGACCAGGAAGGTCACCAAGATCCCCAACTGCTCCGAGATGGTCTGGGAAAGCCCGCTCTGCGTCCTGGTGCTGACCACCTGATAGCCGGCGTCATCCAATGCCTGCTCGGCGGCCTCCATCGCTGCTTGCTGGGCGTCGTCTGTATGCAGCTCGGTTCTTACCAGCACCCTGTTGACTCCCTGATCGCCGAGAAGGTCGCCAAGGCTGTCCCTGTCGGCGTAGATGACGGCCCCGCTCAGCTGCCCTTTGATGACTCCGACGACACGCCAGGACCGCTCCTCCCCCGCGACCGTCAGCGTGAAGCGCTGCCCCAGGGCGATGGCGGGCTCGTCTTTGACCACGTCGGAGTTGATGACCACGGCATCGGTGTCCCCCGCCTGCAGCCAGCGGCCCGCCACCAGACGCGGGCGCACAAAGGTGGTGTCATACGGCAGCCCGAACAGGAACATGCTCTGATTCTCGCTGCCATCGGCGCGTGTATATGCGACCGGGTGGCCGGACCACGATTCAACCGCTGTCACGCCGCTGACCTGGCCCACCTCGCGCTCGACCATCGCTGAATCAGCGGTCTGCCCCAGCACCACCTGGGCATCGTAGTTCCACCACTCCTCCAGGTCCGCGATCGTACGGTTGATAGAGCCCTGGACGCTGACCACCGACATGACCACGGCAGCGGCCAGGGTGAGCGTCGCAAGCGTCAGCAGCAGGCGTCCTTTGCGAAGGAACGTGTTCCGGATCGAGAGAGCGACCGGTCGCGGAAGCCCTCGCACGAGGCCAAGCAGCCGATCGCCCAGTCCATGGCCGAAGGAGGGCGCGGACATGCCGGTGGAGTTCAGCGCACGTACGACGCTCATCCTGGAACCCATACGGATGGGGATGATCGCCGCTAGCAGAGGCACCACCAGGCCAACGGAGACCTCCAGCGCGGTGACCCACGCAGGCGGAACGTATGACGTCACGTTGAAATTGAGTATGTCCGCGGCGAACTCGGTGAAGTAGCGCCCGGCCAGTGCAGCCGAGGGCAGCCCCAGGACGACCGCAAGAGCACCGTAGACCGCCACGGTGACCAGATACATGCGGGTCAACTGCCCGGTCCGGCCGCCCAGCGCCTTCATGATGCCTATCTGCCGTACCTGCTGAGCCATGATCGCCGAGACGGTGTTCACCACCAGGAATCCCGAGAGCGCCAGACTGAGGACACCCAGGGCCAGCAGGAGCAGGGAGACCGCCTTGAAGATATCGCCAAGGAAGTGACTGCCGGGCTCCGGGACCGAAGTCCCGAAGACGGTCACGCCGCGTGCCTCCAAGACGTCCGAACGGATGTCAGCCGCCAGTCTGGACGCGTCTTCTCGGCTGATATCCTCCTGCTCGAAGGTGATGAGCAGGCGGTTGTAGTACTCGGGCTCTTCCAGGTCCGAGAGGGTCTCAAAGGCGACGTAACCGGTCTCGGCACCCACGAACTGTGCCGGGACCGCGTTGAGGTCATGGGCGAATCCCACCACTTCAAGCGGCACCTTTGTGCCGTCCGCGGTCTCCACTTCAAGCACATCACCCACGCGGTACTCGCCCACCTGAAGCGCAGAACCCTCCAACACGATCTCGCCCCGGTCGATGGGCCACTGGAGGTCGCCTTCGGGCAGGATCTTCTGCACCGCGATGTCGGTGTAATCCCGCATCGCCACGATCGAGAGGGTGGCCGGATCCTCGGAACCCCGCCACCGGTACCGCAGCGTCGTCTCATGACGGCCCTGCGCACGCGACACCTCCGCGCGATCGGCGGCCCTACGCACGACCTCGTCATCGAACGGCCCGGTGTAGTAGGTGGCTCCTGCGGCGACCGCCTGCGCGTAATCGGCATCGAACTCCCGCACGAGTATCTCGCGGCCGCCCATGACGACACCCACCGCGAAGATGCCGATGGCGATAGAGACCGCCACAAGCGCTGTGCGGAAACGATGGACCGAGAGGTCGCGGCCGACCTTCCTCCAACGAGGCGCAACCATCGCTATGCCCCGTGACGCGGACGGTGGATACGCTCCTCGGCGATCTCGCCGTCGGCAACATGCAGTGCGCGCCGCACGCGGGACGCGAGGTCGTTGTCGTGCGTCACCATGATGATCGTCTTGTGCTGCATGACCAGCCGCTCGAACAGGCCGAACACCGCATCCGCCGTCTTCGAGTCCAGGTTCCCGGTGGGCTCATCGGCAGCCAGTATCGGAGGATCGTTGGCCAGGGCCCTCGCGATCGCGGCGCGTTGCTGCTGACCGCCGGAAAGCGCTGCGGGCAGCTTGTTCGCCTGGTCGGCGAGCTCCACCTGCTCAAGAAGGTCCATCGCCCGGTCCACCCGCTCCTTTGGCGCGTACATCGAGCAGAAGTCCATGGGGAGTATGACGTTCTCCAGGACCGTGAGCGTAGGGAGCAACTGGAAGAACTGGAACACGACGCCGATGGTGCGCCCGCGCCACCGCGCGAGCTGGTTCTCGTTGAGCTCATGGACCGGCGTCCCGTCGATGACGACCTCACCACTGGTGGGATGGTCGATGCCGGTGATCATGTTGATGAGCGTGGTCTTCCCGCTACCGGACTTGCCGATGATACCGACGAACTCGCCTGTCTCAACCTCCAGGTCGACACCGCGCAGCGCGGTGAATGGCACCTCGCCCGTGTCGTACACCTTCACGACATCATGCAGGCGGAGCAGCGGTGACTTGGTAACAGAATCGTCCATTGCATCCCCTACGCAGCTGTTGCGTTCCCGTGAATCCGAGTATACCCACCGCGTGTCCCCTCGGTCAGTGCGAGGTCATGACGGCGTGCCATGGGTATCAACTCCACCAGCGACTCATCTTTGGAGGCGAACAACCATGGAATGCCCGCATGTGAGTCAGATCGATACGAACATCAAAGCCGGGACCCAGGTGTGCGAGGACTGCATGAAACTGGGCGACACCTGGGTGCAGCTGCGCGTCTGCAAGACATGCGGCTACGTGGGCTGCTGCGATTCCTCCAAGAACCGCCATGCTCGTGCCCACCACCATGAGACGGGTCATCCCATCATCGGCCCCGCAGCGTCCGGGCAAGAATGGCTGTGGTGCTACATCGACGACGCGTATGTCGAGGTTGAAGAGACCGGGAAGTAGCACGCAGACGCCCTGAGTTGGTACGCTGTCACACATCCGACCGGCATCGGATCGGCACGATCCACTGAAGGGGTGAGGGTATGGCATTGGGCGGAGGGCTCTTCGCTTCAAAGGAACTGGTGGCAACCGCTCGTATCGTGATGGGCCCTGACAAGACCGGCACTGTGGAGACATGGACGCTGGCCGACGAACGTCAGGAAGCCTCCTACCATGCGATTCTGGAATTCCTGATGTACTACGCCCGCATGATGTTCTTCCTAAGCTTCCGGGACACCGCGAACGAGCTGTTCGAGATGATGGCCGGCGCGGTCGAGACCCTCACAGAAGCGGCCGACGGTCCGGCACCGGATACCGCCCATGGCTGGGTCCTCTCGGCGGATAGCGTCGGTGACGGACCCCTCTACAGCGCAGAGCTGTTCCGCATGGGCCGTAGCGACTACAAGAGCAAGGCGACCAAGCCTTCGGAGCCCGACGACATCGACGTCCAGGGCTCAGTGCTGCTCTATCTGCAGCACCTGGTCAACACATTGCCGGTGCTTGAGCGCGCCTACCTCACGCTCTCGCTCAAGGGCATGGCCGAGTACTACGAGCACGGGAAGCACTGGCACACCTCAAAAAGCCTGCACCCGGCGCCAGCCTATGGCATGGACTACGCCAGGCGAGTCCTCGAGCAGTCCGGGTCGTCCCGGTAGGCCACTAGTAGGGGCGCAGATCCGCGATGAAGTAGCCGAGCTCGGTGGGAACCACCCAGTACTCGAACTCCTCAACGCCCCAGCGCCACTCCTCGACGGTGTGGATCCAAAACGTCATGTCGTCCTCGGCGGTGACACCTTCGATGTCATAGCCGATGAAGTCACCGTTGGAGTACTGCGCGCTTGCAGGGTCGTCCGAGAAGGGCGGCACGCAGAGCTGCTGCGCCTCAAGCGGGCGATCTTGCATGATCAGGTCGAGGAAGTTCATGACCGTGGCTACCGCCTCGTCCTCCGGCAGCAAGCCGGGTTCGCCGAACTCGAGTGCGACGGTCTCGGTCACGCTCCACGTACCTGAGGCGGAGCGCTCCACCACTACCTCGTCAGTGAACTCGCTGTTGGGCGGTCCGGCCCAGTACGTACGGATGTCGCCGTCGTCCCACTGCAGCTCGAACACCCAGTCCGATGCGTACGCAGCAGCAAGCGCCTCTTCAGCGGAGGCATAGCCGTCAACTTCAGCAGGCTCCTCGCTGGTCACCGGTTCTTGCGTCGTGACCTCGTCCACGTTGTCCGCAAGACTCCGGAACGCGACCACCGCGCCCACGACCGCACATGCCAGCAGGACGAACACGACCGCTACGATCGCGATGATGAGACCCGTCTTCTTCTTTCGAGGAGGCTGTTGCGGCTGAGGCTGTTGGTAGGCGGGCTGCGCATACTGCTGCTGATACGCGGCCTCGTTGTAGGCGGGCGGTGCAGCCTGCGCTGGCATCTGCTGTGTGGCAGCTACCGGTGGCGCGACAGGCGGCGGCTCGACAGGCGCCGGCGGCGTAGGTGGCGCGACGGGCTCGGGTGCAGGCGGCACCGGTGGTGCGACAGGCTCGGGCGCAGGCGGCGTAGGCGGCGCGACAGGCTCGGGTGCTGGCGGCTCGACAACCGCGGGTGGCTGTGCGGGCGCCGGCACTGGCACTGGCGGCTCAAGCGGTGCGCCACACGCTCCGCAGAACGCCTGACCTTCAACAACCGGTCTGCCGCAGCTCGGACACTCCATCTTGCGCCTCCCTCACCCGCCCGACTCCCTGAGAAGAATCTATGGCGGATGGCAGCCCATGTCAAAGCCCATTGGCATACCCGTGGAAGCCGGGAATCCGGTCAGCCGGCGAGCGAAAGCTCCAGCCTGCCCTGTGTGCCGCCGTCGAAGGTGCCGGTTCTTCTGAGAGCGACTATCGCGATGTCATCCCGGAGATGACCACCGGCAAAGGAGAACGCCGAGAGGAACAGCGACTCGGGAACGACATCGGCGGGCTCATCGGCGCACTTATGCACGGCCGAGAGAAGCCGGTCCATCCCGAAGATCTCTCCGTGGCGATCGCGGGTCTGGGTGAGGCCACCGGTGTACAAGACGAGCAGGTCGCCCACATCAAGAACGGTCTCGCCCGTGTTGTACTGCTGGCATCGGCCTCCCGAAAGCCCATGAGAACCGGCGAGCAATGTCGGCCGCTGGTTTCTGCGCATCAGGACCGGAGCGGGGTGTCCCGCACAGCCATACGACATGTGCCCGTTCACGCGATCGAGCATCCCGAAGAACGCTGTGGCGCTCTCCCCGGGCTCGGCGCCACGGAGCATGAGATCGTTGGCTGAGGCGAGGACGGCCGCAGGGGACGGCGCACGCAGCGCCTGGGCGCGCATGGAGCTCTTCACCAGAGTGGTCAGCGCGGCGATGTCCGCGCTTTCTCCGCAGACGTCACCCACCAGCACACCAACACGCCCACCCTCAAGCTCCAAGACGTCGTAGAAGTCACCGCCCACGCGTGTGCCACCGGACGCCGAGTGATAGAGATGTCCCAGCTCGATACCCGGCAACGACGCCGGAGCGGTGAAGAAGGCCGATTGCAGCGTTCGTGTGACACGACGCTCGTTCTCATACGCGCGCGCGTTGGCCAACGCAAGCGAGAGAGACACTTCCAGCTTACGCGCGAGCTCAAGATGCGCCTCGCTGATCTTGGCCTCGGAGTCCCAGCAAAAGCCCATCACGCCGGTGACTTCACCGCGCTCCATGATGGGCACCATGAGAAACGCACCGATATCGTGCTTTGCCATGAGCTCACGCTTGGCCTTGTCGCTCTCGCGCATGCCCGCTGCGTATGTGACGTGTCGTGCCTTGCCTGCGAGGCCCGGGAGTGAGAGCTCGTCCTCCTGGAACGCGACGCCGATCATCTCGATAGGCCATCCGTGGACGTTGCGGAACACCCACGCGCCGTCGTTGCGCTCGGCGATCCATCCCCAGTCCGCTTTCAGCGCCTCAGTGGACTCCACGAGGACTCGCTGCAATATCTCCCCCGCGTCAAGAGAACTCAGGACGGTGGTGTCGATAAGGCCCATGGCCTGACGCAGGTCGCAAGCTTCCGCCTCAACGCTGCGCCGCTCGCTTACCGCACCGGTCACGTCCACGGCCGTGAGCAGCACGTCGTACGGATTTCCGATGTGTCCCGGAACAGGAAGGTAGGTGAGCTGCCAGTAGGTCGTCTCGCCCCAGGACGCTCGATACTCGTACTCCGGGTCAGTGAACGCCTGGCCTGTGTAGGCAACGTCTATGAAGCGCACAGCCGAAGGGGTGTCAGAGAGAAAGCCGCGCACCGGCATCCCGAGAAGATCCCACTGTGGCCGCGGGTCGTCCATCAGGTCCAGGAAGGCGCGATTTGTCCATCGGAATCGGAGGTCTGCACCGGACCACAGGGCAGCCGGATACGACGCTCCCTCCAAAAGGAGCGTCAACCATGCGCCGTCGGCAACCGCGCGCCAGCCGGCGCCCGAACGTCCGATCTGCTCAATGCCTTCGCTCATTCCGCTCCCACACAGACCATGCGACATGGATCTCACACATGATTGACCATACTTCGACTATCGGCACTGGCACGCACCGACTCAAGCCTGCCGACGATCTTCTCGACAAACGGACGCGGGCACCCTCCCACTGGTACAAACGCCACACAGACCCAAGCGATACGGATTGCGATCGGCCCGGAGCGGTGTCGCTTGTGCCGGCACAAGTCTCTCGCAACACCCATCGCGAAGATTACAGAATCGTATCCTTAGGAACTCGCCACCAGCGTTATACTGAGGTGACCGCTCTGGGGGGAACGTCATGATTCACGCCATCTCACTGCTGCCGTTGGGTGCGACGATCATAAGCATCTCGCTCGCCCTGTTCACGTCCCGTCGGCCAAGACCGCTGTCGAGGAAGCAGACCTTCTTCGTCCTTCTCAACATCTCGACAGCACTGTGGTGCTTCGGCACGTTCCTGCTCGACAACTACGCACCCGGCATGCACCCGGGGACCTTCCCGTACACGGATCCCGGCTACATCATCAGCATGGCGCTCACCGTCGGTGTCGGAGGCTCCTGCCTGCTCTGGTTCCTCTTCGGCGCGGAACACGCAGGCGTAGGTTCGTGGACCAGAGGGACGGCGCTCTGGGTGGTTTCACTCCCCACTATCTACACCTTCGCCGTCACAGCCACCAACCCGTCACACCACCTGTTCGCGACACAGGCCCACGCCTCCGCCCCGGTCGTAGGCGGGCCGCTCGCATACCCGTATCTGATCGGCACCTACGCTGTCGCTATCGTCGGCACCGTTCTACTGATCAAAGGGTCATGGAGCAGGGGGAGCAGCACAGGACACCGACAAGCGCTCGTCCTCGGTATGGCCGCGTGCCTTCCTATTGCGGGAGGGGTCGTCTGGCAACTGCTGACCTTCTCGTCTCTGGACGTCGGCCCCAACCCCGTGCCGGCCCTGTTCGCCCTGCTGCAACTCGTGGTCGTTCACGAGGTCATCACCGGCGGCCTTTCCGACCTGCTCCCGCATGCGCGTTCCGCGGCCTTCAATGCGATGAATGACGCGGCGATCGTTCTGGACTCACGGCTCCGCGTGATGACGATGAACCGGGCCGCGCTCCGCGTCTTCCCGATGATCGAGGAGGGCATGCCTATCGAGGAGTACTTCTCAACGCTCGGCACGCATGCCCGCACGTGCATGGAGAAATATCCCGACGGGGTGGACTTTGAAGCGGACCTCGGCGGCTCCATCTTCTGGGGACGTGTACGCAAGCCGGACGGCCGCGACGAGGGCTGCCTGGTCTTGCTGACCGACCTCACGGACTTGCGCTCAGCGCAGACCGAGTTGCTCCGGCTTGGTATCAAGCCGGGAGTCGAGACCGTCCGCTTCGCGGCCTCGCATGAAGCGCTCGATATCCGGGTCTAGCCCAGCGCCTTCCCCACGCTGCGCACGGCGATCTCATCATCTATGACATCGATCGTCACCGTGTCGCCCTCGCCGAGCTCACCGTCGATCATCGCTTTCGCCACGCCATCCACGATCTCACGCTGGATCACGCGCTTCAGCGGACGCGCCCCGTACACGGGGTCGAAGCCCTCAAGTGAGATGCGCTCCACGGCAGCCGGCGTGAGCTCCAGGACGATCTTGCGCTCTGCCAGTCGCTTGCGAACGATCTCCAGCTGCAGCTCGACTATCTCGGCGATCTGCGCCATCGACAGCGAATGGAAGATGATGATGTCGTCCACGCGGTTGATGAACTCAGGCCTGAACGTGGCACGCATGGCCTCTTCAACCAGGCGGCGCATGGCCTCCTCATCGTTGCTGGCGGCAAACTCCTGTATGAACTGACTGCCCACGTTGCTGGTCATGATGACCACGGTGTTCCTGAAGCTCACCGTGCGCCCCTGACCGTCGGTCAGCCGGCCATCCTCCAGAACCTGTAGCAAAACGTTGAAGACGTCGGCATGGGCCTTCTCGATCTCATCCAGCAAGATCACGCTGTAGGGCCTGCGTCGGACCGCTTCGGTCAGTTGCCCGCCCTCCTCGTATCCCACGTATCCGGGAGGTGCGCCGATCAGCCGTTGGACGCTGAACTTCTCCATGTACTCGGACATATCGATGCGCACCATGTTGCGCTCATCGTCGAACAGATACGCAGCCAGCGCCTTCGCAAGCTCGGTCTTGCCCACGCCAGTCGGTCCCATGAAGATGAACGACCCGATGGGTCGATCAGGATCCGAGAGGCCCGCGCGCGACCTTCTGATCGCCGAGGCGACCGCTGCGACCGCCTCATCCTGACCGACGACGCGCTGATGCAGCAGCTGCTCCAGATTGGAGAGCTTGGAGAGCTCGCCCTCAAGCAGCTTGCTCACAGGAATGCCCGTCCAGCTACCAACGACTTCCGCTATCTCGGTGTCGGTGACCTCTTCTTTGAGCATGGCATCGCCCGACTGCAGGGCCTTGAGGCGCACATCCGCCTCGGCCAACTCCTGTTCACGCTGCGGTATGGAGCCGTAGCGGATCTCAGCGGCACGCTGCAGGTCGCCCTCGCGCTCGGCACGCTCGCCGTCGAGCCTTGCGGTGTCAAGCTCGGCTTTCAGGCGCTGGACGTCACCGATGATGGCCTTCTCGGACTCCCATCGCGCTTTAAGACCCGACAGCTGCTCGGTCATCTCGGCCATCTCGGCGCGCAGGGTAGAAAGGCGCTCCTTGCTGGCCTCGTCCTTCTCCTTCTGCAGCGCCTGCCCCTCGATCTGAAGCTGGCGCAGCTGGCGGTCGATCACGTCTATCTCGGTGGGCATGGAATCGATCTCTATGCGGAGGCGTGAAGCCGCCTCGTCGATGAGGTCGATCGCCTTGTCCGGCAAGAAGCGGTCCGTGATGTATCTGTCCGAGAGGGTGGCCGCCGCCAGGATCGCCGAGTCCGTGATGCGCACGCCGTGATGGACTTCGTAGCGCTCCTTGAGCCCGCGCAGGATGGCGATGGTGTCTTCCACCGAAGGCTCGCCCACGTACACCGGCTGGAAGCGCCGCTCAAGCGCCGCGTCCTTCTCGATGTGTTCGCGGTACTCGTCCAGCGTGGTGGCACCGATCGCGTGCAACTCTCCACGCGCAAGCGCGGGCTTCAGCATGTTGGAGGCATCCATCGAACCCTCCGCCGCACCGGCTCCGACCAGCGTATGGAGCTCATCGATGAACAGGACGAGACGCCCCTCGGCCTGCTCCACCTCACGGAGCACGGCCTTGAGGCGGTCCTCGAACTCACCGCGGTACTTGGCGCCGGCGACCATCGCGGCGATATCGAGAGAGACGACGTCTTTGTCTTTCAGGCTGGTGGGGACATCCCCGTCGACGACGCGCTGAGCCAGACCCTCCACGATCGCTGTCTTGCCGGTGCCGGGCTCTCCGATGAGCACCGGGTTGTTCTTCGTGCGGCGCGAGAGCACCTGTATCACGCGCCTGATCTCGTCATTACGGCCGATGACCGGATCCAGCTTGCCCTTGCGCGCCAGATCCGTGAGATTCCGGGAGAAGCGCTCAAGCGCCTGGAACTGGGCCTCGGGATTCTGGTCGGTCACGCGTGTGCCGGCACGCAGCTCTACAAGCGATTCGGTGAGCCTGGCCGAAGAAAGCCCGGCCTTACCCAGCATGCGTCCGGCCTCGCCCTTGTCGTCGGCGAGGGCAACCAGGATGTGTTCGGTGGAGACGTAGGCGTCTTTGATCTTCTCGGCGATCTTGAAGGCGTCGCCGAGAAGCGAGTTGAGCCTGGGGCCGGCGCTTGCAGGTGCGGACGAACCCGTCACCCTGGGCATCTTGGATATGGCCGAGGTGACCTCGGCCTCCAGCAGGTCGGGGTCAGCGCCCACCTTCTGGACGATGGGCCGCACTATCCCCTCGGAAGCGTCCAACAGCGCTTTGAGCATATGCTCGGGCTCAACGACCTGAGAAGACGCGTCGTCGGCGATCGCCTGAGCGGCCTGGAGCGCCTCTTGCGCTTTGATCGTGAGCTTGTCGAACCTCATCTCTCATCACTCCCCTGATAACGCTTGAGGGTGTCATCCGGATGTCTATCTAGCCCGCCGGGCTACCGCTTCACAGTTCAAGCAGGTCCACCGGGAACGTCTGGTCGTAGGCGTGACCACACCCATGCAGCCACCTGTCAAAGCGGGCCGCCATGGATCTCGCCATTGCGAACCCCTTCCAAGAAACGCACGAGACGACCCCGGGTATCAGGCACGGCTACTCCTTGCTCCTGCGGACGATGCGTCCTTTGGGCACGTGCACCATATCGGCCCGCATGCTTTGGCGCACCGCGTTGATCTCTGTCACCAGACGCCGTTCCGTGAGGGTGGACGCCTCCTGCGCGCACTCAAGCTCGATCTGCATGCGCTCGATCTGGTTCTGCAACTCCAGAATGCGCATGACACCCGCAAGGTTCACGCCTTCTTCTTGCGTGAGCTGCTGGATCAGCCGCAGGCGCTCGATATCGGACTCAGAGTACAGACGGGTGTTGCCTGCCGAGCGCTGCGGCTCCACAAGCTGCTTGCGCTCATAGACCCGGAGCGTCTGAGGATGCATCCCGGCAAGCTCAGCAGCCACGCTGATCATGTAGAGAGGCCGGTCTTTTCCCGTCCTTCGCTGGATCTTCATCCTTCAAGCCTCCTACGTCACTTGATGTGCGCTCGAACGTCCTCGTTCCGGGCTGAGGCGAACCGCCTGAGCAGCTCCTGCTGCTCAGCAGTGAGCTTCTCGGGCACCACCAGGCTCACCCGCACCTTCAGGTCGCCAACACCCTTGCCCTTCAGTTTAGGGGCACCCTTGCTGGCGATGCGCAGAACAGTCCCGTCTTGCGTACCCGGGGCAACCTTGAGCTTGACCCTGTCGTCGGTGGGAGTCGGTATCGTGACCTCGGTGCCAAGGGCCGCCTCGACGATGGTCACCGGAAGGTCAAGCCACACATCGGCGCCTTCGCGGGTGTAGAAGGCATGCGGCCTGATATGCGTGAGCACGTACAGGTCGCCGGCCGGACCGCCGGCGGCACCAGGCTCCCCTTTGCCTTTGAAGCGCAACTTGCCGCCATCGGTGGCTCCCGGGGGCACGTTGACCGTCACAGGCTTGATGCGCACCACCCGGCCCTTGCCCTTGCATGCAGAGCAGGGGTTCTCGATCACCTTCCCGGTACCGCCACAGCGCGGGCAAGGGCGTGAGATGCCGAACATCCCCTGGCCCTGGCTGACGTGCCCCGTTCCCTGGCATGTGGCACACACGACCGGGCTGGTGCCCGGCTTGGCACCGGAGCCCTTGCAGACCTGACAGCTCTCGGAGCGCTTCACATCGACTTTGGTGGAGACGCCTTTCAGCGCCTCCTCGAAGCTCAGCGTCACATCGTATTGGAGGTCGTTGCCGCGGCGCGCGCTGCGGCCCTGGCCCGCACCGGGTGAGCCGCCAAAACCGCTGCCGCCGAAGAGGTTGCCGAACAGGTCTCCGAAGTCGCCCATGTTGACGGTCTGCTGGTACTGACCCCCACCGAACGGGCCGGCGCCCGGCGCACCCGCACCCGGCGGCACGTTGCCGCCGAAGTACTGGCCGAACTGGTCATACTGCGTGCGCTTCTCGGCGTCGGAAAGCACCTCGTACGCCTCGTTGATCTCCTTGAACTTGTCCTCGGAGCCGCCTGCGTCGGGATGGTGCTTGCGCGCCTGCTTGCGGAACGCCTTCTTGATCTCGTCGGCAGTGGCGCTCTTGCTCACGCCGAGTATGTCGTAGTAGTCCTTGCGAGCCGCCATCGCTACTCCTTACGGGAGGGGCCTCCGGTGCTCACGATGACCATAGCCGGTCTCAACACGCGACCTGCAAGCGAATAACCCTTCTGGAAGACCTCTACCACCGTGCCGTCAGGCACTTCTGCATCTTCCCGCTGCCCGACCGCCTGGTGGAGATTGGGGTCGAAAGGACCGCCGAGAGGATCGAGCACCTCAACGCCTTCCTTGCCGAACACGTCGCTCACCTGCTGGTGCACCAGCTCGACGCCCCTGAGGAAGTGCCCCAGATCGCCGCCCGCGACCGTGTGGTCGATGGCGCGCTCAAGATTGTCCACTACCGGCAACAGCCCTTCGATGAGACGCTGGCCGGCACGCTGACGCGCCTCTTCCATCTCGCGAAGCGTGCGCTTGCGGAAGTTCTCAAACTCCGCCTGGACCCTTTGCGCGGCTTCGAGATGGCGGGCAGCGTCTTCCTTCGCGGCTTCCAGCTCCTGTTGGAGCTGGTCGCCGCGAAGGTCGAACTCTGCACCCAGATCGCTCTCTAGTTCAGGATCGATCTGGTCGTTGTCGTTGCGCTTCATACCTACTGCTCCTCGTCGACGACCTCGTAGTCGGCTTCGACGACTTCGTCCTCGTCAGCCTCTGCAGCGGGCTCGCCCTCCGCGGACGCGGCCTGAGCGTCAGCGTAGACTATCTCGGCGAGCTTGTAGCTGGCCTGCTGGAGCTCCTCGCTCGCTGAGCGGATAGCGTCGACGTCCTCGCCTTCAAGGGCCGTCTTGACAGCCTCGATGGCCGTCTCGCAGGCCGACTTGGTGTCGTCGGGCACTTTGTCGCCAAGGTCGGCGATGGTCTTCTCGGTGCCGTACACAAGCGTGTCGGCGGTGTTGCGGACCTCAGCCTCTTCCTTCTTGCGACGATCCTCGTCAGCATGCGCATCCGCGTCGGACACCATGCGGTCGACTTCCTCGTCAGACAGCGCGGTGGAGCCGCTGATGGTGATCTTCTGCTCCTGACCGGTGCCCATGTCCTTTGCCGAGACGTTCACGATGCCGTTGGCGTCGATGTCGAAGGTGACCTCGATCTGCGGCACACCACGCGGCGCCGGCGGGATGTTCATCAGGTGGAACTTACCCAGCGTCTTGTTGTAGCTCGCCATCTCACGCTCGCCCTGCAACACGTGGATCTCCACCGAAGTCTGGCCGTCGGCGGCCGTTGTGAAGGTCTCGCTCTTGCGGGTAGGGATAGTGGTGTTCCGCTCGATGAGCTTGGTCATGATGCCGCCCATCGTCTCAACACCCAGCGACAGCGGGGTCACATCCAGAAGCAGTATGTCTTTGACGTCTCCGCCAAGGACACCACCCTGGATGGCCGCACCGATAGCGACTACCTCATCGGGGTTGACGCCCTTGTGCGGGTCCTTGCCGGTGATACCCTTCACCATCTCCTGCACTGCAGGCATGCGGGTCGAGCCACCCACCAAGATGACCTCGCTGATCTCGGAGGCCTTGATGCCGGCGTCTTTGATGGCAGCCTCGACCGGCTTCTTGCAACGAGCCAGAAGATCAGAGGTGACCTTCTGGAATTCGGCGCGCGTCAGCTGGTAGTCGAGGTGCTTGGGGCCTGAAGCATCCGCTGTGACGAACGGCAGGTTGATCTGCGTCGTCTGCATCGAAGAAAGCTCCATCTTCGCCTTCTCGGCGGCCTCCTTGAGACGCTGCAGGGCCATCTTGTCAGCGCGAAGATCGATGCCGTGGTCGGACTTGAACTTCTCGGCGAGCCAGTCGATGACCTTCTGGTCCCAGTCGTCGCCGCCGAGGTGGTTGTCGCCGTTAGTGGACTTGACTTCGAAAACGCCTTCGCCGATCTCGAGGACCGACACGTCGAAGGTACCGCCGCCAAGGTCGAACACCAGGATCGTCTGATCCTCGTGGCCCTTGTCCAGACCGTAGGCCAGTGCGGCCGCCGTCGGCTCGTTGATGATCCGCTTGACCTCAAGGCCGGCGATCTTGCCGGCGTCTTTGGTGGCCTGGCGCTGCATGTCGTTGAAGTAAGCGGGAACGGTGATGACCGCTTCGGTCACCGTCTCGCCGAGATACGCCTCGGCGTCGGCCTTCAGCTTCTGAAGCACCATCGCCGAGATCTCCTCGGGAGTGTAGTTCTTGCCCTCGATCTCCACGACGGCGCGTCCGTCCTTGCCCTTGACGGCTTTGTACGCGATCGTCCCGCGCTCAGAGGAAGTCTCCTCGAAGCGGCGACCGATGAAGCGCTTGATCGACTTGATGGTGTTCTCAGGGTTGGTGATGGCCTGGTTCTTGGCGGCCTTGCCTACGATGCGCTCCCCATCCTTGCGGAACGCAACGACCGACGGCGTCGTACGATCGCCCTCGGAGTTGACGATGATCGTGGGCTCGCCGCCCTCAAGCACGGCTACCGCCGAGTTGGTGGTACCCAGGTCGATTCCGATGATTTTGCCCATGGTGCGTACTCTCCTTCCACAACGCCTGACGCAATGCTCGCGCTCGGCACTTTCGACGTGATAGAGCCGGGCCGAGAGCCCCTCAACAGGGGGGTCCACGACGCCCGGTACTATGCAGCTTAAAATCTGAGTGCATCCGTGTCAAGTTTCTTGAATGCACTCATCATATATACCCAGGCGATCGCAAGTCTCGCTCCCATGTTGGAATACCTGCTTTACAGCCCATGACGCCTTAGGTACAGTACGTGCGAAAACTGACCGTTGAAGGCCACCGCTATTGCGGCCCAAGCGAGCGAGGAGAGTCTTATGCCCCGACCCATCATCAACGAGGACGAATGCTCGGGATGCGGCATCTGCGTGGATGCCTGCCCTGAAGGCGTGCTGGAGCTTGTCGACGATATCGCCAGCCCGGAGAACGACGACGCCTGCACCGGCTGCGCAACATGCATGGAAGAGTGCCCCATGGGCGCGATCACGGAGATCGAAGAAGACTAGCTCCCCCGCTCATACACACCACAAAGGGCGCCTTTTAGAGGCGCCCTTTGTCATGCGCGGTCCATGAAGACGCTTCACTCGCGCCGGATGCTCTTGAGCTGACTCCACACCCGTCTCTTCCTCTGCTCATCACTCAAAGACGCTTCAAGCCCGTCGACGGCGAGGATCACCCTGCCCGCCACGCGCACAGGATTGCCGAAGCCGAGGCCGGCCAGGCCCAATGCCTGCGCGAGGTCGACCGCGGCACCATCGTCCAACGCTACGACAAGGTCCGGGTCGACCGCCTCCACCATCAGCCTGATGGAATCCGGGGACAGGGGCCCATCGGGCTGTCTGGTGCAAACGGCGAAGACCGGGGCGTCCCAGCCCAGTGCGGAAAGCGCCTTGCGTGCCGCCTCTGCGTCCTCCCCTGCCAACACCCGTCCCGCCGGGAGATCCGCTGTACCGGCCTCGCCTTTGAGCAAGAGCACCTCGGCGGGCGCCGACCCGTACGCCGCCACCCGCATGTCAGGAAGCGCCGTCGCTAACTCCGCCGCGGTCTTCCGGGACACCGCATCACTCAGGCTTGTCCGAGACGGGCGGCTCATCGATTCTGTGCGAACCAGGCCACCGTACGCGCGAGGCCGGCCTCAAGAGACACCCGCGAATGCCAGCCGAACACCTCGCCCGCTTTTGTCGGGTCCAGCGCGCTCCGGGCCACGTCGCCCTCGCGCGCAGGGGCGTTCTCCACCGCGCCGAAGTACCCGGCGGGTGAGCGCAGATGCTGGATCAGCATCGCAACGGAGGTCTCCGTGCCGGTGGATATGTTGTATGCAGGTCCATCGTCCCCCGGGAGAGCAAGCGTAGCGTCCGTCTCGGCGGCCTCCATCAAGGCGAAGACGAGATCGCCCACGTAGATGAAATCGCGGGTCTGGCTCCCGTCGCCATAGATGACCGGAGTCTGACCGGATGTCATGCGCCCACAGAATATCGCCACGACACCGCCTTCGCCGCGCCAGTCCTGACGCGGACCGTAGACGTTGGCAAAGCGCAATGAGGCGAAGTCCACGCCCGCAGCACGCAGCTCCTCGGCGAGGGCCTTCTCCGCCGCGAGCTTGGAGTGACCGTAGGGGTTCTCGGGCGCCTTGGCGTCGGCTTCGCCCAGAGGCAGGGTGACGGGCGTGCCGTAGACCGCTGCCGAGGATGCCGAGAGGATCCTGCGCGCACCAGCTGCCGCTGCGGCGCGTGCCACGGCGCGTGTGCCCTCCACGTTCACAAGACGGTCGCGATCGGGGTCTTGCTGCGACGCGGTCACGCTCGCCTGTGCCGCCAGGTGGATGACGACCTCAGGGGCGAAGTCGGCGACCGCCGCATCCAGACCCGGATCAGTGATATCGAGGCAACGGAACCAGGCAGCCGGATGGAGGTTGGCCATGGAGCCCGTGGATAGATCGTCGATGATCCCCACGTCATGCCCGGCGTTGAGCAGGCTGAACACAAGATTGGAGCCGATGAAGCCGGCACCGCCGGTGACGAGAATACGCATGAGCCCTCCTAGAGCGAATCGGGTGTCTCGGTGAGTCGCCGCACCTCTATAAGTCTGGCAAGCACGACGAGCCTGTAACGCGCACTGTATGGCGGATGACATGCGGACAGACCCAGCCGCGGGTAGTCCACGGCGTCCAAAACGTCGGATCGGTCCGGAGTCACGGAAACGGACTCCTCCACCTCATAGCGATACAAGCGATACGGCGAGTAGAACTCGATGATATCACCGTCGGACAGCTCATCGATCCGTCTGAACGGCGCAAGGTAGGTGGTCCGGTGTCCGGCAATCCCACACGTGCCCTCCGGCCCGGGAAGAGACGTCCACTCGATCCAGCCGGGGCCTTTCTGCAAC
>JBFHJN010000036.1:0-27283 GCA_041595875.1 Coriobacteriia bacterium
GAGACCGCGTTGACGTCGAGCGCGCGAGCGATGACCTCGGCCTTATGCGCGACCCCCGCATCATCCAGTCCGGTTCCCCTGCCCACGACATCGGCCGGATCCAGCCCCGCGTAGGCCGCAGCGAGGGCCGAGGCGGCAGTGGTGTTCCCGATGCCCATCTCGCCGGTGCCGACCGTACGTACGCCGGCCCTTGCAAGCTCCCCGGCAAGGTCGACGCCCACGAGCATGGCCTGCGAGACCTCCTCGCGCGTCATCGCCGGCTCCTGCGCCATGTTCCGGGTTCCGGGCCGGACCTTGGCGTGTCGCACGCCGGCGGTCCCCGTAAGGTCACCTATCACGCCGACGTCCACCAGGACCAAGCGGGCACCCACATGCTCTGCAAGCTGGTTGATGGCCGCTCCTCCTGCCGAGAAGTTCGCGACCATCTGAGCGGTGACGTCTTGCGGGTACGGGCTGACGCCCTCGGCTACCACGCCGTGGTCGCCGGCCATCAGCGCGATCGCCATGGGCCCGGCGACAGGTTTGGTGCAGTGCTGTATGACCGCCATTCGTGCGGCCAGCTCCTCGAGCCTGCCAAGGGACCGCGGCGGTTTGGTGAGGCTGTCCAAGCGTGTCCATGCATCAGTGGCGTAGCTCGCATCAGGTGTGCTGATCGAGTCGACGATGGTTTGCAGGCGGGTCTCGTGGGTCACTTGCTCTCCCCTATCAGGTCTTGCCACGCCAGAGTGCGCGGCTTATCGGTCAGTTCGATGCACCTACCGGCGACGATCAGCCATGCTCCATCAGCGCTGTCCACCAGGCGCGCCGTGGCTCTTCCAAGCACGTCTCGAAACAGCCGCCCTACCGGCGTAGCAGGGACCACGCTCCAGGCGACCTCATTGGAGATGACGATGGTGTCGCCCTCGCGCTCCCGCAGTCCACGGACAAGCTCATCCACCTTCATGCCGAGAAGGGTCTCGGCTTGCAGTGAAGCGTGATCCGAGTCGTCCCACACAAGCTCTTCCATCATCCGGGAGACGAGAGTGCCCAGGCACTCGACCACCGCACACTCGGAATCCGTGACATCACCGAGCCACGCGATGGCGTCATCCACCTCAAGCGTGCGCCAGTCTGCGGGACGATCCGCCTTGTGCTGGGCGATCCTGCGGGCCATCTCGGGGTCGGTCTCACGACCTCCGACCACCACGACCACGGGCTTACCGCTTGATGACGCGAGCTCGCTGGCAACCCTGGACTTCCCGCTGCGTGCGGGCCCGGTGACCACGATGAGCATCTAGGCCTCGCTTTCTGCCGATGCCGCCTCTAGCAGCGCAGCCACCTCGGCGGGCTCAAGAGCGCGAACGTCACCTTCAGGCAGGTCTCCCAGATTCAGCGGCCCGAACCGCTCCCGGTGCAACTTGAGGACCTTGTGCCTGATATGCGAGAACATCCTGCGCACCTGTCGCTTACGACCCTCCGAGATGGTCATCCGGACATCGGTCCAGCCGTCGCCGCGGGTCACCCGCGCGACCTGCGCGGGCGCGGTCATGCCGTCGTCGAGTTCTATGCCCTTCCTCAGCCTCTGCAAAGCCGCGTCACTGGGATAGCCGATGACGCGCGCAAGGTAGGTCTTGCTCACGTGATAGCGCGGGTGCATGAGTCGGTTTGCGAAGTCTCCGTCGTCAGTCAGCAAAAGCAGTCCGGTGGTGTCCTTGTCGAGCCGTCCCACCGTGAACAGTCGCGTGCCGTCCGGCGGAAAGAGCTGCACCACCGTGGGACGCCCCTGCGGGTCATCCATGGTCGTCACGTACCCGGCAGGCTTGTGCAGCACGTAGTACGCATGGGCCGCGGGCGGCAAGACCTCCTTGCCATCCAGCGTCACGACATCGACACCGGGCAGGACGCGGACTCCAAGCTCGACGCACACCGCGCCGTTGATAGAGACACGACCGGCCAAGATCAGTTCTTCGCTGGCACGCCGGGAAGCGACGCCGCAGCGCGCAAGGTACTTCTGGAGCCGCTCCCCTTCGCGAGGGGCGTCATTCGTCATCGTCAACCGGGTCCTCCTGCAGACAGTCCTCATCGTCTGCATCGAGTTCATCTTCGAGTGTAGGACCGTCCAACGCGTTGAGGCGTTCACGGATGGCGCGTTCGGTATCCGGATCCGGAGCGAACTCCTCTAGTGGCGGCAGCTCCGTGAGGTCTTTCAAGCTGAACTTCTCAAGGAAGGCCTTGGTGGTGCCGTACAAGATCGCGTTGCCCGCGTTCTTGTCCCGACCGACCTCACGGACAAGCCCCTTCTCGACAAGCGACGCGATGACGGCTTCGCTGTTGACGCCACGGACGGCATTGACGCCCGCACGCATGACCGGCTGGTGATACGCGATGACGGCAAGCGCCTCGAGAGCCGCCTGCGAGAGTCGGCGGGTGTCCCACGAGAGCACGAACTGCTCGATATACGGATGGTGGGCCGGGTGGGTGTACATGCGCCAACCACCCGCGACCTCGCGCAGCTGGAAGCCTCGTTCTTCATCGGCGTACTCATCCGAGAGCTCGCGCAAGGCCTTCTCGACCTCGGACTGGCCCACCTCGAGTATCTTGGCGAGTCTCATGGCATTCACGGGCTCGTCCGAGACGAACAACAACGCCTCAAGCGGCCCGCGGAGTTCCTCGGTCCGATCGCTCATCGGTCCTCCTTCTCGATACTGGCGATCTCGATGTCGCCGAAGAGTGCGTCCTGCGTGATCTTGACCACGCCCCGTTTGTACAGCTCGAGAATGGCCAGGAAGGTGACCACGAGCTCCTCGCGAGTGGCTCCCGCGCCCATGAGCTCCGAGAACATCGCGTGCCCACGGTTGCGCAGGGTTCGAGCGACGCCTTCGACGTGAGCCTCAAGGCTGATGGGCGCAGAGGCGATGTGCTCGGCCTCAAGCAAGAACACCTCGCGTCGGTAGACGAGGTCGGCGCAGATCACGGCAAGCCCGCGCAACGTGACGCCTTCAAGGTAGTCCGGCATGAGGCGCAAGAAGCGTTCCTCGAGCCCCGCGGCCCGTGAGTGCATGCGCGAGGTGGACTCGAAGCGGGCAGCCAGCTCGGCAGACGCGTTCTTGAACTGCTTATAAGCGAGCAGCCGGGTGACCAGCAGCTCACGCGCCTCCTCGGCCGGCATATCGTCGAACTCATCGAGCTCGGGCATGGTGTCCTGCGGCAGCAGCGAAGCAGCTTTCAGTTCAAGCAGGGTCGCCGCCACGAGCAGGAAGTCGCTGGCGACATCCAGATCGAGCTCACGCATGCCATCGACGTAAGCGAGGTATTGGTCGGCGATCTCCGAGATGGACAGCTCCGCGATGTCCACCTTCTGGCGTGCCACAAGGTGAAGGAGCAAGTCGAACGGCCCCTCGAAGATATCCGTCTTTACCGTGTAACCCATGTCGCGTCAGCCGGCGGTGATATGAAGGGCCCTGCGGACGTCCGACATCAGATCGTCGACGACCGGACTGACACGTTCAGCGCCATCGGTCAGCACTTCCCAGGCATAGTCAGGGGAAGCCGCAAGCTCCAGCCGTCGCTGCCTGAACGAAGCGAGGTAGTCGTTGAGATCCTCCACGAGCTTGCGCTTGTGCGCGACGCAGCCGCATTCCGCGACGCGACAGCACCTGTCGAACTCGGCCACGTCTTCGGGCTGTCCCACGAGCTTATGGATCTGATGGAGCGGGCAGATATCCGGGTCACCGGGGTCGGTCTTCAGCTTGCGGGCCGGATCGGTCACCATGCTCATGACCTTCTTGCTGGTCTCATCGTCGGTGTCCGAGAGGTATATCGCGTTGCCGTAGGACTTCGACATCTTCCTGCCGTCGGTGCCGGGAACACGTGCGCCCTGCTTCGCGATGATGGCCGCGGGCTCGGTGAGAAGGTCTCCGTATGTGTTGTTGAAGCGGCGGGTTATCTCCCGGGTGAGCTCAAGATGCGGCAGCTGGTCCTCTCCTACCGGTACCACGTCTCCGCGTACCAACAGGATGTCGGCTGCCATCATCAACGGGTACATGAAAAAGCCCGCGTTGCTGAGGTCTTTGTCGGTTATCTGCTCCCGCTGCTCTTTGTAGCTGGGAACCCGCTCAAGCCACGCCATGGGTGTGGCCATGGCCAGATACATCGTGAGTTCAGCCACTTCCGGAACATCAGACTGGCGATAGATCGTCGCCTTCGCGGGGTCGATACCGGCGGCCACCCAGTCAAGCACCATCTCTTCGGTGAACTTGCGGACCGAAGACGTGTCAGCCCAATCAGAAGTCAGCGCGTGCCAGTCGGCCACGAAGTAGAAGGCTTCATACGCTTCCTGAAGCTCCCGCATGTTCATGAGGTTGCCAAACCAATGGCCCAGTGTGAGACGGCCGGTGGGACGATACCCGGTAAGCACGCGCTTCTTAGTCATGTGCGGAACGATCTCCTCGGTCTGGAACGGGTCGGTCAGTATCATACCGCAGCAATCCTACGATGCATGCCGGTAACGCTAGCCGAACGATGCGCCCGTGAGCAGCTGCAAGATAGGGTCAACGGTCCAATCGAGATAGGCGCCCACGACGTCGATATTGAAGAGCTGGGGCAAGATGAGCAGCGAGCCGAAGACGATCAGGATGCCGTACCGCTCGAAGCGGTGATAACGATACAGCGCCTCGTCGCTCAGGAACACGGGGAGCACCCGTGAGCCATCCAGAGGCGGGATCGGTATGAGGTTGAAGAACATGAGGACGAGATTGAAATAGGCCACCAGGAAGAACGCGATCCACAGCCAATCCAGCACGCCGCCCGCGGCGGCTCCGGTCAGATCCATGAAGAGTCCCAGTGCCCTGGTGAGCAGTCCGGCGAAGCTAGCCAGAATCAGGTTGGTGGCCGGGCCGGCAAGGCCCGTCATGAGCATCCCTTTCCGGTAGTCCTTGAAGTAGCCGGGGTTGATGGGCACGGGCTTGGCGTAACCGAACGGAGGCAGCCCTCCGGCGAGGAGCAGAAGCGGCAGCAGGACGGTCCCGAACGGGTCCACATGCTTTATGGGGTTGAGCGACAGGCGGCCCCGGGACTTGGCGGTAGGATCCCCAAGCCGAAACGCGACATAGCCGTGTGCGACCTCGTGGAAGACGATGGAGGGTATAGCGATGGCGAACATCAGGATACGTATCACGACGTCAGACATGGGTGTGGTGCCTTTCGGGTCAGCCGTTCGAGTTCTTGCGCACAAGACGGCGTAGGTTCGTGAGTTCAGCCTGACGGCCGACGGCGCGTCCGTCCAGCCTGTCAGAGAGAGCTTGGCCAAGGATACCAGAGAAGCGTGGTCCGGGCGTGAGCCCCAACTCGACCAGATCGTCCCCCGACACCGCGGTCTGGATCTGCGACAGCACGTTCACGTAGCGCTCCACGCGCTCGCGTCCCGTTGTGTCGCTCACAGCCCAGATGTAGATGAGCGTCTCGGCGGGCAGGTCCGAGAGCAGCGTGTAGAGCCTGCTGTCACGCATCCCCCGCCGGTCGCGCAGACGCGAGAGCAGGGCCTGGCGCTTCTCGGCGGCCAGCAGGATGGGTGTTCCGTACTCCCTGCCAAAACGCAGCCAGTGCGCCCAGTGCTCGGCAACGGGCCTTGTCACAGAGGCTGCGAACGGGACCAGCAGCGCGATGCGTCGCCGAGGAGGCGTCGGGAAGGAGTCTGCCAGGGCGAGGAACGCGATCTCTGTGAGGGCAAGCTCGTCGAGGACCTGTTTCGCGCTGCTGCCATCCGGCAGCAGCAGCTCCAACGCTCCCAGCGCGTGAAGCCGACGCATGATGGGGGCCACCGACTCCTCGTCGATGATGTCCAGTATCTCCTCTCGGATCCGCGCGCCGCTCACCTCATCGAGCATCTGCATGTCCACCGCCTGGCGCAGGAGCGCCTCAGTGGAAGGGTCGATGGTGAAACCATAGCGCCGCTCGAAGCGCGCGGCCCTGAGCACACGTGTGGGGTCCTCGACGAACGAGAGCGAGTGAAGCGTGCGGATGACTCCTCGCTCAAGATCATGAAGACCGCCGAAAGGATCGGCGATGATGCCGAAGCAGTCCGGGTTCATGCAAGCGGCCATCGCGTTGACCGAGAAGTCCCTGCGGAACAGGTCCTGTCGTAAAGATGAACGCTCGACTGTGGGAAGCGCTCCCGGCCGGGTGTAGTACTCGGTCCTGGCGCTGGTGATGTCCACGTGGAGCGTCTTGCTCAACACAAGCACGGCGGTCCCGAACCGCCTGTGGATGCGCACGCGCGCGCCCATGGCGCTTGCCACGCTCTGCGCGAACTCCAGTCCGTCACCCTCGATGACGACATCGATGTCGAGATTGGGCCGGCCCAGGAGCATGTCACGGACAAAACCCCCGACCACGTGCGCGCGCAGCCCCTGCTCGTCAGCCAGTCGCCCCAGTGTCTGCACCGCCTCACGGGCGGCCGCCGGCAGCAAGTGCCGGACAGAGGCCATGAACCGCTGTGACGCCTCGTCCCGCGCGTGTGTGATGCCGCGATCAAGGTACGCTTCGCCGTGCTCCGCTCTCAAGAAGTCCTTGCGCGTGACGATGCCGATAAGCTCGCCTTGCTCCACAACCGGCACGCGCCCTATTCCCGAGCGGACCAGGAGTCGCTCAAGATCGGCCAGGCTGGCCCCGGAGGAGACGACACGCGGATCCCGGGCCATGAACCCGGTCACGGGAGCATGCTCCAGGCCGTGTCGGACCGCCTTGTCCACGTCTTTGCGGGTCACCAACCCGAGCAATCGGCCGCCCTCGACGACCGGCATTCCGCCGTGACCCCAGGTCGCCATCAAATCGCCGGCCTGCGCCATGGTGGTGGCGGGTCCGATGGTCCGGACGGGTGAGCTCATGATGTCCAGGGCGGACAGCGGCGCGGGCACCTCCAGCTCCAGTGCTTCACGCAGCCGGATCAACACCTCTTCGGGAGTCCCCTCCTTCAAAGCAGCAGAAGCCGCCTGCGGGTGTCCTCCACCCCCAAGGCGCTCGAGGACCGCTCCGATGTCTATCTCGGCGATCCTGGACCTGCCCACGATGTGCAATCGCTCGGGCATCCGGACGACGGCCACCGCCACCCGGTAGCCAAGATCCTCGCAGATGTAGTGCGTGAGGACGCTGGCCGAGTCGACATACTCGTCGGCTATCGCGGTCCCTACGGCGATCTCCTGGCCATGGACGTCCCAGACCTGCAGTGAATCCAGCACCGCTTCGAGCAGGTCCCGCTGGCCGGGGGTGAGCGCGCGCGCAAGAAAACGGCTGACGACCTCAAGGTCGGCACCCGCCGCCATCAAAAACACCACGGCCTCGGCATCGTATGCGGTCGTGTTGGGATATGTGAGCGAACCGGTGTCCTCATGGATACCCAGAAGCATCGCGCTGGCTTCAAGCGGCGTGATCTCGATACCGCGCTGTCGTATCTCGTGGACCAGTATGGAAGTGGTCGCACCGACATCCATTGAGTGGTCATCTGCCACCACGAGGTCGCCTTGGGCCTTTGGATGATGGTCGTAGATGACCACGTGGACGTCAGGATGCGTGACGATCCGGCCGATGGGTCCGATGCGCCCGGGGTCATGCGTGTCCACCACGATCACACGCTCGACGCTGTCAGGGTCGAGCGCCTTCACGTCGATGAAGTCCAGGAAGTCCTCATGGAGGTTGTGGAAGTCGCGCACGTTGGCGTTCTGGCTGCCCAGATAGACCGCCTGCGCCCCGCTGTAGAGCTTCGTGGCGGCGATCATGGACCCGTAGGCGTCGAAGTCCGGGTTGGCATGTCCGACGACCAGCTGGGTCGCCTGCTGCGGTCGCATGTCCCCGCGGCGCCCCACCGGGTCACACCTCGTGGAACAACGGAAGCGCCTGCACCGGCTCCTCGCTCAACCGGAACGCATCCACGAAGCGCTGCTCGGCTTCTTCAAGACGTCCGGCGTCGCTCGTGTACAGCGTAGCGATGGTGTCGCCCTTCATGACACGGTCACCTACCCGGTGAGCCATGACGAGGCCTGCGCCAAGATCGATGTCGTCTTCCTGACGTGCTCTGCCCGCGCCAAGCGCCATCGCGGCCCTGCCCACGCCTTCCGCGTCGAACCCGGCCACGTATCCGTCGTCCTGCGCGAGCACGGCGTGGGTGATGGGAGCGACAGGCAGCAGGCTTGGATCCTCTGTCACAAGGGCGTTCCCGCCCTGGGCAGACACCCAGGCACGAAAGGTCTCAAGCGCCCGACCACTTGCGATCGAGGTCAGCAGCGCCGTCCGCGCCTCGACCTGGTCGACAGCCACTCCACCTAGCACTAGCATCTTGGATCCCAGGCAGAGGCACAGCTCCGTGAGGTCGGCGGGGCCTTCACCGCGCAGCGTATCGATGGCTTCTCGGACCTCCAGAGCGTTACCGACGGCGCGACCCAGAGGCTGGTCCATATCGGTCATGACGCAGACCACGGTGCGGCCCATGAGCTCACCAACGCGAGTCAGCTCCGCAGCGAGTTCCCGCGCATCGGACTCGGTCTTCATGAACGAGCCAGAGCCCACTTTCACGTCGAGGACCATGGCATCTGCTCCACCGGCGATCTTCTTGCTGATGATCGAGCTCACGATGAGGGGTATCGAAGGCACCGTACCGGTCACATCGCGCAACGCGTACATCTTCTTGTCAGCCGGGTCCACATCCGCGCTCTGGGCGATCACCGCCACACCGATCTCTTTGACCTGCTCCACGAAGCGGACAGGATCAAGGCTGACCGAGAAACCCGGAATGGACTCCAGCTTGTCGAGCGTTCCGCCCGTGTGGCCCAGTCCCCGGCCACTCATCTTGGCCACCGGAACGCCGCAACTGGCCACCAGCGGAGCCAGGACCATCGTGGTGGTATCCCCGACACCGCCGGTGGAATGCTTGTCCACCTTGATACCGGGCACCTCCGAGAGATCCACAACCCGTCCCGATGCCGTCATCGCACGGGTAAGCGCCGCCGTCTCTTCGCTTGAAAGACCGTTAAGGTACGCCGCCATGAGCCAGGCGGACATCTGGTAGTCGGGCATCTCGCCTTCGACGAATGCATCGACCAGTCGTTTCAGCTCGTCATCGGTATGCACTCCCCCATCGCGCTTGAGCTCGATCAGCTCGAGAAGGGACCTCATGCTCCGGTCACCTCCGGGAGGAACGAGGTGCCTCGTCCGCAGCTGTTGGGGAGTCCGTAGAAGTCCAGGACCGTCTCGCCGATATCGGCGAACGTCGCTCGTATGCCAAGATCCACGCCGCGGTCGACGCCTTTGACTTTCACGATCAACGGCGTGTACTCCCGACTGTGATCGGTGGATGGCATCGTGGGATCACAGCCGTGATCCGCCGTGATGATCAGCAGGTCGCCATCGACCATGGCGTCGAGCAGCTCAGGGATGCGAGCGTCCACCGCTTCAAGGCCGCCCGCGTAGCCGGCCGCGTCGTTGCGATGTCCCCACAACATGTCGAAATCCACAAGGTTTGCGAAGACAAAGCCCTGCTCGGGTCTGCGCACCTCATCCACCAGCCTGGTGAAGCCGTCCATGTTGTCCGTGACATGCGGCGAGGATGTCACCGCCTGCCAGTCGAAGATGTCGCCGATCTTGCCCACTCCGAACACGTCCACACCTGAGTCCTGAAGCAGGTCCAGGACCGTCGGCTCGAAGGGCTTCACGGCGTAGTCCTTGCGGCGGTGGGTACGGGTGTACTGACCGTCCGCGTCAGGGCCTATGAACGGACGCGCGATCACCCGTCCTACGCAGTGGTCTCCCTGGAACACCTCGCGGGCTATGGCGCATACCTCGTAGAGCCGTTCAAGGCCGAACGCCTCTTCGTGACATGCGACCTGGAAGACCGAGTCAGCCGAGGTGTACACGATGGGCTTGCCGGTGGCGACATGTTCGTCGCCCAGATCCTGGATGATGACAGTACCGCTGGCAGCGTAATTGCCCAGCACGCCGGGCACGCCGGTCTTTGAGATGAACTCATCCAGCACATCTGAGGGAAACCCGTCGGGGTACGTGGGAAACGCCTGTTTGAGCACCAGGCCCATCATCTCCCAGTGTCCGGTGGTGGTGTCTTTGCCAGCGGATCGCTCGGCATTTCTGCCCCATGACGCCGTCGGAGCCTTGGAAGAAGCGACACCCGCTATCTGAGTGATGTTCCCCAGACCCATGGCGCCAAGATTGGGCATCTTAAGACCCCCAACGGCGCGCGCGGTGTTACCCAGAGTGTTAGCCCCGGTGTCGCCATACTCTGCGGCGTCAGGAAGCTCACCGGCGCCCACGCTGTCAAGGACCAACACGATCGCTCGGGGCTCACGTGTAGCGTCAAACATGCCCGGACTCCCTTCCAACAGCGAACAGATCAGAAGACGACGCGTTCGATCTCGTCGATGCTCGTGACACCCTGTGCCACCTTGTCCAGCGCGTCGCGACGCATGGTCTGCATGCCATTGGCAAGCGCTGCATCGCGCAGCTGCTCCGACGGTGCCTGCTTCAAGAAGAGGCGCCGCACGTCATCGGTCATCTCCATTATCTCGAACAGACCGATGCGTCCCCGGTAGCCCGTGCCGAAGCACTCATCGCAGCCAACGGGCCCGTACGGTTTGACCGTGGCAGCCTCTTCGGCAGAAAAGCCGATCGCTTCGAGCTGAGCCTTGCTTGTGCGGACCTTCTTCTTGCAGGCCGGACACAGCCGCCGCGCAAGACGCTGGGCGATGACTCCCACCAGTGCAGAGCTTGTCACATACGGAGCCACCTCCATGTCCACCAGTCGGGTCAGCGTAGAGGGGGCATCATTGGTGTGTATCGAGGAGAGCATCAGATGTCCGGTCAACGCCGCCCTGATGGCGATCTCCGCGGTCTCCGGATCTCTGATCTCACCCACAAGAACGATATCGGGATCCGAGCGTAGAACCGTGCGCAGCAGGCGCGAGAAGGACAGCCCTATGCCGGGGTTGACCGCCATTTGGGTTATCCCGCCGATCTGATACTCGATGGGGTCCTCGATGGTGATGATCTTGCGCGACTCCTCGTTGAGCATCAGAAGGCCGGCGTAAAGCGAGGTCGTCTTGCCCGAACCTGTCGGTCCTGACACGAGGACAGCACCGTAGGGACGGGACAGGAAACGCTGGACGATCTCCAAATGGGTCGCCGACATGCCAAGGTCCTCAAGGCTGTGAACGCGGTCATCCTGATTGAGTATCCGGATGACGATGCTCTCACCTTGCGGCGTGGGAAGCGTTGCGACCCGGAAGTCGATAGCGCGCCCGTCGACCATGACCGCGATGCGACCATCCTGCGGCCTGCGCCGCTCAGCGATGTCCATGTCGGCCATGACCTTGATACGACTTATCAGGCCGGCTTTGGCACTCAGTGGCAGCTGCATCACTTCATGCAAGACACCGTCGATCCTGTAGCGGATACGGACGCCCTTGTCGCTGGGTTCGATATGGATGTCGCTAGCGTCATCGGCCACGCCTTCGCGAATGAGCTGGTTGACCAGCCGGACGATGGGCACATCTTCGTCGCCGGTCAGGACCTCATCAGGAACCGGCTCGTCGTCAGCGAGCAAGATGTCTTGAACGGCATCGGCTGAAGCGATGTACTTGTCGATCGCGTACTGGATCTGCGTGGCGCTTGCAACGACGGGGTTCACGCTCATGCCGGTCTGCAGCTTGACGTCGTCGATGGCTTCGATGTCCAAAGGATCGGCCATCGCAAGGACGATCGATGTGCCGTCAAAGCCCACAGGGAGCACGAGGCGGCGACGTGCGATGCGCTCGGGGATCATGGAGACGGCACTGCGGTCCACTGCGTATACCGTCAGGCTGATGAACGGGTAGCCCTTCTGCTCTGCAAGAGTGCGACCGATGTCCTCCTCGGTGAGAACGAGCGTACGCACCAGAATCTGCCCCAGCTTGCCCCCCTCGGCGCGCTGACGGGCAAGAGCCTCATCGAGCTGCTCCGGGGTGATAAGACCGCCCCTGATCAGTATCTCGCCGATCCGTTCACGCGAGTACGGCACTATTGCCCCCCGGTCTCGGTTCTACTGTATCTATGTTGCCCCAACAGCAGGCAGACAACCAGTGCCTACGCGCTGTGGCGTCTGATGTTGCTGAGGAGCCACTCCACCACAAGAACGATCCCCACAGTCGATGCGCTGTCGGCCTGGATGACCCCTGCATACGGCGTCTTCCACACCGGAAGCCCGAGTGGGAGCGTCACAGCGGACGTGATAGCGACCAGTCGGCCCCCTAGTTCCGTGGACGAGAGCGCCCCGAAGAACGTGACGACGATACCCACCGTCAGAACGAGTGCGACGCCGACCAGCAGGTCCATGAGGACCGTGATAGCGCGTCGTGAAAACGGACGTGACATGCTGTGCAACCGTCCTTTGATCAGTGAAGTCCGAGGGTCACAACTGTAGAATCGTAACAGAAGAGACGACGCTGCTGCGCCGTCTCCCGATGACATCGCCACACGCCGATCAGCGGATGGAGTCCGAGAGGACCCTGCCTATGAGCTTGTCCGCTACAACCTGCGTTGACGGCATCGTTCCGGCAAGCAGCTCGCGTGCTTCCGCGACGCGCTCAGCCCGCACGTCCGGCAACTCGCACAGAGCGTCTGCAACCCTGCGCAGAATCAATGCGGTCGCCTCGTCCGCACGGCGGACTATCTCGGTAGCGGCATATACATCTTGTGTCTGCAGGTATTCCACAGCCAGGCGGACCTGCTCGTCTGAGATTATCATGGGTCATTTATCGGTTGAATGGACCTGCCACTTGAGGGTCAGTCCACACAAAACCGATGCGAACGAATAAGGGAGCCCCAAGGCCGGCACCTTGAGGCTCAGGGGTAAGGAAATTGCCGAAGCAATCCTTACCGCATTCTAACACGAAGTGAACGCGAATCAAGGACTTTGTGAATGACATCTCATGCATATGGAAGCCCATGGAACTAGGCGGGTCGATGCATGAACCGACCGTGACAAGGTGTCAGCCATGTATCTTCTCTAGAGCGTGAACAGCCTCAGGACCTCACTGATGCCGGTGATCAACGGTCCCGCGCCACCTACTACTACAAGCAGCGCGGCTATCACTGCGACAACCGAGGCTGACGACACTCCACTCCCCGACGGCTCTGAGATCTCTCCCGGGGACGTTGTGCCGGGCGCGTACATGGCGATCAAGACCTTGCCGTAGTACCCGAAGGAGACCACCGAGCCGAGCACGCCGACCACCGCCAGCCACGTAAGCCCTGCTGATATCGCGGATGTGAACACCAGGAGCTTGCCCCAGAAGCCCACGAAGAGCGGTATCCCCGTCAAAGACAGCACCGCGACCACCATCGATGCAGCCAGGACCGGCGCCTCGGCGGCCAGTCCGGCCAGCCCCGAGATGCTCCCGTCCCACTGAGGACGTCGCTCACGTATAGCCGCGACCGCGAAGAACGCAGCGGCTACTCCCAGAGCATATGTGACCGCGAAGATGGCGGTCTCCTCGTACCCTATGACTCCTGATACAAGCCCGATGAGCCCGTAACCCACCTGGGCAACGCCCGAGTAACCCAACATCCTGGTCAGCGAGCTCTGACGAAGGCCACCGAGGTTGCCGATGACTATGGATGCAGCAGCCACCACAGCGATAGCCGTTGTCCCGGAGGGAAAGCGCTGAGCGTTGAACAGACCGGCCGGGAACACCATGAGCAAGGCCATGAGAGCGCCGATCTTGGGCGCAGACGCCAGGAAGGCCGCCGTGGAAGGCTCTGTGACCTCGTAGACATCCGGTGCCCAGGTATGGAACGGCGCGGCTCCCAGTTTGAATGCGAACGCCGAGAGGATCAGCACCATGCCAAGGGCCGCCACCCGGGACCCGCCGTCGAGAGCGTTGTAAAGATCGAGGTAGTTCGTGGAGCCGAAGACGCCGTAGAGGACTGCAAGTCCCAGCAGCGTGAAGCCGGTCGCTACTCCGCCCTGGACGAAGTAGCGCAAAGCGGCCTCATCGGCACGTCGACCGCCCGCAGCACTGACCAGTGCGTATCCCGCGATCGCTATCGTCTCCAAGACGAGGATCGTCGTGAGCAGATCGAGCGAGGATATCAAGACGTGTATGCCAAGCGCGCTGAACGCTGTGATGGCCGCTATGGTGACACCACGATGCGTGGAGGCCACCTGCTTCCATCCCGAAAGCACGGAGAGCGCGGCGATGAGATAGACGACTGATGCCGCAACAGACAAGACCCCGCCGCTCACGAACGTCACATCCAGCAGCGGGGCGGGAGTGAGCGTAAGGCCGGTCCAACCGCACACGGCGAAGGCAGCCATAAGCGACGCGGCGATGATGCCGGCTCCCGCGGCACGACGCCTCAAGGCGTCCGCAAGAAGACCGAGTACGATACCAGCGACGACGATCGCAGCAGGGATCCACAGCGATATCGGTGTCACGTTCTCCATCTACTGGCCACCTCCCATGGTCAACGCAAGCACTTTACTGACCGGGTCGGTGAGCGAAAGCACCGTCGCAGGCCATAGGCCGAGAAACACGATGGGCACTATGAAAGCCGCGGCTATGATGCGTTCGCGTGTAGAGAGGTCGGCGATATCGGTCCACTCCGGCGCCAGGGTGCCATGAGCGACAGCACGTACCGCGTACAGGTTGTAAGCGGCGGCCAGAACGACCCCCACTCCCACTGGGGCTATCCACCAGCCGAAGCGACTGAAGCCCTCCAAGACGCTGAGGAGCTCACCCGGGAACCCTGAAAGCCCTGGCAGTCCCAGACTTGCGAGCGCGGCGAACACGAACACGCCTCCAAAGACAGGGATCTTCGAGCCAAGGCCGCCGAAGCGCGCGATCTCCCGCGTGTGGGTTCGTTGGTACACCGCACCGACGAGGAAGAACGACAGACCGGAGACAAGACCGTGACTCACCATGATGAGCATCGCGGCCCCTATCCCGGCACTGGTACCGGCGGAGATGGCCAGCAGCATGAATCCCATATGCGCTACAGACGAGTACGCCACCAGCCGCTTGAGGTCGCTCTGACCGAGGGCGAGCACCGCACCGTACACGATGCCGATGCCACCAAGGACCGCAAGGACGGGAGCTGCTGCCGAGAATGCCTCGGGTGCGGCCGGGAGCGCCACGCGCAACAGGCCGTAGCCGCCCATCTTGAGCAGCACTCCTGCAAGCATGATCGAGCCCGCCGTGGGCGCCTCGACATGTGCGTCAGGAAGCCACGTGTGCAGGGGGACCACCGGGACTTTGACCAGCAGACCTGCGGCAAGGAGCCAGAACACAAGACTCTGGCTCGCCGGGTCCGCAGTGCCTACCCCGCCCACGATCGTGAGGGTCTGCACTGAGCGGGCAAGGACGATGATGCCGATGAGCATCAAGGCTGAGCCCGCGAACGTGTAGATGAAGAACTTCAACGCGGCCGCTCGACGGTTCTCATGACCCCATACCGAGATCAGGAAGAACATCGGGATCAGCACGGCCTCCCACGCCACGTAGAACAAGATGAGATTGTCGGCGAGGAAGACCGCCATCACAGCCGCCTCGAGCCCCAGCAGCAAGGCGTGGTGAGCCGTCGGGCTCTCCCCTACCTCCCAGGAGCTCAAGATGGCAAGACAGGTGAGGAATCCGGTCAGTATCACCAATGGCAGCGACAAACCGTCTACCGCCAGCATCACAAACCCGGTGCCGGGGATCGCGGCTTCGATACCCCATCTCAGGGCATCCGGGCCACCGTCGTGCAAAGCGACGGCCAGATACAGCGTCACAATGAACGTAGCCAGGGCGAAGATCGAAGCCAGCAACCTCGACCGGGAGCGGTCTCCCCGGCCGAAGAGAACCACCACGATCACACCCACAAGAGGAAGAAGAACCGGGAACAGTACGCCCATCTCTACCTCCCTCCCCATCCGATGACAAGTGCAGTGAGCACGACCACACCCGCGGCTACCAGGGCAGCGCCAAGATCGATCTGGCCGGTTTGGAGCGACGTCGACACGCGGCCGAGGCCCACCGTGAGCCTGGCGATGCCGTTCACTATCCCATCGATCAGACCGCGGTCTGCTCGGCGATAGATCTTCTCGGAAAGAGAGCGCGCGGGTGTCACGAAGATCGCGACTAGAAGCGCATCGACGCCGAAAGCCGAAACCATGGCCGGGTATGCGCCGCCCAGACGCCCTTTGAGCGCGACATCGGAGGCAGGGCCCCGTCTGTAGACCATCCAGCCCGCCGCCACACCGGTCACAGCCACCAGTGCCGAGACGACCGCCACCATAGAATCGAGTCCGGCGTGCCCGCCCAACAGCTCTGCGAGCCACTCGCCGGCAAAGCCCAGACCCACAGCGCCCAAGGCAAGAACCATCAGCGGAAGGGTCATGCTCAGCGGCGATTCATGCGGATGACCCTGCCCGCGGAACTGCCCGCCGAACGCCAGGACGGTTGCGCGAGTGATATAGAACGCGGTCATCAGACTTGCCAGCACCAGGAGTCCGCCCGCGACAGGCGATGCAACGGTCACCGCGTGGATGATGCCGTCTTTGGAGAAAAAGCCGGCCAAAGGCGGTATCCCGGCCAGCGCTCCAGCACCCAGCACCCATGTGACGGTGGTGACCGGCATATGCTTGCGCAGTCCGCCCATCTCGTGAAGGTCCTGCGTACCGGCGGCGTGGATGACGCTACCGGATCCCAGGAAGAGCAGCGCTTTGAAAGCCGCGTGGGTCACAAGGTGGAACATCGCGATCTGCCACGACCCGGCCCCCAAAGCGGCGAACATGAAGCCAAGCTGACTGATGGTGGAGTAAGCGAGCACGCGCTTGATGTCGCGCTGCGCGATGGCCGCGGCGGCGGCGCCGACCGCGGTCACAAGGCCGATCCAGAGCATGATGTGCAAGGTGAGTTCCGAGGCGGCGAACACCGGCCACATGCGTGCCACCAGGAACACGCCCGCGGCGACCATGGTGGCCGCGTGGATGAGGGCCGACACCGGTGTGGGGCCTTCCATCGCCTCGGGAAGCCAGATATGCAGCGGGAACTGCGCGGACTTGCCCGCCGCGCCCGCAAACAGCAGCAGGGCGGCAGCGGTGACGACGCTGCCCGAAAGCGCCGTGACGCCGGCTCCGATGAGGGCGATATCAGCCGTCCCGGTGCTAGACCACAGCAGCGCGATCCCCAGCAGGAATCCGACGTCGCCCACACGCGTGACGATGAACGCCTTCATCGCGGCGTTTGCAGCCGACGGCTTGTGATACCAGAACCCGATGAGCAGGTAGCTGCAGGCGCCGACGACCTCCCATGCCGCGAACAGGCCGACCAGCGTGGTGGAGACGACAAGTCCCGTCATCGCCGCACTGAACAGCGAGAGAAGCGCGAAGTACCTAGCCTGAGCGGGATCCTCGGCCATATAGCCTATGGAGAACAGCACGACCGAGGCCGAGACGACACCGACGACCACCAGCATGATGGCGGCCAGCGCATCGACCGAAGCACCCACCGCGATGGAGCTCGCTCCCTGAGAGAGCCAGGACGCCGAGACGACCGGCGCGCTGGTGTGGGCGGACAGTCCGGCGACTCCGGTGACCAGCACCAGTGCGGGGCCGATAAGCGCGAACCAGCGCGTCACGGGCACTGCACGACGACCCGCGAAGGCGATAGCAAGGGCGATGACGGCCGGAGCTGCCACTGCGATCCAGGGCTGTTGTAGAAGCTGTGACATCAGCCGGTCACCTCCCCGAACTCCCCGACTTGCGAGCGACCGGTGCGCTTGAACGCCGCGATGAGCAGCGCAAGCCCTACCGCGGCCTCGGCAGCGGCCATGACCAGGACCATGAGTCCCAACGACTGGGTAGTGGAGGCGTCTTGGCCGCCCACGGTAGCCAGGGTGACCAGCAAGACGTTCGCCCCGCCCAGCATGAGCTCCAGACCTATGAGGACGCCGATGACGTCTTTACGCGAGAGCACCACGAACAGACCGGCACCGAAGACGAAAGCACACGCGACAAGGATGCTCATCGCTCATCCCCCCTGCCCACGATGACGAGCACCGCAAGGACCGCGACAAGCAGGAGCGCACCCGCGATCTCGAAGGCCGGAAGATAGCGGCCCAACAGGACAGAGGCCATCGCGCCGCCGTCTGCGGCGCCCGGTGCAGGGACCATGGATGCGAATTCGGGTGCCAGGACGGTGACGATGAGCACCGTGACCGCGGACGCGGTCACCGCGGCGGCCCAGTCCCAGCGGACCTCCATCACCAGCCTGTCCCCATCGCCCCGGCGCACCATCATGAGCGCGAAGAGGACCAGGATGAGCACTCCACCCACATAGACGAACAGCTGTGCCACAGCCAGGAACGCGAGGCCGAAGTAGAGGAAGCTGGCTGCGACGCCCAGCAAGAACACCCCGAATGAAAGCGTCAGCCGCATTGCCTCGCGTGACAGCACGACACCGAGGGCTCCCGACGTGAGCAGCACGATCACGGCCCAGAAGGCGATGGTGGGACTCATGGGCGCTCACCCGGCTCTGTACGAGGTGCCGGACAGACGGGTGACGTGATCCCATCCAGTCCCGTCGCGCGACTTCCCTGTTCGCTGCGCAACATCTCCCCCTTGTCGAAGGTCATGAGGTCCCGATGGTAGAACGACAGCTCGTACTGTCCCGTATGCTGCAGCGCTCCGGTGGGGCACTGCTCGGCGCAGAGACCGCAGAAGCAGCACTTCGTGAGGTCCAGCTCGTATGTGGTGAGGCAGCGGGCACCGGGTTGGTCGGTGCGCTCCACTTGGATGGCGAAGTCCGGGCAGGTCCGCGCGCAGAACGTACACCCCACGCAGACCTCGGATTCGCAGCGAAGGCAGCGGGCCGCCTCGGCCATGGCCTGCTCTTTGGTGAGTCCGGACTCCACCGGACGGAAGTCGGTGGCCCGTTCATCGGGATCCGCCAGTGTCACGACAGCCCTTCTGCGCTCCGGCTCCACGTACTCCATGTCCACAGGAGCGTACTTCTCGTACACAGGCACGGGGCGGGCGATGCGACCCTCGGTAAGCGAACGCCCCTCGAGCTGGCGGTGGATGGACGTGGCGGCCTCGTGCCCGGTGGCCACGGAGTTGATGGCGCTACCGGGACCGGTGACGACCTCGCCGCACGCGAACACACCGGGCACCGATGTGGTGCCGTCAGCGCCGTCCACCACAAGCTGACCCCTGCCCGAGACGAGCAGATCGGTGCCGCTCACCAGGCTGTCCAGCCGAGCCGCCTGACCGATGGCGAAGACCACGACGTCGGTCTCGATGTCTTGGGTGTCCTCGCCGTAGGTCGGCGCGAACCGGCCGGTCTCATCGAACACCGAGAGACACGGCCTCATACGCATGCCGGTGACCTGGTTGTCTTTTGAGAGCACCTCGACAGGCCCCATCGAGCACATCGCGATGACGCCTTCGTCGACGGCCTCTTCGATCTCCCAGGGATGACACGGCATCTCCTGGTCGGACTCCAGGCATGAAAGCCGAACCTCGGTGGCGCCCACGCGCAGCGCACAACGCGCGACGTCCACCGCGACGTTGCCGCCACCGATGACCAGCAGGCGCTTGCCCTTGACGCCGGCGTCACCCAGGTTGTTGGCCGCCCACAAGAACTCGAGGGCGCCGATGACACCCTCGGCATCGGTTCCCGGCAATGGCAGGATGCGGCTGTCTTGGAGTCCTACCGCAAGAAGCACCGCGTCGTTCTCGCGCATGATGCTGGAGAGCATGACGTCTTTGCCCACCTCGGTCTCGCAACGAAGGTCCAGACCGAGTGCGACAAGATCGGCGATCTCGCCGTAGAGGACGTCGCGGGGGAGGCGGTAGGACGGCACGCCCGTGGACAGTGCGCCGCCGGGCTGCGCTTCTCGCTCGTACATAGTGACTGTGTAGCCCAGAGTCATCAGGTCGTAGGCAGCAGCCAGCCCTGAAGGCCCGGAGCCGATGATGGCCACACGCTGGTCACGCGTCTGCGGCAGAGGCTTGATGCGTTCGGCCGCCACCTTGCGGTACTCCTCGTACGCGAAACGGTGCAGCAGACGGATCGAGATGGGCTCGTCGTAGCGGTTGCGTCGACAGGCCGACTCGCAGGGATGGTGGCAGATGCGGCCCAGCACGCCCGGCAGGATATTGCGCTCCCGCACGAGCTCGTACGCCTCGGGGATGCGCCCGTCTGCGATCAGGAACGCCTGGCCGCGCGCGTCGACGTTCGCGGGGCAGCTGCCCGTGCACGGCGAGAGGCGATCGTTGCGGTACAGCCCGTCGATCTTGGCGTTGTACTCATGCGGAGGCGCCGAGACAAGATCGATGGCATCTGTGCCTAGCGCTCCTTTGAGATGCAGCGCGCCGCGCCAGCGATCGCTGACCGTCAACTTCTCCTGTGGATAGCGCACGGTTATGGGCTTGCGCGTGGACGCGCTTGCGGTGATGCCCAGTCCCGTGAGCAATGAGCGAGCACCTTGCATGAAGCCTTTCACGCCGGGCGCGTACTCATCGGATACGGTCTCCGGGACCGGGAACCGGTTCTCGTCTACAGCCATGCGGCGATCACCCCCGCAGCGAAGAGTTGGACGATGGCGATGGGCGTGAGGATGGTCCAGCAAAACGTCATGAGCTGGTCTTGCCTCAGACGCGGGAAGGTCCACTTCATCCACATGATGATGGTCATCAGGACCGCACCCACGGCGATGAACGCAACCACACCCCATGCGCCCGGCAACAGCCGGAAACCTCCGAGGAACATCGCGGCGCCGAACAGGCTGGCCGCGATCATGCCGCCGTACTCGCCCATCATGAAGACCGCCCAGCGGATACCCGCGTAGTCGGCGAAGTAGCCCGCCACAAGCTCGGACTCGGCCTCAGGGATGTCGAAAGGACCCCGGTTCATCTCGGCGATGGAGGAGATCAGATAGACGATGAAGCCCACGAACGTCGCAGGGATCCACCACCACTCCCATGCGTCCATCACTGCCACCGGGCGCAGCGTCCCGGCGAGCACCAGCACGGAGAGCACCGAAAGCGACCGCGGTACTTCGTAGCTGACCATCTGCGCGGCAGCGCGCACGCCGCCGATGGCAGAGAGCGTGTTATGCGACGCCCAGGCCGAGAACAGGATGCCTAGAACCGATATCGAGGGGACCGCCAGGAAGAACAACGCGCCGGCGGTGGCGTCGAAGGGCGCCCAGCCCGCGGCGAACGGGATGACTGCCACTGACATCGCTATGGGCGCGAACACCGCAAGCGGCGCGTAGCGGAAGAACGGCTCGTCGGCTGCGGCAGGGATGATGTCCTCTTTGAAGAGCAGCTTCGGCACGTCGGCGACCATCTGCAGCGAACCGGCCGGGCCGATCTGTTGCGGCCCGAGTCGCAATTGGATGCGCGCGGAGACCTTGCGCTCCCACCACACGCCGATTATCGCGCCGCCGGCGATGACCATGACAGCGGCCACGCCCCACAGCATTCCCCATAGAAAGCTCATCGGTCCACCTCCCCGAACACCGGGTCCAGCGAGCCGAGGATGACGACGAGGTCGGAGAGCGTGTGCCCCTCGGCCAGCATGGGGAGCAACGCCAGATTGCAGAAGGCTGGCGATCGGACCTTCATGCGATATGGACGCGGCGTGCCGTCGGAGACCACATACACGCCGAGAGACCCCCGGGCGCCTTCGATGTGGTCATAGGCTTCACCGGGTCGCGGCGTGATCAGCCTGGGGACAGCCTCGGCCATCACCGGACCGGGCTCGATCTGGTCGAGAGCCTGCTCGATGATGCGGCAGCTCTCGATCGCCTCCCACAGCCGCACGCGCGCCCTGTCATAGCAGTCACCGTTGGAGCCAAGCGGGATGTCGAAGTCCAGGCGCGGGTAGACGCTGTAGCTGTCGTCCCGGCGCAGGTCCCAGCTCACGCCGCTTCCGCGGGCTACCGGTCCCGAAGCGCCCCACGCGACCGCGTCTTCGGGAGCCAGGACGCCGATGCCTTTCATGCGCTGGCGAGCGATGACGTTGCCGAACAAGAAGCGGTCCACCTCGGCCATCGCCGCGGGGTGCGAGCGGCAGAACGCACGGACGTTGTCCACCCAGCCCTCGGGCACGTCCATGGAGACGCCACCGGGGCGGACGTAGTTGTAGGTCAGGCGGGCGCCGCACAACTGCTCGAACAGGTCCACGACCTGCTCGCGCTGGGCGAAGGTGTACATGAACGCCGTGGTGGCGCCCACATCGGCACCTGCGGGGCCGACCGCCATCATGTGGCTTGCGATGCGCTGCAGCTCGCAGACGATGACGCGCAGGTACTCGGCGCGCTCCGGCACACGGATGCCGGCAAGCCGCTCCACCGCCCTGCAGTACGCCCAGTTGGCATACATCGAGCCCACGTAGTCCAGACGGTCGGTGAGCGGCACCACCTGCAGGTAGGTGCGGTTCTCGGCCATCTTCTCGATACCGCGATGCAGGTGGCCGATGACCACCTCGACGTGGCGCACGATCTCGCCATCCAGAGTGGTGACCATGCGGCACACACCGTGAGTAGAGGGGTGCGACGGACCTATGTTCACAACGAGTTCTTCAGTCAACGCGCACACCTCCTAGATGTAGTCGGGACGGCGGATCATCCGCTCGTCTTCGTAGTCTTTGCGGAGCGGATAGCCCACCCAGTCGTCGGTCAGCAGGATGCGCCGCAAGTCGGGATGGCCGTCGAAGACGATCCCGAACATGTCGTAGACCTCGCGCTCGTGCCAGTTGGCCGCAGGCCACAGATCGCACAGCGACTTGATGTGCGGGTCTTCTCTGGGCACCTCTGCTTTCAGGAATATGCCGGCGCGCATCTCGCGGGACGTCACGCGGTAGACAAGCTCGAACGTCTCGCCGCGATCGACCGCTGTCACCATGCCGAGCCTGTCGAATCCCAGGTCGCGCATGTCTGATGCCGCCGAGTAGAGACGCTCGGCTGCAACCGTGAGAGAGCCATCCCCGAACTCGACCGAGAACAGCGGGCACAGGTCCGGATACTGGCTGCAGAGGTGCTCGCGGAGTTCGTTGATGTTCACTCGCGCTCACCCCCGTCCACGTCGCCCTGGGCCAGGTCGCCCGCACGCGGGTCCCCCGGAAGCGGCAGCACATACTCCACGTCACGCACCCGGCCCGGCGCGACTGACTCCGAGTCCACCTTCTTGCGCAGCTGGAAGATCGCGTCTTGCAGCGCTTCAGGCCGAGGAGGGCATCCGGCGATGTAGACGTCCACGGGCAAGAACTCGTCCACACCGCGAACGACCGAGTAGGTGTCGTAGTAGAAGATGCCTCCTGAGACCGCGCAGTTGCCCATGGCGATGACCCACTTGGGGTCCGGCATCTGGTCGTAGAGACGCTTGACGGCCGGAGCCATCTTGTACGTGATGGTCCCGGCGACCACCATCACGTCGGTATGGCGAGGATCGGCGCGCGGGATGGTGCCGTGCCTGTCGAAGTCGAACTTCGAGAACGAAGCAGCGATGAGCTCCATCGCACAGCACGCAGTACCCATCGGCATAGTCCATAGGGACTTGCCTCGAGACCAATCCATGATGGCGTCCACACTTGTGAGGATGACACTCCCGCCGGGGGAACTATCCAGGGCTTTTCCGAGGTCGTCTATGAGGGCCAACGCAGTGCTCCCTTCTGCCAGGCGTAGTACAGGCCAAAGCCGAGGAACACTGCAAAGGAGCCGACCTCTATGGCACCGATCACGGAGCCACGTACGGCGGGAGCGACGGCAAACAGCAGGACCGTCTCGGCATCGAAGATGACGAATAGGAGCGCGATGGTGGAGAACCTGAGGTTGACCGGGGCCCAGGGCGAGCCGCCCTGGGGGATCCCGCACTCGAAGGCCTCATGCTTGGCCTCACCGGGTGAACGGGGCGCAAGAACGCGGTTCACCACCAGCAAGATGAGCAGGAAGACGACCGGGCCTGCTGCCAGGCCCATGACGAACAGTACGCTGTCCGAAGAAGCAAACTGCACCGAGTCCCCCAATCCCCTCGTTCGGGTTTTCGGCTATATTGCACGAAACTCTGGAGATTGTAAACTTTGTTACAAAGTCAGGTTTCGTCAGGCTTGTCGCTTACTCGTTAGCTACCCTCTCCAGCTCCTCCATCGCGAGCAACCATGCCTCCTCGAGCTTAGGCAGGTTCCTTTTGACCTCGTTGTAGGCGCCCATGGTCTGGGTGAACACCTTCTTGTCAGCGTACACCTCGGGCTCTGCAAGCTCCGCGAGCAGCTTCTCATGCAGTGCTTGCGCATCGTTGAGGGCCTTCTCGGCGTCTTTGACGGCCTTCTTGACGTCCTTGCCCGCACGGTACAGCCGGTTGCGCGCATCAGCCTCAGCGCGTTTCTGCTCCTTGGTCTTGGGGCCGGAGGACGGCTTGGTCACGGCTGCAGATGCCGCCGTGGTCGCAGCGGGCACGTGCGATGGCTTCGGAGGCGACGAGGCCTCTTCGGCGGCACGGTTGATCTGTTCGCGTTTGAACAAGTAGTAGTCGTAGTCGCCGTCGTAGACGGTCACGCTGCCGTTGCTGACCTCCACGATCTTATTGGCAACGGCGCGGATCAGGTGTCTGTCGTGCGTGATGAGCGCGATGGTGCCTGTGTAGCCCACCAGCGCATGCTCCAGAACGTCGCTGGACGCGATGTCGAGGTGGTTGGTGGGCTCATCAAGACACAGCAGTGACGCAGGATGCACCAGCATCTTGGCCAGCGCCAGACGGCCACGCTCCCCTCCCGAGAGGACCCGCACCTTCTTCATGACGTCGTTTCCATGGAACAGGAAGGCGCCCAGAAGCCGACGGGCCTCCTGTTGCGTCCAACCGGGGGCCGCCTTGTCCAGCTCGTCCAACACCGTGTTACGCCCGTCGAGCGCCTCCAGCTGATGCTGCGCGAAGTACGAGACGGTCACGTTCTGGCCCAGACGACGTGTGCCTGCATCGGGCGACAGCTCACCCGCAAGCATGCGCAGCAGCGTGGACTTGCCGGCGCCATTGGGGCCCACCAACGCCACTTTGTCTCCACGATACAGAGCGAAGTCGAGACGGTCGTAGACGACGAGGTCGTCATAGGCCTTCCGAACGCCCTCCAGCCTCACTACCTCATCGCCGGTCCGCCGGGGCTGCGGGAATGCGAAGTTGACCGTCTTGCGCTCCTCGGGAAGCTCGATGAGCTCAAGCTTCTCAAGCATCTTCACGCGACTCTGCACCTGCTTGGCTTTGGTGTCTTTGTAGCGGAAGCGGTCGATGAACTTCTGTGTGTCCGCGATCTTGCGTTGCTGCTGGGCGTAAGCCGCTTTGAGCTGCTCGAGCGCAAGCTCCTTCGCGTCGAGATACTGCTGGTAGTTGCCTTTGTAGACCACGAGTTTGCGCTGGTCTATCTCGGCGACGTGGTCCACGAACCCGTCCATGAAAGCGCGATCGTGGCTGACCAGGACAATACCGCCATCATAGCTGCGCAAGAATCCCTCAAGCCATGTCACGGACTCCAGATCGAGGTGGTTGGTGGGCTCGTCAAGGAGCAGCAGGTCGGGCTGTTGCAAGAGCAGCTTGGCCATTGCGATGCGCATGAGCCAGCCGCCGGAGAACTCGCCTGTATCGCGCACAAGGTCTGACTCTTTGAAGCCCAGGCCCATCAGGACCGTGCGGGCGTCGGACTCAAGGGTGTAGCCGCCCAGATGCTCGAACCGGTCGCGGATCCTGCCGTACTCACTCAGCAGATGATCAAGGTCCTCGCCCTCAGGGGTGATGGCGATGTCCTCTTCCAGCACGTGGATCCGGTGTTCAAGCGAGGTGACATGCGAAGCCACGCTCATGACTTCGGCAAGCACCGTCGATCCAGCCATCTCGATGGCCTCCTGGCGCAAATAGCCGATGACGACGTCTTTGGGAGTGGTGACCCCGCCTTCGTCGCAGTCCTGACCACCGGACATGATCTCAAGCAACGTCGTCTTGCCGGCGCCATTGGGACCCACAAGCGCCACGCGGTCCCTGCCGCCAACGCGAAGAAACGCGTCCTTGAACAGGACACGCTCGCCGAAGGTTTTCGTAACGTTGTTGACGGTGATAATCACGTCGAACAGTCTACCACCCCGGGAGTCGCAGATGACCGTGCCTATGGATGCTCTCGTCATCGGCGGAGGGACCGCCGGAAACGCCGCCTCGCGCGCCCTTGCAGCAAAAGGCCTGACCGTTGCGGTGGCCGAGCCGGGCAAGGTGGGTGGCACCTGCCTATGGAGCGGCTGCATGCCCAAAAAGGCGCTCTACAACTCGGCAATGGCGTATCAAGACGTCAAACGCGCCGAGGAGTTCGGCGTGCTCGCCCGCGGAGTGGAGCTTGACTGGCCAAGCGTGCTTGCCTGGAAGTGGCACTCGCAGGAGACGTACGCCGGGGACCAGGAAGGCATCATGGCGTCGCGCGGCATCAAGCACCTCAAGGAGGCCGCGAAGTTCATCTCCCCCACCGAGGTCCAGGTAGGAACCGAGGTCCTCTCTCCGGGCGCCGTGATCGTAGCCACCGGGTCGCGCGCGGTCATTCCGCCCATTCCCGGTGTGGCGTTTGCCGACACCAGTGACGAAGCGTTGAGATTTCCGGAGCTCCCGGCCTCCCTTATCATCATCGGCGCCGGCTACGTCGGGATGGAGTTTGCCGGGATCTATGCCTCTTTCGGCACGGAAGTGACCGTGCTGGTGCGTGACTCAGTGCTGGCATCGTTTGATGCGGAATGCGTCGCCATCGCCGTCTCCGAACTTGAAGCCCTGGGTGTGAGGTTCATATATGACGCATCCGTCACGCAGATAGCAGGGGTGCGCGGCGACCTTACCGTGCGATTCACAACAAGCAGTGACAGCCAGGACAGAGTGTCTGCCGAGAGGGTGCTGGTTGCCACCGGTCGACATCCGGCGCTTGACGAGCTGGACCTGGACGCCGCGGATATCCGCCGAGACGAACACGGGCTCCCGGTCCTGGACGCGGCACTACGCTCCACCAACCCAAGAGTCTGGTTCGCCGGCGACGCCACCGGTCAAAAGATGCTCACGCCTGTCGCCCATATGCAGGGCGCCCACGTCGCACAGTCCATCATCACCGGACAACCCACCGCGCCGGATACGTCGGCCATACCCACGGCATGCTTCACCGTCCCTGAGCTGGCACAGGTAGGTATCAATGAGGCAGAGGCGACAGCCCGTGGCATCAGCCATCGGGTGATCCGGGGCACCCCGGAGTACGTGGGTGCAGCGATC
>JBFHJN010000037.1:0-26700 GCA_041595875.1 Coriobacteriia bacterium
GGCAAGATCCTGGCCGTGGACCAGGCGGTCCTCAAGGTCATCAACGACCTGCGCGCCGAGAAGGGCCTTGCCGCGATGACCCCCGATGACCTCGAGAAGCTGGGCGTGGTGGATGCGGTCGCCATCACCGGCGACCTTGGCGAGTATCAGGTGAAGGGCATCGTGGAGGCCGTCGGCGAGAAGGGCACCACGCTCAAGATCGATGTGTACGGCGAGAACATGGCCATCGGCGGCAAGACGCAGCAAGAACTCAGCAGCGCCGGTGAGATCGAATGGAACGTCACCCTGCCCGAAGACAAGGGCACCATCGTGGTGACGCGCCTGGACAACGGCGCCAAGAGCATCATCACCATCGAGGACATCGACATCAACGGACACTGGTCCGGGACGTTCACCTTCACGAACGTGGACGTTGACGCGGACGTTGCCGAGGAACAGGGCTGCACCGCCGAGATACTGAAGAGCCTGATCGGCAACCCCGCACCCATGACGCTCGATCTCACGGTTGGCGATGATGGTCAGGGCACCGGCACCATGTTCGTCAACTTCAACGCCATCATGGAAGAGGCGGACAGCGACCCGACCGATGTCACCGTAACGTACTCGGGCACAACGCTGACGATCACGCCGGCGGACTCCATGGCCCCGATGACCGCACAGGTGAGTCGGTCCGGAGACACGCTCAATATGGCCGGTGAGATGGTGATGGTCTCCGATGGCTGGAGCATCAACGCCGTCTTCAGTCTGTCGAAACCGGTGCCCACAGAATAGGTCGCCGATGAGACAGGTCTTGCTGGAGTTCTCCATCGGCGGCACGCCGTTCGTGCTGCGCGCGTACAGCACGTTCTACACGCTGGCGTGGATCGCCGCGCCGCTTGTGGGCGCGTGGTTCGCGCAGCGCAGGGGACTCCCCTGGCGCCGTGTGCTCGCGCTCTACGCGCTTGCGCTCGTCTCGGGCATTGTGGGCGCACGTGTGCTGGACCTGTTCGTTGCGTGGCGCTTCTACGCGCAGGACCCGTCGCGGATCTGGGCGGCCAGCTGGGCCGGCTACTCGCTCTACGGCGGCCTTATGGTGGCGACACTTGTAGGCGTCTTGCTGGCGCGCGCGTGGAAGCTTCCCGTGTGGCGTCTGGCCGATGCGGCCGTACCCTCGCTGGTGGTGGGGCAGCTGCTCATGCGCACCGGCTGTTTCCTCAACGGCTGCTGCTACGGCCTTCCCACCGACCTGCCGTGGGGCGTGCGCTACCCCGTGGGAAGCCACGTGTGGGAGGCGCAGATGACGAGCGGGACGAGCGGACTGCTGAACGCCTTTGCAGGCGTGGTGCAACCGGTGCATCCCACGCAGCTCTACGAGATGGCCGGCGCACTGCTCTTCGGCCTGCTGGCGCTGTGGCTGATGGGCCGCACGCCCGTGGCGCCGACCAACGCGCCGCCCAAGCGCGCGCGCACCCTCCCGGATGGCGTCCCATTCCTGGCCTACGCGGTGGGCTTCACGCTGGTGCGGCTGGGCAACCACTTCCTGCGCGACCGCCAGCCAGTGGTCACCGCACCCGAGTGGTTCTACCCGGTGTTCTACGTGGCGCTGATAGGAGTGCTCCTGGCGATGATCGTGTGGCGGGTACGGCGCGCCCGCGCGGCAAATCCGCACTCCGACGTCGATGGCCACGACGTCGGACTCCGTTAACACACAAACGTACTCCTGCCGATAGGATGTAGAAGCAGGCACATGCGTTGATGCACGTGGAAGGGCCTATGCGTATTCTGTGCGCGCCCACGGGAATCAGGCGTTTCACCGTCGAGTTGATCGTGGCGGCGGTTCTTTTCACCGCGCTCACCTACACCGCCATCTACGTCCGGACGCGGGCCCTGCTGTTCGATTCGCTGCACCAACAGGCCGAGAACCACTTCGACCTGGTTGTGACGGCGCGCGCCTGGAACTCCGAGAACAACGGCGTCTGGGTGGTCATGGGCCCCGGCATCGAGCCCAACCCCTACCTCGAGGAACTGGGGGTGGATGCGGTCATCGAGACGACCGACGGCACGCAGATGACGCTACGCAATCCCGCCATCATGGCATCGGAGATCTCGCAGCTGCTCGAGGCGAAGATGGGGGTCACCTACCACCTCGTCGCGTTGGAAGCCATCAACTCGGCCAACATGCCGGACGAGTGGGAGAGAGAATCGCTCCTCGCTTTCCAGTCCAGCGGCGAGCCCAGGTCGACGATCACGGAGGACGAGAACGGCAGGCGCGCCTACCGCTACATGGAGCGCCTCACGGTCACTTCATCGTGCATCGGCTGCCACGAGGCGCAGCACTACGAACTCGGCCAGGTTGCAGGTGCCACAACGGTGGAGATACCGCTGGCCGCGATCGACGACCAGCTGCAGGCCAACGCGATCACCCTTGCAGTGCTTGGCGTGCTGTCCGTGATCGCGGCGGTTGCATCGATCCTGTTCATGACCAACCGGCTTGGCAAGCGCATCCATGAGGCCAACGACCAACTGGCCGAGGTCGCCGTCACCGACGAGCTGACAGAAGTCCTGAACCGTCGCGGTGCTCTCGCCCGCCTGAACGAAGAGCTCGCCCGTACCGAGCGCACCGAGAAGCCACTGGCGGTGGCGATGCTCGACCTCGACCACTTCAAGTCCGTCAACGACCGCTTCGGCCATCTGGCGGGTGACGAGGCCCTCCGGCACGTCGCCGCCATACTCCGCGCAGAGAGCCGCACCTACGATGTTGTGGGACGGCTTGGTGGCGAGGAGTTCTTGATCGTGGCGCCTGACACGCCCATTGAGTCGATGGTCCGTCTTGCCGAGCGTATCCGCGCACGGGTGTCAGGGCATGCGGTGACCGCCGGCAAGAACCAGATAGCGCTCACCGTCAGTATCGGCGTTGTCCAGGCCGAGGCCGGCGAGAGCCTCGACCGCGTTTTGTCGCGTGCGGACGAGGCGATGTACGCCGCCAAAGACGCCGGACGGGACCGCGTGGTGACGGGTTAGCGGCCCCGTAGGCGCCGAGAAGCACGGTGCCGCTCAGCCTCCTACTTCCGCACCGCGATACGGCAAACCTGCAGTCTGGTGGGCCGCACGGTACACTGAGGTCGAAGCCAGCGCCCAGACACGGGGAGGTCGCAATGAAGCGCGTACTGATGGTAGCCCTCGCGTTCACACTCGCACTGACCGTAGCCGGATGCGGCGGTGACGGCGAAAGCACCCAAGGCGGCAGCGACAACACCGGGGCTTCCTCGGCCAGTGACAGCGGCTCCAGCGCTGGGCTCGCCGGCCCGGCCGACCTCAAAGCAGCGATTGATAGCGACTTCGCGGACGCCGAGTGGTACGGCGACATCACCGACGTGACGCTTGAGACCTACCTTGGAGCGCCGGTAGCGGTTGTGCACGTAGGCTGGAGCAGCTCCGACGGTGACTACGAGACAGCCAACCGCAAGTCGACCGCCATCAACGAAGCCCTGGACACCTACGAGATCGCCTTTGCGCCCAATACGGCTCTGGTGACTGCCGATGGCGTCATCAGCAGACTTGGCTCTTCCGGGGGTTCCAATGCAGCACCCATGGGCGACGTGTACGCCCTGCCCGCCGCCCCCACGACAGCCGACGAGGTCAAGGCCTGGCTCGACAGCGTATACGGCCCGGGCGGACTGATCACGCTGGGCGCCGATGAGACGTGGTATGCCGCCATCACCGCGGTAACGATGGGCGAGTACGGACTCAAGGCGGAGACAACGCTGACCCGAGAAGATCGCACGCAGCAAGACCTGCTCAACATCGCGCTGCAAACGACAGGCTCCCCGCTGCTTTCCGCCTACGGCATCAGCGGCGCGGACGGGTCATACATGGGCGGCAGCGCCGGAGCGGGCGAGCCGGGAATGAACGGGTTCTTCTACCCAGAGGGGTAGCGGGGCTAGAAGAGCGAACTATCCGTGGCGATGACGGCAGCAGAGCAAGTGTTTTGGGTGTCGCAGGCAGGCAGCCTGCGTTAACCTCCGTTGCTCCATCCCGTTGAGTCTTCCGCCGCCACAGGCACCTGAGCGGCCGACACTTCCGCCAGGAAGTCTTCTTCCTCGTGCTTGCCTTCGCTGCGGCTCTTCTCCACCTTCACCATGACCGGTATCCGCGTGAACAGCCCGGACAGTAGTGCCTCACCGGTATTGAGGTTGGGCAGCGCTTTGGCCTCATCCTCGCCCATCGTCTCAACTACGTCGCGAATGTACTTCTGGTCGTTAGGGTTCACGATGCGCAGGATCAGGTAGCTGTTGGCCTGCGAGAGCACGGTCGCGTCGATCCGGCTTGGCCTCTGGCTGATGAACACGAGTCCCATACCGTATTTGCGGCCCTCAGTAGCGATCTGCTTGATGATGGGCAGTGACGGAGCATCCGCCCCATCGATACGGTTGGGAATGAAGTTGTGCGCTTCCTCGATAACCGTCAGGAAGCGCGGCACTTTCTCATCGATACGCTCACTGAGTAGCCGCGACAAAATCCCCGCAACGATCGACTGTCTCAGCTCGTCCGAGTAGCCCTCAAGCGAGATGATCGCTACCGAACCCTTCTTGATAATGGAGTGAAGATCCTTACCGGACGGTAGCTTCTTGGAGGCCGCAGCGTACTTGCGGTTTGTCTTGATCATGTTCCAGTACTGCCAACCGGCCTTGCGGCTCTGCCGCCGCACGGCGTTCGCAGTGGCACTCTGAACGTTTAGACCGGTCGAGAGCCTAGATATCTCGCGCGGCAAAGGTGCCCTGTCGTCGCCGCCTTTTAACATCGCGATCTTCTCGGCGATCTCGGCAATTGCGTAGAAATGGTCGTGCGCTACCGTCTTCTGCAGACCGCCAACCTCCTGGTCCTGAAGCGAGGCGCTGAGTTGGGAGCGCTTCGACTCGTCAGTCAGCACTTCCATGATGCCGGTGAGCAGCTGTTCCTGCGGTGCTGAGATGGCCTCACCGGACATGCCACGGATGTAGCTGATGACCTGGTCGAACTCCTCGTCGGCAAGGCGTATTTCCGGCAGGTATGTGGTCACCTCTGTGTGCTTGGCGATGTGCAGGCCGGAGTAGTCGCCGTGGGGGTCGAAGATGAGAATGGGATACCCCTTGATCATCAGCTCCTCAAGCAGCTTTCGTGTTGCCACGGTCTTGCCGGCACCTGTCGAAGCCAGTACCGCAAGATGCCGAGAGACCACCATGTGCCCGTCCACGAAAACGCTGACGTCTTTGTTGCCACGTTCGGTGCCCAGATAGAGACGACGGTGCTCCGGTGTGTCGCCAACCAGGAACGACTCGATCTCGTCCGCCGGCGGCACGTAGACGCGACCGGCGGGTTGCACCGGGTACTTTGGCGGCTCGAGGCGACCGTCCCGCTGAACGCCAACGACCTTACATGTAGCTGTGATCATCTCGCGGGACAGTGAGATGACGGAATCGACCGGATCGCGTCCCTGAAACGCCAGTTCCTGGGCGGCCTCACGCGGGAAGAGCGGGTTCAGCCGCTCGATCGTCCCCACCTTCGCCCATACACGGAACGTCTCCCCACCCTCGATCGTGTCGATAGCCACGAGGTCTTGCGCCCTGACGGCATCCGGCCTCACCTGCATCTGAAACTCCGTGGTCGAGCTGACCCCCACGACCGTTCCTACCGGCATGCGCTTGTTGTCGTCCACAGATCAGACCCCCGGTCTCGTCTCACGGCTTCTTCGGCCACTTCCCCGCATCATGATCATCGACTTCAGTGCCTCGGTATCGGTCATCTCCACAAACTCGCCGGTCAACAACCGTCCATATTCCGAGAGAATCAGCTGACGATACGCTTTGGTCATCCACCCGGGAATCGCCGCGAACTTGTCCACGATGTCGAGCCCGATGGGGAATGCGTATCCCGGCAATAGCGAGGCATACTCGTATGAGCGCCGCACCACTTCCCCGCAGGCGGAATCGTCGTAGGACGCCGACACCTCGATACGCATGGGGTACTTGCCCGAGTTGACCCGCACGAAGGTGTTCTGCACATCAGGGAAGAGCGTCACTCGTTCGTCCTGGACCTTCAACGTGGGATTCACGGGGTACCACTCCAGCGCCTCTCCCCGATTCAGCGCAAGCGACAACAGAATTGCGTCGTTGTAGCGGGTAGCGTCAAGGATCGCCTCGACTTGTGTATTAGTGGCGCGACCCTTCATGTCGAGCACCGTGAGCAGCCTGTCAAAGACATCCGGGCTGTCCTCAAGCATCTGACGTACGACGTAACGCGTCACGCTCCGGCCAAAAGAGCGCTCAACGACACCACAGAGCAAGACGTCCTTCTCTGCGGCACGAGCGAAGACATAGTGCTGCAGGAAAGCAAGCATGCAAACAGCCGGCAGATGCTGATCATCTATGTCGTGTTTGCAGCGATCCGTCCCTTTGAGGGGGCACTTCCCGCACCACGCCGCAAACTGGCTTAGGACCGGCAGAACATGTGGGCGCTCATCCTTGCCCAGCATGAGCTCGTAGTCCTCCGGGAAGAACCAGTGCTCAAAGAACGGACCACTCACGAACTGCAGCGGACCGTGCAACATCAGCATTCTGATGTCCGAGAAACGCTCGTCTTCCAGCGCGGTCACGAGAGCCCCAAGCTCGACGAGTTGGCGAACAACGTCTCCGTACTTGGAATTCGCCTTCAGTCCACCGCGAAGCTGGCCGAGCATCAGCGGGAAGTGGTCAAAGGTCTCACGCTTCTCAAGATCCGCTTCGCCTTGCTTCACCCTGAAGATGCCGGCGCGAACGATCAGAGGTGTGGCGATACCCACATCGATCTTGGACAGGCCACCATCTACGAAGGCAACGGCGCAGGGGCTGAGTGGCTCGGGAGCAACTGGGGCGATCTGATACTTACCGGAACCTGAACGGAATCCTTCCCGCATCGAGCGCGCAATCCCGAGGGTGGATTGGAAGTAGTCCTGACGGAGATCATCAGCTACCAGGAGAGCGTTCTCAGCGATCCGGATGAAGAGATCCGGATCGGGATGAAGAGCGTGTTGCGGTGAATCCCCCACTGCCACCCCCGTGACATCCGTGCGCGCAGGTAAGACCTGACATCCTGATTGTATCGGAGTATTGCCCAGACTGGTTAAGCACACCATGCCACTTCCGTCATCCCACCCTGCTATCCTGGATGCATCACCCAGTCCCCTCTCTGGAGGCGCTTCATGCTCGTCTACCAGGCAACCAAGTCCGAGTTCATGGACGACGTCGACCGCGACCTGATTGCGGATCACATAACGGCCGCATTTGAGCGCCGGATACATCGTGCAAATCCGCGTGAAGTCGAATCCTGGAAGAACTCCATGGAGTACATGTACAAGGTACTCAACACTGACGAAATTCCCAGCGGCTGCGGCGTAGCGATTGAGTTTGGCGTGCCGTACACCTCGAGCCGGATCGACTTCTTGCTCACCGGCCGGCACAACGGGAATCAAGATTCTGCTGTCATCATTGAGCTCAAGCAATGGAGTGAACTAGAAGCCATCCCCACCAAAGACGGTGTTGTCCGCACTTACGTGGGAGGCGGGCACCGTGAGGTCTCACACCCTTCATACCAGGCGTGGTCATACGCGCGCATGATTGAGGACTACAACGAGGCTGTCCGAGACGCACAGATCGAACTACTCCCCTGTGCCTATCTGCATAACTACAAGATGAGCAGCGGCTACGACCCTCTTCTCGACCCCGCGTACCTGGAGTACCTCGAGCGAGCGCCAGCGTTCTGCAACGGAGATGCGCTCAAACTCCGCGACTTCATCTGCAGCCACATCACACACGCCGATGAAGGCCAAATCCTCTACCACATTGAGTCCGGTAGGCTGCGCCCATCAAAATCACTCCAAGACGCACTGGCCAGCATGCTTAACGGCAACGACGAGTTCGTCATGATCGACGACCAGAAGGTCATCTTCGAGCACGCTGTCCACCTCGCCCGAGAGGCGCAGCGTACGGGGGACAAACAGGTCTTCATCGTCAGGGGTGGCCCGGGCACCGGCAAATCGGTCGTAGCCATCAACCTCCTCGTTCGCCTGACCGGTGAGGAGATGGTGTGCCAGTACGTCTCGAAGAACAGCGCGCCCCGCAACGTCTACTCCAAGCTCCTGAGAGGCAAGCACCGGGCGACGTACATCAAGACTCTCTTCCGGGGACCGGGCAAGTTCCACGAGCACACAGGTTCACCGCTGGACGCGGTGATCGTGGATGAAGCGCACCGTCTCAACGAAAAATCGGGCATGTACGGCAACGAGGGCGAGAACCAGATCAAGGAGATCATCGCAGCCTCACAGTTCTCGGCGTTCTTCATAGATGAGAGCCAGCGCGTGACCATCAAAGACATCGGCACCGTCTCCGACATCAAGGCCCACGCCCAGGCCGTCGGCGCTCACGTACACAAAGCCGATCTGTTCTCACAGTTCCGCTGCAACGGCTCGGATGGCTACCTCACCTGGCTCGACGATCTACTTGGCATCCGCGGGGCTGAGGAAAACGTGGCGTCACTCGACTACGACTTCCGCGTGTTTGACGACCCGAACAAGATGCATGCAGCCATTGCTGAGAGAAACACCGCAGCAAACAAGGCTCGAGTAGTTGCAGGCTACTGCTGGGAATGGGACAGCGGTGCAAAGCGAGCGAATCCTGAACACCACGACATCGCGCTTGCCGAACATGGGTACTCGCGCTCCTGGAACCTGGACTCCTCCAGCACATGGGCGATCGACGAAGGGTCCGTCGACCAGGTGGGATGCATCCATACATGCCAGGGACTCGAGTTCGACTACGTGGGCGTAATCATCGGTAATGACATGCGCTTCGAGGATGGCTGCGTCGTCACCGACTTCTCGCAACGCGCACGGAGCGACGCCTCGCTTAAGGGCATCAAGAAGATGGCGAAGGAAGACCCGCCTCGCGCAGCACGAATCGCCGATGAGGTCATTCGAAATACCTACCGGGTTCTCATGACCCGCGGCATGAAGGGCTGCTACGTGTTCTGCACTGACGGCGCGCTTGCCGCGCATCTCCGTGCCCTCATTCCAGACACACGATATGCTGCACCCGTTACCGCCGCACCCATAGCGGCCGAGGCGACACCGGAGGCCTGATTAACATGCTGGACGAACTCACCCTCAAGATTGTCGAGTTCCGCGATGAGCGCGACTGGAAGCAATTCCACTCGCCCAGAAATCTCGCAGCCTCCATCAGCATCGAGGCCGCAGAGCTACTCGAGATCTTCCAGTGGAGCAGTGACGATACTCTCGCGGAGGATGTAGAGAAGCGACACGCGGAGATCGAGGAAGAACTCGCCGACGTGCTGATCTACGCACTACTGCTGGCAAACGATACCGGGATAGACGTCACCGAGGCTGTGCTCAACAAGCTTGCCAAGAACGACTTGAAGTATCCTGCCGAGAAGGCAACGGGCAGCAGCAAGAAATACACGGAGCTGTAGGCAGGACTTTGACCTTCGGGTTATGGATCCTCGACGCGGTCAAACGTGCAAATCGAGCACCACGGGATCACTCCGCCCGCTGGCTACCCATTCCTCGGCGGGAAGCATCTGAAGTCGCATACCCTCCTGGACGAGCGACCTCGACACAAACGCGTAGTCCAGATGATACGGCCCCTCCAACGTTATGCGCCCTCGGCAAACTGCAGGCGAATTCCAGTTTACCTATTCGGTAAACTCGGCTATCATTACCTTATCGGTAAACATGTATGTGAGGTGTGTGTGGAAGTCTTCTTCAAGACGAAGAAGCTCGAAGGGGTTCTCGGCTGTGAGAAGAACCGGACTCGAGAGTATGGAGCACAGGCAGCCAAGGCCTTGGTGCTACGGCTGTCACAACTCGCCGCTGCTGAAACGCTCCATACACTGCGCTCCCTCCCCGGACGGTGCCATGAGCTGCAGGGAGACAGAGCAGGACAGCTGGCTGTCGACGTCAGCGGAGGACTCCGCTTGATCTTCAAACCGAAGAAGAACCCGCCCCCTACGAAGCCCGACGGCGGGCTGGACTGGACCGCCGTGACCTCAATCGAGATCTTGGAGGTGACCAACTACCATGGCGACTGACACCACATACCGCTGGACACCCGACGTACCCGTCGCACCCGGTGAGACGATCCGCGAGATACTTGACGACCGCAGTATCACCCAAACGGACTTCGCGGTTCGCCTGGGCAAGAGCGAGAAGTTCGTGAGCCAGCTGGTCAATGGGAAGGCATCGCTCACCCACGCGACAGCCATCGAGCTGGAACGGGTCCTTGGAGTGCCATCCTCGTTCTGGAACGCCGCAGAAGCGCAGTATCGTGACCTGCTGGCCCGTGAGCGGCAGCGCAAGGAGCTAGAGGCGCAGGCCGAGTGGGCAGGCTCGTTCCCGCTCAAGGAGATGGCCAAGCAGGGCTTCATCGCGCAAGACGCCGGACCCGCGGAAGTACTCGGCTACTTCGGCGTGTCGTCTGTTGACGCATACAACGATTACTGGGGCTCAGAGAAGCGCTTGGCCGCTCGCATGAGCACCGCCTACACCGCCGACACACCGGCGATAGCCGCGTGGCTGCGCGCGGGAGAGATCGCCGCAGAGTCCATCCGCACCGCACCGTACAGCGAGAGCGCGTTTCGCACCGCGCTGGCGGAGCTCCGCGTGATGAGTCGTCAGCCCGCTGATGTGTGGCGGGAAGCCATCCGCACGACGTCTGCCGCAGCTGGCGTTGCAGTCGTGTTCGTACCCGACCTCCCAAAGACCCGGTGCTTCGCAGTGAGTTGGCGGGCATCACGCACGCGCGCCGTCATTCAGATCGGTCTGCGCTACAAGACCGACGACCACCTGTGGTTCAGCCTCTTCCACGAGGCCGGACACCTGCTGCTCGACGATCGCAAGAGATCAGGCATCAGCGACCTCGACGGTGATTCAGCCGCAGAGGAGCGCGCGAACCGATTCGCAGCTGATCTCCTGATCCCGCCAGCGGAATACCAAGCGTTCGTAGCTGCCGGACAGCCGTCAAAGGCGACCGTGCGAGCGTTCGCGAAGCGCATCGGGATTGCCCCGAGCCTCGTCGTTGGAAGACTTCAGAAGGACAAGATCATCCCCCCAAGCTGGATGAACGACCTCAAGACGAAGCTTGAGTGGGCGGGGTAGACATCGGGAAACGCGCGGTTGTGGCAATACATCTCAGATGATGTTTTGCACACCACCTTTCACGACCTTGCGTTCTAGCCCGATAGTCTTTGCGCTATCATCTATTACTTATATGTTATACTCGTCCCATGGACAGCCTACTCGACATCGGTCCCATTCTGATCCGGGAACGCCGCGCTAAGGGTGTGACACAGCGCGAGCTGGCATCAGCTCTGGGCGTGACGCAACCGCAGGTCGCGCGTTGGGAGGCAAGCGAGTACCGCAACGCCGGCCTGTCTCGTGTCGATGCCGTCGCACGGGCGCTTGGCGTCTCTCCCACGCTCATGGCAGCGGCACTCATGCCCATGGTGATGGAGCCGTTGGCGGCGTATGACACGGCCTCCGTCACCAGCCCGGTTCGCGATTTGGGCGAATGCGCGGCACGCCTGCGCGCGCAAGACGCCGTTCTGCGTGACCGCTTCAAGATGCGGCGCCTCGGCGTGTTCGGCTCATTTGCTGACGGTACGCAAACAACCACCAGTGACGTCGATCTTCTGGTGGAAACCGATGACCCCGGCGGCTTGAGATTCCTCGAGGCCGCCGACTACCTGGAAGAGCTGCTGGGACGGAAGGTCGACCTCGTGCGGCTGGACACTCTGAAGGACAGACTGCGTCCGCGCGTGCTGCGTGAGGTGGTCTATGTCTGGGAAGCGTAGGGCCTGACGCCCTACACCCGCGGTGCCATCGGCGTACCGGTGCCGCCCTTGCTGCTCCCCAGGCGCATGACGTCGACCGCCGCGATCTCCTCGGCAAGCCAATCGAGGCGCTGCAAGCGCGCCCACACCATCGCGGTGGCTATAGGTGAAGGCTGCTTCTTCTGCCCCAGGCTCAGCCACTCCCAGCCTTTGAACGTGGACTGCGGGGTCACGGTACCATCGGCGCTCACGTTGTAGGCAAGCAGGCACGCGGTTATCTCGGCCATGGAAATGCGATCCTCCGGCACGCCGCGCCACAGCTCGGGCAGGCGGCCGAGCGTGTCGACCACCTCGTAGGCGCCGTACCACGCGGGCGGCCACTTCACGGTCTTGAACTGCCGGCCGTGCCCCATCATGTAGGGCTTGCGCGAGCCGCGTTGCCGCCAGACTTCAAGCGCGGTGTGCGCCACCTCCGCCAGCCACTCCGGGCGCTGGGTGGCGGGCAGCCAGCTGTATGCGCGCAGCGCCTCCTGCGTCGCCTGCGGGCAGGGCTCGCTCTTGCGGCCGGGGCCGCGGAAGCCCGTCGCGGGATCCGCGCGGCATCCCCACGCGAGACCGAGGTCGGTCTGCATGAGGTCGCTCTCGGCGGCAGCGAGTGCGCGCTGCACGCCCGGGTCGCCCGCGCGCCCGAAGCGCCCCAGCACGTCGGCGATCGCGTGCGTGTCGCAGGGCACGCATCCCCACACGGGCGGACCGCTGCGCTGAGTGGCGAATGCCATAAAGCGACCGTCGGCGTCCGTGCGGGCGAGCATCCCGTCCAGCAGCGTGGCGATGCGCGGGTCGTCGGCTTCGCGCACGCCAAACTCGGCGAGCAGATCGAGCACGTTGGTGGCGAGCTCGGGCTTGTTGTGGCCGCTCGCGGTGGCGGGCTCCTCCCAGCTTGCGGGCAGCAGCTCCAGCAACCGCACGGTCGCCGGATGCGCGAGAACCTCTGCGTGCGCGGCCTCAAGCGCCGAGGCATCGGGCGAGTCCGCGGCGCTCGCCAGCGCGATCCAGCGCGCCTGCGGCTCCTCGGCTGCAAGCAGCCACGGCGTGGGGTCTTCTCGGCCATAGACGGCGTGAAGCGACATGCGCTCCCCTGCTTCCGGTACTCATCCTTCCCCTACCTTGTCCCCTATCCACCTGCTCTTTGTCATGGCAGGAGCGCAAGAACCTCGTCTGAGATGGAGGGGTTAGTAAGCGGATAGAAGCTGGTCAGGTGCCGGAGAGAGGTGCAGCTCATTATTGCGGAGGCAGCATTACACATGCGGGAGGTGTTAGAATTCAGATATCTAGATAACATATGCACCAGAGCCCCGAACCGGAGGCACCTTATGCGCATCAAGCCGTCCACTGCCATTCGCCAGGACTACACCGGCTTCGCTGAGCTATGCCACTCGATAGACGAACCTGTGGTGCTCACGCGCAACGGTGAGGCGGACCTCGTCGTCATGAGCTACGAAGCGTACCAGCGCGCCGAGGCACGGGTGAAGCTACAGGCTCGCTTGCTTGCGGCGGATCGTCAGATCGAGGCCGACCAGGCGCTTCTCGACAGCACGTCGGTGTTCGATCGCGTGAGAGCGCGGGTCGATGGCAGCCAGCGATAGACGCGCTGTCCGGTTCACCCCGGCTGCCGCAGACGACCTCGACGCGGCGTTCGCATACGTGAGCGAGCACGACCGCTCGGCAGCTTCTGCTCTGCTTACTCGCCTGCAAGAGGCGGTGCAACGCCTGGCGGACTTCCCTGAGATGGGCGTGGCACTCCCGCCTGAAGACTTCGAGCTGATCGCCGTGGGCATCCGCTTCGTGGTGGTTGAACCGTATCTCGTGTTCTACCGCGTGACGGACGCAGCCATTGTCGTGCTGCGCGTCCTGCACTCACGGCGCGATTCGCTCGGTGAGCTGCTCGGCTAGTCTCTGCACCATCGACTGCCGCAGCATTCGCCCCCTACTTGCGCGACGCGCCCTCTAGCAGCAACCCGGTCACGCTCGCTGCAATCGCGGTTGGCACGTGCTCCACAACCAGCTTGTAGACGTCGGCCTTGCGCTCGGGCACCTGGTTCCAGAAGCGGTTGCCCACATGTCGCACGTGCTGTGAACAACGCTGCAGCTCTTTGGCACCAAGCCTCTCTCGGCCAAGCACGTCAAGCGCTTCCTCAAGCGTGTCGGCAAGCGGCAGTTGCGCCTCGGCGCGGCTGACGGGCGACTCGTCCAGCGTGATGCCGCCGCTCAGGAAGCGCCTCATCCGCCATACTCGAAGGCCGACAAGCAGCCCGCCGGCCAAAGCCGTGATCCACAGCGCGCGATAGAGGCCGCGATCCAGGCCGGTCGGCCACGCCAGCGTGCCGCCGTCGCCTGCAAGGCTCATCAGCGTGGGTGGAAGCAGCAGCGCGACCAGCACGAATATGGCCAAAGCCAGACCGCCGGTCATGGAGCGGAAGAACGAGCCGCGAGGTGCTCTGAACGCGTAGCCAACCAGGTATGCAAGCACCCCGGACAGAACCGCCGACGCCATGAGCATGCCATACACAGGCAACACCCCCTCGGCAGCTATCGTCGCACGCTGCGTCGGGGGCGTCGAGGGCTTCCGGCGGCGCCTGCGAGCCGATCAGAGGGTAGGTGCAGCCTCTGGAAAGGGGAACCATTCACACTGAGGGGTTATGGGGGAGCCCAGGCGTGAAGGATGAAGTGCTTGCCTGGAGACCACCGGCATGATCGTCGTCCAAGCGTCCTACCCTCTGATCGACTTGCAGACTCCTTCCGTGATGTGCGCCGTACGCATACGATGCCTCACCACCGCAAGGTGTCACAATTCCGAGTGCGCACGGCGAGTTTCCTTCTCGGCATAACCGCAGGTAAGCGCGCGACAGTATGCCAGAACAGAATCGCGAGTTTCCGCAAGGGGAGTCTGGAGCGTGCGAAGGTCAGTCGGCGTACTTGTGCGGGATGTTCATGCTCAAGTTAAAGTGATACTCCACGCCACAGCGGGCCCATAAGCTCAGAAGAGGGCAGGTGCGTTCCCGGGGGAAGGACGCTGCAGAGAAGGTAAGGGTGTTCTCTGCGGGTCCGTTAAGTGGGGCGCTCGCCCGAGGGCCACCGGCATAGCCGCCGTTCGGACACCCTACCCTCTTCTCAACCTATGAGGTCACCACCACCATCTGTTGTCACACGCTCCTGCTCATGCCTAATCCCTCGGCGATCCTGGCAGCAAGCTCTTCGATCCGCGCCGCCGAGAGGTGCTTCGTCTCCATCACCACATGCTTGGCGTCAAACTTCGTCCAGTCATCGGTCAGTATCTTCAGGCCCAACTCGTCTGCCTTCTGGGCGAACATCGTCCCCGGATACGGCGTGGTGTAAGACATCAGCAGATTGCCACCGGCGTCTTTGAGCACCTTCATGAACTCGCCTGTCTCGGCCAGAGTCTCCTCTGTGTCGTCCGGGAACGGGATCATGAAGCTACAGGCCGCCGAGATACCCGCCGCCGTCGCCCACTCCACCGCTGCCAGGGCGTCTTCTTTCTTGATGGACTTCACCGAGTCCAGGATGGTCTGCGCGCCTGACTCGATGCCGTACTGGATGCCCGTGCATCCGGCCGCTGCCATGCGGTTCAACAAGTCCTCATCCACAAGGTTCACGCGCGTGGCGCAGCCCCATGTCATGCCCGCAGGCCTGCTCTCCAGCAGCGTGAGAAGACCGTCGAACCAGTCCCTGTGCAGCGTGAGGATGTCGTCGACGAAGAACACGTGCTGGGCGCCGTACGTGAAGACCATGTCCTCTACCTCGGCCATGATGTCTTCCACCGGACGCGGACGACGCCTCCCACCCCAGACATAGGACGCCGAGCAGAACGGGCACTTGTACGGGCAGCCGCCGCGGGCGGTGAGCACGTTGTGTGCGTCCTCGTAGAACTCCAGCGAGAGCAGATGTCGCGCCGGGCGACCGATCTGGTCGGGCCGAAGCGGCTCACGCGGAGCGTTCAGGACCGGCACGCCGGTCGCCTTGTGGCCAAGGCCTGTGACCTGCGTCATGGCTTCTGCGCTGCCGCCGGCTTCCAGCGCCGCCACGAGCTCCACCGCCGTCTGCTCGCCCTCGCCCACTATTACGAAGTCGATGTCAGGTTCGGACAAGACCTCCATCGGCATGATGGAGACATGGACGCCGCCTGCCATCACGGGGATGGAAGGGTCGTGCTCTTTGATGATGCGTGCCAGCTTCAGCGCATTCGGGTGGGTCTCCGTGTGCACCGAGATGCCCACGAGCTGCGGCTCGACACGCTTGAGAGCGAGCCGCACACGCTGGGGGTTCAGCCCGCTCAGGTTGAGATCGATGATATCGACGCTGTGCCCGGCCTTCTCAAGATGCGCAGCCACATACGCCAGGCCCAGCGGAGGCGAGAGCCGCGAGTGCGGGCTCAGCTGCGAGACCGGGGCTTGCAACAGCAGTATGCGCATGTCGACTCACCTCCTATGGACAGCAGGGTGCCGCCATCCCTGCTTGAGCAGAGACGACGGCACCCCCCGTGCCGTTCAGACCTTACTCGGATCCTTCGGATTCCTCGGAGTCCGCAGACTCCTCGGTCTCAGGACCCAATACCTCCATGTACTGCGTATAGCGCGATACCAACAACGGGCCGAGAAGGTCGACCTGGGCCTTGTACGGGGCCTTGGGATCGATGTTCAGTCCGGCGATCGCATCAGCAAGCTCTTTGTCTCCGGCAACGTTCTCGATCCATGTGATCAGCTTGGACACATCGACCCAGTTGAACGTGACCTTCGCATCAAGCTCGCCGGCCATCTCCCAGCGGGTGCCCAGCACGAAGCGTCCGATCTCCGCCATCGAGTAGAGGTCATCTGCAAGCGTGCCTGCTCCCGCCGCCATGCGAAACACCCTGAACCTGTCAGCCCACTCAACACGCCTCGTTGCGCGTTCTGCAAGCTCTTGATCGGGAGCGGGAAGCTCCACTACGGATTCGATATCTGCTACTTGCTCGGTCATGATCAGGCTCCCAACTTGCCATTCGACTCAAGCTCATCGGCGACGTAGCCAAGATCAAGCGCCTCAAGCGTAGCGCGTGTGGGCCAGCCAGTCGCGGTGTCCCAGCCTTCGTTGGCATAGAACCGGGTCTTGAAGTCCTCGAACTTGTCGCGATCCAGCGTGCGACCAAGACCGGCGTTGTACTCCCACTTGCCGTCGATGAACATCGGCAATCCGTCCGGTGCTTCTGTGGGGACGTCATAGACGTAGTCTGCGAAGACTTCCAGGTCGCGATGGCGGCCCTGCAACGTCCAGATCGCCTTGTCCAGCGTCCAGATCTTGTGTCCTATCTCCAGACCCTCTTCCCACGTGAGGCTCTTGCCCGTCACGGCGTTGTAGAAGCGCACCTCGAACTCAGGCGAAGCGCCGCTCATGTCACCGTCTGCGGAGTTGAAGTTGATGAAGTTCGGCCACGCCCAGTCGCAGAACGCGAGCGACTGCTTCCAGAAGCGCGTGTAGTGGCGGTGCCACGATATCGCCTGGACCTTGGGATCTCCGTAGATGCCCTCTTCGCTGTAGTCCCAGCCCATGGGGTCGCCTACGCCGGTTCCCTCGGCGATGAGATTGACCATGTCCTCGGCAGATATCGCCGGCTCCTGCCCGACCATGCCGCGGATGATGGAGTGCCAGTGGACGTAGAAGTTGAGACCGTGCTCGTTGATGTCGCGATCGCCCAGGATCGAGCCGTAGCTCCACTCGACCTCAAGACGGGGCTCATAGTGCTGGCAGAAGCCCCAGTTCGGACGGTCGAGGAGTCCGCTTGCGGTATCGATCTCCCAGCGGCCCCACTTCTTGGCGGCGCGGGCCATACCCTCGGCAAGGTCGGCACCTATGTCAGTGCGGTTGATGATGCAGTCTACGTAGGCCTCCATGAACTCGATCGTCCCGTACTTCTCAAACGGGAGGCTGCTCTCGATCTCCATGCCCGGCCCCATGATGCCCATCTGGTTCAAGGCATAGAGATAGGAATGGTTGAACACGTCGTAGACGTTGAGACCGGCCTTGTCGAGCAAGTCCGTGGCCTTGTTCTGGTCTATCTGATTGCTGCCGTTGATGAAGAACAGGGACTCAACGCACTGGTCTTCGTTGCTGACGCCCGTGGAGAGTCGCCGGCGACAGTTCTTGTAGCAGCCGATGCACCCCTGCGGACGCGAGGGAACATGCGTCGGAAGGTAGAGAGGCCCGAACCCAGGCGACAGAGTGATGGCGCCGTACGCCGGGAAGTTAGGAACCGGCGACTCCATTTCCGGAGCGTCCACGTTATACGCGAACTTATCCTGGAACTCCTTACGTGCAGCGATCAGCGCAGCCGGATCGGCGATCTCAACGCTTCCGGTGCCGATGACGCTCACAGCTTTGAGGTTCTTGGAGCCGAAGACGCCGCCAAGGCCGCCCTGCCCGGCCGCATTACCGGCGTCATGCAGGATGCATGCGTTACGGTTGAGGTTCTCGCCTGCCTTGCCTATGGTCGCGACGGCCGGCTTCTGTAGCGTGCGCCCGGAATCGCGCCCGGTTCCAACGCCGTACCAGGTACCGTCATCGGTGTTGCCCTTGCTGACCGTGCTCCAGATCTCTTCCTGGGTCTCATAGGTGTCCAGGCCCCAAAGATCGGTAGCGTCTTCGATGGTCACCTTGTCGTTGGCGATGTTGATCCAAACGGGTGTCTCGGACTTGCCCTGGATGGCGATGCCGTCCCAGCCCGCGTACTTCAGCTCTCCCGAGAAGCGGCCACCGAAGTTGGAGCGCGTGTACCACCCGATCGGGTACGCGATGAGACCGATGAAGTTGCACTCCGTACGGCCTGATGCCGACGGCACCAACGTGCCCGAGAGGGGCGAGGTCATCATGGTGATGAGGTTGTCGGGGTGATACCCGTCAACCGTCTTGTCTTCAACGAGATCCCAGAACAGCGCCGAACCCATACCGTGTCCGCCACCGAACTGCTCGTACTTCGAGGTCTCTATCTCCTCGATTCGTCCGTCGGTCAAGTTCACATAGAGGATCTTGCCGACATATCCGCCTGTTGCCATATCTCAATACCTCCTGGTCATGTCTCTTGTCGCGGAATGAGTGCCGCATTGCGTCTATCGATGCTCCGCGGCAAACGCTGCCTATCTAGCCCGGCATCTTCTCGCCCGCGTCGTCGACCGGGAATCCAAGATGGCCCCAATGCGAATTGCGCAGGTTGGTCTCGTAGCCCGAATCGGTCTGGACAGGGATATCCTTGGTGAACGTAATCGCATGCATCGGGCACATCTCGACGCATGCCTGCTTGCCGTCGGCGCCACCCTCTTCGCTCCAGAACGGTGTGTTCTTGCATAGGTCGCACTTCTGCGCATGCTGGTCCTCATGGTTCCACTGCACTCTCGAAGGAGTGAACGGACATGCGTTCACGCAGCGCTCGCAGCCGATGCACTTCTCCTCGTCGACCATGCGTGCACCGGTCGTTGGATCCGCATGCATGGCGCCGGTCGGGCACGCATCGACGCACGACGGATACGGGCACTGGCGGCACTGGTCGATCGAGAGATCGTCCGGGAACTTGGCGAACGAGTTCTGCACGACCTGGATACGCGAAAGCGTGGTGTTCTCTCGGCCATAGTGAGCAAGAGAGCAGGTCAGCATGCATGTCTGGCACCCGCCGCACTTCTTGGTGTCTACCAGCAAGTAGCCCTCAGACGCGGGAATCGCCAGCACTTCGTCGGGAAGGAGGATGCCTTTGAGCAACGCTCCGCCCAATACGGCGCCGACACCCAGGCCGCCAACGCCCGTGAAGAACTCACGGCGTGACACGCCGGCCTTGGCGACGCTTTCTTTCTTATCGATGTCTGCCATCGTGTTTCCTTTCTTGAAAGGTCTTTCGGGATGACGGCTCTAGGCTGCCGAGTCCTCGTCGGCTACCTCTGCGGGCTCCTCGTCCTCGAGCTCGTAGCCGAGCTCCTCAAGCCAGCCACGGTGCTCGTGCTTGGCGTGCTCGAGTGAGACGTAACCGGTGAACATGGAGATGAGTACCGGCCAACTCATAGGCAGGACCGCCGCGAAGAAGACGTGCGCGAGGAAGAACGCGAGCATCGCCACGGTGGCGATGTCGTGAGCCGGGGTCGCCACGGCCAGAAGTCCTGCGGGCAGATCGATCGCGTGAGCCGCAACCTTGATGAGCCCGGTCAGGATGATGACGCTCGTTGATGCCAGCGCGAGGATGTAGGCCATCTTCTCGGACTCGAAGTACTTGCGCTCCGGCGGCATGGTGAACTTCTTCATGCCCAGAAGCAGTCCGTAGTGGCGCTTGGTGTATTCGATGGCGTCTTTGGTGGGAAGATGCTCGCGGAAGCGCTTCTTCGCCAGAAGCGTGTTGGTACCGTAATAGAAGGTACCGAACAAAAACACGACCACCGCCCCGAAGTGCACGTCCATCATGGTCCACACCGGCTCGCCGCTCCCGACGAGCGCTGGCAAGAACCAGACTCCCAGTGCGATGCCGCTCACCAACAGCACCGCCGTACCGATCCCGTGCGTCCAGTGCTCCAAGATGGCCGCTTTGTCGTGCCTGAGCACACGGTCACCTTCAACCACCGGGTCACGCCTCTTGGTGAGCCCTGCCGCCAGCACGCCGACAAACGGCGCCAGCCAGACTAGCCATGTGGCTGAATCGAACAGAAGCTCCCTTTCCATACACTCACCCCTTTCCTTGTTCCGTTGCCGGTCTGAGTCGCGTGTCGGGAAGAAGTGGCTCATCGGGGCTCCTGCGTTCCCGACATTCGACCATTTCTAACCCTGCGATACAGGCTACGTATGGTCAATCTCTAGAGTTCGAATAGATAACCTCCCTTGTGAAATCGTTCTCAAGGCATCATGTATTCATTGCGAATAGATAAGCGGGGCTCTTGTAGTGCTAGGATGGGCCCGTGAGCAGAAACCTCACGATTTGGTGTCGATTCTTTCCATATGCAGTGATGAGGACGCCTCTCGACGACAGGTAGGACTCCGCAATGACCGAAGAAATGAGCATCGATGAGCTGCTGAGGGACACGAACTTCAGGTCGCTGCTGGCCACTACCATGCGTCGCGTCATCACCTGGGATGAGTTTCTGACCATGCCGCAGCCGTCGAACATGAGCCCGCTCCACACATGGAGCGTCCTTCTGGAACTGGGGCGGACCGTAGGGCTGGAGACGAAACCGGACGACCTCGACGGTACGGAGTTCTGGTACCGGCGGACCTACCAGATCGACGACATCGCCTCAACCCTCTACTGCGCATGCCGCTATGGCTCGCACCTCCACAAGCTCATCTCCGGCGCAGAGGGTCAGCATTTCCTCGTCAGGTCGCGTGTGGAAGAGACGATAGCGGCGGCTCGCCTCGATGGGCTGCTCGTGGCATCACAAGACGCCGGCGCCATCCTTAGGACCGAGCGAACGCCGCAAACACCCAACGAGCGCCTCCTGCTGAACAGCTTCAGGACGTTCAAGAGGTTGGAGGATTTCAAGAGCGTCCCCTTCTCCATCGAGCTGTTCAGACATCTGGCAGAGCTTCTGACCGAAGGCGTGGACATGGACCTTGTCCAAACCGAGCCGCCCCGGCAAGGACTTCTGGTGGGGACATCTGACTACACAGAAGAGAGGATCCAACAACACGCCGAGACTCAGATGCAAGGGATGGCCGACTACATCAACCACAAGAACTCGGACCCGGAGGATCTTGCGGTGCTGCAAGGCCTCATCAGTGCAGACGCTTTCCGTTACTATCGGCCCCTGGGTCTGGTCTCAAGCCAGGTGGGACGGCTGTGCGGGCGCTTGTATGCCATCAAGCAAGGACTGCCTGTGCTTGGGCTCCTCCCCACCTCTCGCGCGAAGCTGGACTGGGAGATGGGCAAGATCAAGCCGCCCCACGTCTCGCTCGATCCGCGCGAGTTCGCAATGCTCCGCGAACGCAGCATGGGCGACCTGACGCCACACCAGACCCTTGCGCTGGAACTCACCCTCTACACGCTTCAAACCATTCAGCGCTACATCGCCCAGTGGGAACGTCGCGACGACGAGATGCGGGAGATCTTGCGTCACGAGCCTCTGCTGAACCAGCGACAACGCTCCATTCTGGCTCGCGCGCTTCGTTCTCCAAAAGCGGAGTTCCGTATCCGGTATCACCAGACCAACCACAACGTGGCATACACCACCGCGCGCAGAGACCTCCTGGAGCTGCAGGAGAAGGGCTACCTGGACATGGAGCTCAGGGGCAAGGCCTTCGTGTTCTTGCGGGGTGCCAGACTCGATGAGCTCGAGTTCAGAAGGGCGTAGCCGGCAAGTCCGCTTCGCCCCGGCAGGCCACCAGTCAAGGAGATAGGGCCGGGTCTTTCGACCCGGCCCAGTTCACTCCGCACAGCCACCCCCCGGGGTAAGGGTGGGGCCCACACGCCGATCTCCCAAGGAGGTGCACTTGCGGTCGGCAAGCCGCAAGTACGGGCAAGATCGGCCGTGCTGGCGGGGGGCGCCAGCGGACATCCGGAGTCACGTGCGAAGACCACGTTGACTCCACACAGCACGGTCCGGCTTTGCGAGCCGTGCCGTGTGGGGCCTACGAGAACCTCATGCAAGCAGTGCCGTGGGGCCGACACCGGCTCGATGCCGGCCCCACGTCCGTTCGCTTCTTACGCTTCGGCCATCGCCGGTTCGGCGATGCCCAGTACCTCGTTGGCCTGAGCGAGCCGCTCGGCAACCAGCCTGCTTGCCACCGACGCCTGATCGAACAGCGCCAGGTCCTTGCACTCGGCCACTATCGCCTCGCCCAGCTCGGCGTCACCCAGCCGCTCGGTCACCCAGCGCGCGAGCACATCGGTGGAGAACACCGGGTTCAACCCGGTGGTCACCTTCACGAAGTCACTCGCCGAGAGGACCGGCACCGGCTGGAACCCTCCGTGCTTGCCTACCAGGCTCACGTGGATACGGTGCTCGTACGGCTGCTCCGCGCGCAGCTTCTGGGCTGCTGCCACTGTCATCTCTGTGAACTCGGCCATTACTCGCCTCCGAGCTTCTCGGCTTCTGTGAGAGCGTCCGCCACGAATGCCAGATTCAGGCTCTCAAGCGTCTCGCGCGTCGGCCAACCGGATGCCGGATCCCAACCTTCAAGGTTGTAGAAGTGCGTCTTCCACTCTTCGAAGCCATCGCGGTCGATCGACCGGCCGAGGACGTTGATGTAGGCATACTGTCCGTCGACCTTGCCCGCCATGGGGTAGTACGGACCGACCAGGCTGTTCTCCAGCGGGATGTCGTAGATGTAGGACGCGAACTGCACCATGTCGCGGTGCCTGCCCTGCAAGATCCAGATTGCGTTGTCCAGCGTCCAGATGCGTCGACCCAGCTCGATACCGTCAAGGAAGGTGAGGTCCTGACCCGTGACGGCGTTCCAGAACTTCGGCTCGCCGTCGCCGGTGATGCCTACGTTGTCCTCGCGGTTGTAGTTGGTGAAGTCCGGATACCGGAAGTCGCAGTAGAGAGCGCTCTGCTTCCAGAAGCGGGTGTAGTGGCGCTGCCACACGACCAGCTTGGCAAACGACTCCGAGTAGATGTTCTCTGTGCTGTAGTCCACCATGTTCGGATCGTCGTCGTAGGGCACCATCTTGGCGGTGGTGATCTTGGCGTACTCCTCTGCCGAGACAGGCATCTCCAGTCCGGCCATCATGTGCTTGATGACACTCCAGAAGTTGGCGTTGAAGCCATGCTCGTTCATGTCGCGGTCGCCCATGATGGAGCTGTAGCCCCACTCGGTCTCGGCGCGCGGGTCATAGCCGTGGTTGGCATAGCCCCAGTACGGGAAGTCCAGGATGCCGATGGCGTAGTCCTGCTCCAGACGGCCCCACTTCTCGGCGGCACGCACGAAGCCGTCGGCCAGATCCTCACCGATGCCCTCACGGTTGGAGATCTTGGTGATCAGATCGATCGCGAAATCAGCCTCGCCCACACGCGACATATCAAGGTCCGTGTCTATCTCAAGGCCTTTGCCCAGAACACCCATCTTGCTGAGCGCGTAGAGATAGCCGATGCCCTGCATCAGCTCGTAAGAGTTGACGCCCATCTTCTGCACCAGGTCGGTGGCTATGTACGACGCGTCGGTACCCTCGCCATGTGCCAAGGTGTCGAACGCCTTGTACATCGATGTTTCCTGGCAGCTGGACTCGTTGGCGATTCCCGTGTCGAACCGGGCGCGACAGCCGTTGATGCATCCCTGGCAGGCCTGCGGACCCATGGGGCCATCGGGGTTCTTCGCGTACAGGAAGACCGGAGCCGGATCCACACCGAAGGTAGGGCCGTTAGGCTCGACTTTCTGGCCGGGTGCTGCCGCATACTCTTCCTTGGCCCAGATGCGTGCGTTCAGAAGGCCCGCCGGGTCGGCTATGGCGATGGAGCCCGTGCCTACCACACTGATGGCCTTGAGGTTCTTGGAGCCGAACACCGCACCGAAGCCGCCCTGTCCGGCCGCGTTGCCGGCGTCGTGCACCAGGCAACCCAGCGAGGACTGGTTCTCACCGGCAGGGCCGATGGTGATGATGGCCGGCTTCTGGGTGGTGCGGCCGGAGTCACGCGTCTTGCCTATCTCGGTCCAGCCATGCTCCTCGTTCTCCTTGAGCTCCCAGATGAGCTGCTGCGTCTCTTGCGTGTCTTTGCCCCACAGGTCGGCAGCATCGCGGAACTCGACCTTGCCGTTGATGATGTCGAGCCATATGGGAGCGTCGGCCTTGCCCTCCAGGACAATGCCGTCCCAGCCGGCCTGCTTGAGCTGGCCACCAAAGCGGCCGCCGAAGTTGGATCGCGTGAACCAGTTGACGGGGTATCCGGCAGTGCCTATACCCTGGACCTCCACACGGCCCGACGCCGAAGGAGCCATCGTTCCCGAGAGGGGCGACGTCATGAACGTGAGCACGTTTCCGGAGTCACGGCCGGACACCGTCTTGTCCTTGCACAAGTCCCAGAAGAGGGCCGAGCCGATACCGTGGCCGCCCCCCCATTCTGTGTACTTCTCGGTCTCGATGACCGAGGTCTCGCGAGCGGTGAGATCCACTCTTAGGATCTTACCGACGTATCCACCTGTTGCCATTTCACTACCTCCTGGTCAGTCATAATGAGTCGCTGTGCATGCAGTCGCGTGGTCCTAGTGTCCGGACGCCGCGGCGGCCGCAGCAGGGCTGACCTTGCCTTCATCGTCGATGGGATATCCCAGAGCCGCCCAACCCTCATCACGCAGGTTGACCTCGTAGCCGGCGTCAGTCTGCACCGGGATCTCGGTGGTGAAACTGATGGCACCCGTGGGGCATACAGCCACGCACGCCTGCTGCCCGCCGGGGCCGCCGTCCGCGTCCATGAACGGTGTGTCGAGGCACAGGTCGCACTTCTGGGCGTGCTTCTCTTCAAAGTTCCAGCCCGCGCCGCTCAGGTTGAGTTCGCATGCGTTCACGCACTCCTGGCAGCCGATGCACTTGGCGGTGTCTACGGTCCTGACGCCTGTCTCATCGTCCACGTGCATGGCGCCCGTGGGACATGCCGAGACGCACTTGGGGTCCGCGCACTGACGGCACTGTGTGATCATCTTGTCGTCAGGGAAGCATGCGAACGGGTCCTGAACGATCTGGATGCGCGAGAGCGACAGGTTCTCCACGCCGTGATGCGTGAGCGAGCACGCCATCATGCACGTGTTGCAGCCCTGGCATTTCTTGGAGTCCACCAACAGGTAGCCTCCGGACGCCGGGATCGCTATGACCTCGTCCGGCAGCAGGAAGCCCTTGAACAGCGTTCCGCCCAGGACGATGCCTACGCCGATGCCACCCATCCCGGTGATGAACTGCCGGCGAGAGATCGTGCTCTTCTCCTCGGCAGGTGCTAGCTCCTCTACGGAGTTGTTGTCCTTATCAACCATCGTGTTTCCTTTCGGGTTCTCGTGCGCGCTCCTAGGCGGCAGTCTCTTCCGGCGCCGCTTCGGCCTTGTCGGCCTCATAGCCAAGCTCTTTCAGCCATCCGGCATGCTCATGCTTGGCGTACTCCAGATCCACGTAGCCGGTGAACATGGAGCGCAGCACCGGCCAGCTCATGGGCAGGATCGCCGCGAAGAAGACGTGCGCGAGGAAAAAGGCGAGCATCGCCACGGTGGCGATGTCGTGCGCAGGTGTGACAACGGCCAGAAGCCCTGCGGGCAGATCGATCGCGTGAGCCGCAACCTTGATGAGCCCGGTCAGGATGATGACGCTCGTTGATGCCAGCGCGAGGATGTAGGCCATCTTCTCGGACTCGAAGTACTTGCGCTCCGGCGGCATGGTGAACTTCTTGAAGCCCAACAGCAGTCCATAGTGACGCTTGGTGTACTCGACGGCGTCTTTGGTGGGCAGGTGTTCCCTAAAGCGCTTCATCGCCAGAAGCGTGTTGGCACCGTAATAGAAGGTGCCGAACAGAAACACGATCACTGCCACGTAGTGCACGTCCATCATGTTCCAGACCGGATCGCCGCTCCCGACGAGCGCGGGCAAGAACCAGACTCCCAGTGCGATGCCGCTCACCAACAGCACCGCCGTACCGATACCGTGTGCCCAGTGCTCGATGATGGCGGCCGTGTCGTGCCGAAGCACCCGGTCACCCTCGATTGCCGGATCACGCCGCTTGGTGAGCCCTGCCGCAAGCACGCCGATAAACGGCGCCAGCCACACAAGCCATGTGGCTGAATCGAACAGAAGCTCTCTTTGCATGTTCACTCCCCTTTCCCTTACCTCTGGCCCCCTGTGGACCATTTGCCTGATTTCAGCAAAGCAGGGTA
>JBFHJN010000038.1:0-26617 GCA_041595875.1 Coriobacteriia bacterium
ATCCCAAGGTCGAATGGCAGACGCAGCACGCCAAGACCGTCGTCGAAAAGGGCGTCTCGGTCTGCCTGGGTGCATGCCACGAGCAGAAGTTCTGCGTGGAGTGCCACACAAAGCTCCAGCCCGTCCCGTCCTCGCATGAGGTGAACGACTGGCTGCACGGCAAGCTGACCGTCACAAGTTATGGAACTGCTGCAGCCGTCCCTACAGCAGTCCATGCTCTGAACGCCATCAAAGCCATCGATAGCTGCGAGGTGTGTCACGGTACCGGAGGCGTAAACGCCGCGTTCTGCAAGGACTGCCACGGCATGGAGATGCCGCACCCTGAGCAGTTCAAGAAGACGCACGTCACAGGTGCCAAGACCCCTGACCTGTGCGCGAACTGCCACCAGTTCGAGGAGCTGTGCTCGGACTGCCACCATGTGGGCGCCAAGAACGGTGTCGCATGGCAGACCCAGCATCCTCAGGCAGTGACCGACAAGGGCGCACAGCCTTGCTTCGAGAAGTGCCATGAGGACAAGAGCTTCTGCGTGGACTGTCATAACCAGCTCAACGCCGTGCCATCCTCGCATACTGCCAAGAACTGGACGCGGGATCTGGCCCTGGGCAAGGCCGCCGGTCACTCCACCGCATACCTTGCGGCGACCGACAGCTGCGAGTACTGCCACGGTACGGGCGGCGTGGAGGCCAAGTTCTGTTCGGACTGCCACAAGCTCGAGATGCCGCACCCTGGCGACTTCAAGACCACGCACGGTCCGAGCATCACCGCCAAGAAGACGAGCAGGGAAGTCTGCGAGAACTGCCACAACCAGTTCTTCTGCGACAACTGTCACCACGCAGGTGCGGTTGCTGATACGCCATGGCGGAACTACCACCCCAACATCGTGAAGAAGGATGGACTCGATCCTTGCCTCAAGTGTCATGATTTCGCGACTTACTGCGAGTACTGTCACGTGTCGGTGTTGAACTAAGCGAGTTGTGACGATCGTGCTCCCACCGGTATCGACTGGTGGGAGCACGATCATTTCGTGCCTGTGACCTGGCATTTAGGGAAATTTGTCCGATTGCTTTGCCCTGGAAGCGTGGACGCGGTATGATACCGGCTCGTCGGGATGTGGCTCAGCTTGGTAGAGCGCTGCGTTCGGGACGCAGAGGTCGTGGGTTCGAATCCCGCCATCCCGACCAAATGGATTCGAGCGGCAGGTCCGGCAACGGGCCTGCCGTGTTCATTTCCGAGGAGACCAGATAGTGCAGCAGTTGCTAGACATCTTCGGATACGGCCTTTGCCACCAGTTGCCGGAGCGCTCCTTCTTCTCAGGAGGTCTCCAGCTTCCGATCTGTGCGCGCGACACCGGGATCTATCTGGGCTTCGTCGTTTCCCTCATCCTGATATCCGTGCTCTCAAGACGTTCGCGCCCTACGGGTCTTCCGTCAGTTCCGCTCTTGTTCATTGGGGCGACATTCATCGCCGCGATGGCTGTCGACGGTCTTACTTCATACGCGGGTTTGCGTGGAACGACCAATGATCTGCGTCTGCTGACCGGGATTCTCGCCGGATACGCTCTGCCGCTTGTGGCTGTGCCCATCGTCAACTCCCAGATGTGGCGCTCCACGACGTCTCAGAGGCCGCTGAGCCGATTTGCCGACGTCGCGGTGTGGCTGGTTTCAGTCCCGCTTGTGTTCGCGGTCATACGCTGGGGGCTTCCGTACCTTGGTGTCCTGTATCCGATTTTGGTCGTGGCCGCAGTCCTTGTGACGTTCGTCTGTGTGAACCTCGTGTTCGTCTATTTCGTTCCCAGGTTCGAGCGCACCGCAGTCAGCCTGAGAGGCGCCTGGCCGCAGATCCTGGTGGCTCTGGCATTGACGAGTCTGCAGCTTGTGGCTGCAGGGCTTCTCAGGCTCTTTTTGGACGGACTTGCCTAGATGCGTTTCTCAATCACCCCGGTTGATGTAGATTCGAGGTAGGGGATATGATCGACGGTCCGGGAGGTGCGTCTTGTATACAAGCAAGGACACGGTTCGCGTGATGATAATCACCAAGGATCATCGCATTGAGGGTGACATGTACATTCTCGAAGGCAGTCGTCTTACAGACGCGCTCAATTCCAAGGGCAAAGACTTCTACGCGATCACCGAGGCGCGGATCTTCCGAGTGGCCGATGATACGCTGCTGGCGACTCCTAGCTACGTAGCCGTGGCCAGGGAGTCCATCGCGGCGATATTCCCGGTGGAACCTGAGCCTGCATAGGCTCCAACCTGCTTGTCAGAGCCGGCTGGTAACCTCCTCCGAACAGATGTTCGAAGGAGGTTCTTTCTTATGGTCCAGCTATCCCTGCTCTCTGAGAGAAAACGTCCGGGCCTGACTGAGACGCTTGAGCAGCTCGAGTCCGAGGCCCGGTCCAGTGGTGCCGGTCGAGATGCCGCCCTGTATGCTTCACGCGCGGTCATGCGGCGGTTTCGGGATGATTTAGGGAAGGGGCAGCTGGACTCCCGAAGTCACGCCCGCGTTCGAAGCTACTACCGAGCGGTGCTCGATCGTGCCGTATACAGGCGTAAGGCGGGCTCTGATCGCGACTACAGGGAGCGCGCCCGCGTGAGGGCTGCTGCGGTAGACCTCGAATCGATAGGGATCACGGGTGCGGCGTTGCGGCGTGAGTTGATCGAGACCCTGGGGATGGACTCCTCGCTGGTCGACCGGGTGGTCGGCGCGACTGCGAGCGTCGCCTAGCGGAACGAGACCGAGTCCACCAATCCTAGGGTCGTGCGGTCCAGAAGCCAGAGTCGACGGTGTTCGAGTGGGCCTCCGGTCTCGGCCCAGGCCTCCACGACAAGCCAGACGTCAACTCCGTCCACGTTCGCGGCTTCCACATGGAGGGGGATGGCTGCGGTGTCCAGCGGGAAATCGCGCGTCAATGCGTCGGCTACTGCGCTCGCTTCAGAACCATAGCCTCGAAGAGAGGTCAGATACTCTTGGCGAAGTGCGGATACTTCCGCAGCCGGGACGTCTTTCAGAGGAGATATGTCCACAGACTGTGCTACGTCTGCCATGTCTTCCAGCGAGTATGTGCCGCCCTCGGGTATGAATTCGATAGAGGTGTTCCGTCCGCAGCCCGTAAGCGCGAGCGCTATGATGATGAGCATGACGGGTACTGCGGTCATACGAAGTCTGGACACGGTGACCTCCGGAGCTGGATGAGCTTCACGATCAGTGTACCTGTCGCCAGGGTCTGATGACACTACGGGAGGATCTGTGCAGTCCATCATCTGTTTCACGTCCGACTTCGGTCTGGGCGACACCTGGGTGGGAATGTGTCATGCGGTGATCTACCGTGCATGTCCTCAGGCTCGCGTCGTCGATCTCGCACATGATATCGATCCCTTCGACATCCGGAAGGCCGCGGCTGTCGCCGCTTCCGGTGTGTGGCAACTTCCGGAGGCCATACACCTCGTGGTCGTCGACCCGGGGGTCGGTGGCGGAAGGCGTGACCTTTGCGTCGTCACGAAGAGGGGTTCTGTGCTCGTGGGTCCGGACAACGGTGTCCTCGTGCCGGCGATCTGGCGAGCGGGCGGAGTAGAGTCAGCCTTCTCGATAGTGCCGGCGCAGCTCAACTTCCAGCTGCCGCTGGCCACCTTCCATGCCCGGGACGTTCTTGCGCCTGCGGCTGCGGCCCTTGCCTGCGGCGTGGAGCCGGAGAACATCGGGGAGCCCGTTGACCCTGAATCGCTCGTACCCTCGCCTTTCCGGCTTGGTTTGCATGAGGGCGAGTCCTTTGTCGCCGAGGTGGTCGATATCGATCGTTTCGGCTCGGTGCGGCTCGCGATCTCTCAAGAGGTCCTGGGTGGTCTTGACGCTGACCCTTCCCACTTGGAGGTTTCACTCGGGCATCTGCAGATGGACGTCCCCTTCGGGCACACGTTCTCCGATGTCTCGGAGGGTGAACTCGTTGCTTTGTTCGACTCTTCGGGATGGCTGACGCTTGCGGTACGCCTCGGCAATGCCGCCGACAGGCTCGGCATCGAACCGGGTTCGGTCGCGCGTGTGCGTATAGGCGGCTGATGTCAGACCCCTCCGCTATCTTCCTTGTCAGAAGATATGGAGCGGAGGCTCACTATGAAGAGATCCTATGCCGGGTCCGTGGCTGAAGGTGACACGGTAAGCGACGTGTTTGCCTTGCGGTCGAAGGAGTTGCGTTCGAGCAGGAACGGTGAGGCCTATCTGGCGCTGGAGCTCTCGGACCGCACGGGCAGACTGGCCGCCGTGATGTTCCATCCCGATCGAGTCGCGCAGGCAGTGCCTGTGGGCTCCGTGGTCGCAGTGGAGGGTACAGCGACCACCTACAGGGGCGTTCTCAGGGTCTCTGTCGAGCGGCTGCGCCTTGCGAGCAAATGGGATGCAACCGATCTGCTTCCTACATCACCCCGGGATCGCGACGAGCTCCTTGCTCGACTTCGGGAGCTGGTCAGAGGCATTCGCGATCCGTACCTTGCGAAGATCGTCAGGGCAGTGTTCGGCGATCGTACGTTCATGCAGAACTTCAAGCGATGCCCCGGTGCGCAGTCATACCACCACGCGTACATCGCAGGACTGCTTGAGCACACCGTTGCGGTCGCCACGCTATGCGAGGGCATGGCGAGCATGTACGCCGATGTCGATCACGACTTGCTGGTCGCCGGCGCGCTCCTGCATGACATCGGCAAAGTCGACGAGCTGACCTGCACGACAGGTATCGACTATACCGATGAAGGCCGTTTCATCGGACATGTCGTTCTTGGAGAAGAGCGTCTGCGACGCGTCTTGGATCGTTTGGGCGATGTACCTCCGTCGCTTAGAGTGCAGCTCTCGCACATGATGCTGTCGCACCACGGCGAACTGGAATGGGGGTCGCCCAAGCGACCGTGCACCCTTGAAGCCCTCATCCTTCACCATGCGGACAACATGGACGCGAAGGCTGCGGGATTCGTGGAGACGGCTGCGGCTGCGGTGCGGGCCGAGGAGCAGTGGACTGATGCCTCCAATGCGTTCCATCGGCCCCTGTACGCGCCCCGGCCAGCCGAAGGCGAGCCGTGGGCCCATTCCGTGGAGGGCGATCGGTACATCCGACGCGGCGCATAGATCAGGAAGCTTATCGCCAGGTTCGTCTACAATCATGCGTGGTATGTAGACAGCACGGGCCGATCCGACCCGGCGCATCGAACAAGGAGTGGTCATGACCTACCCTCAGGCCGAGATCGGGGTATTCGGTGGCAGCGGGTTCTACTCGCTGATCGAGAACCCCACAGAGTTCAAGGTGAACACGCCCTATGGGGCACCGTCTTCTCCCGTCATGTACGGCGAGATCGGAGGTCGGAAGGTCGCGTTCCTGCCTCGGCACGGCAAAGATCACAGCCTTCCCCCTCACAAGATCAACTACCGTGCGAACGTGTATGCGATGAAGCAGCTGGGGGTCTCTCAGATCGTCGGTCCCAATGCTTGCGGCTCATTGCAGGCAGACGTGAAGCCCGGCGATTTTGTGATCTGTGATCAGTTCGTGGATCGCACGAAAGGTCGCGTAGACACCTTCTACGACGGCCCGATCACCACGCATGTCTCTTCGGCGGACCCCTATTGTCCGAACATGCGGAAGGTCGCATTGGATAAGGCCGCTGAACTCGGCATCAGGGCTCATCCCAGCGGAACAGTCGTGGTCATCCAGGGTCCGCGTTTCTCTACGCGCGCGGAATCCAAGTGGTTCGCGTCCCAGGGCTGGGAGGTCATCAACATGACCCAGTATCCGGAGTGCTATCTGGCACGCGAACTTGAGATCTGCTACTGCAACATATCGCTGATCACTGACCATGATGCGGGTGCCGAGGGAGCCGAGCCCGTGAGCAATGAGGAAGTCATCCGCGTGTTCGGTGAGAACAACGAGAAGCTGAAGGCCCTGTTGTACGCGATGATCCCCGCCCTTCCGGTCGAGCGTGATTGTGTTTGCGCCCACGCGCTGGACGGAGCTGCATTCTAGAACGACCTGACCGGGCGGCCGGAACGCGGCCGCCCGGATTCTAGGAGGCCGTAGTGTCGAATCTGCCGTCTATTCGCCTCGGGACCCTCTTCGGCATCCCGGTCGAGATAAACGTGAGCTGGTTCGTGATCTTCTTGCTCGTTGCGGTGACCTTGACCACCGGTTACTTCCCGCAACAGCTTGAGGGTCGTTCCAATCTGACCTATGCCATTATGGGGATCGTCACGACGCTGGCGTTCTTCGCTTCGGTTCTCATCCACGAGTTCGCCCACTCGCTCGTCGCCCGCGCGGGCGGCCTTCGCATAGCGAGAGTCACGCTCTTCATCTTCGGAGGGGTCTCCCAGATGGAGGACGAGCCTCGTCGCCCGGGTCTTGAGTTCGTCATGGCGTCGGCTGGCCCGGGAACGAGTCTTCTTCTGGCGGCCGTGTTCTTCCTCGCGGGCGAGGCGTTGTTCCTGTTTCAAGCGGAGGCCTCAATCATCGTCGTGTTGGACTATCTCGCAGTGATCAACCTGTCGGTTGGCGGGTTCAATCTGCTCCCTGGCTTTCCCTTGGACGGTGGGCGCATCTTGCGTGCCGTTCTGTGGGCGATCACGGGAGACATGCTCAAGGCCACTCGGTGGGCTTCCCGAATGGGTCAGTTCATCGGAGTGGCATTGATCTCGGTCGCGGTCATCGGAGTGCTGCTGTATCAGACCTTCGATCTCATCTGGTTCGCAGTCATGGGCTGGTTCATCTCAGGCCTTGCGACCACCGCATATCAGCAGCAGGTCGTGAAGTCCAGGCTCGCACAGGTACGGGTCACCCAGATCATGTCGGCCCCCGCAGTGGTCGTCTCGGCAGATCTCACGTTGGAGGACATGGCGCACAGCTACTTCCTCGGCGGACGGCATTCGCGATATCCGGTGGTGGCAGACGGCACGGTCGTTGGTCTGATCGATATCAAAGCGGCGCAGAAGGTACCCCGCGATGATTGGCCGGTCACGACCGTCGCTGACGTCGCGCACAAAGACCTGTCATCCGTGTACGTTGGTCCCGAGACGACGGTCGACTCCATCCTGCCTCAGCTGGACCCTACGCGCGCCGGCGTGGTCTTGGTGGTCGACGGGGGAAGGCTTTCGGGCATCGTCAGCCGTGCGGATGTGATCCGTTTGATCAGCGATGATGGAGGCAGTGGGCCCTAGGGAGCTTGTGCGACTTTGTAACAGTCGTTACCATTGAAGTGTTGATGTCGCGCGAAGGATCGGAATGACTGTGGTCAACACTGGTAGTGAGCGCATTCCTGAAGGCGTCATCGAACGACTGCCGCTGTATCTGGGCGTTCTTATCCAGCTCCGGTCCGGCGGAGAGAGCACTGCGTCTTCTGCACGTCTCGGCGAGCTCACGGACATCAATCCGGCGCAGATTCGGCGAGATCTTACCCACTTCGGGTCTTTTGGCAAGCGAGGCGTCGGCTATGACATCGCCACGCTTGTCGAGCGGATTCAGCGCATTCTCGGTGCCGACCACGTGCACCGTCTCGCGTTGGTCGGTGCGGGGCATCTTGGTTCAGCTATCGCGGACTACAACGGTCTCAGACAGCACGGCTTCCTGGTGACCGCCGTGTTCGACAACGATCCGGCGAAGCAGGGGACCCACATTGGCGATCTGGTCATCCAGGATGTGAGTGAGCTAGAGGACACTGTCAAAGCACAGGGTATTGAGATCGGTGTGATCGCGGTGCCGCCTCATGCGGCGCAGGATGCCGCGGACCGACTGAGCGCTACCGGCATCAGGATCATACTCAACTACACTCCCGTGATCGTGCGCGTACCGCCGCAGGTAACGCTGCACAATACGGACCCGGTGCATGAATTGCTGCATACGTTGTACTACCTGTCCAAGACCGAAGGCGTGGCGCGCACCTAGCGTAGGTGGTACTCTGACGTTCAGTCCGTTGTCCGGTCCCGGTGGGCCGGTGAGTGATTTTGTACAAGGAGGAGTCATGGCTGCATTTGGTCTTCCTGGCGGTATGGAATGGGTAATCATCCTCGCCGTTGTACTCCTGCTCTTCGGGCCGTCCCGTCTGCCCAAGCTCGGAAAGTCTCTCGGTAAGACGATGAAGGCGATTCGTGACGGCGTCGACGGCAAGCTCGAAGACGAGGATGAAGAAGTCGAGGAGAAGCCTTCTGCGAAGAAGGTCGCTGTCGAGGACGAAGAGTAGAGGGTTCGGCACATTCTCAACGGTTCTCTGAACAAGCTGGGGGCGCCTCTTAGGGCGCCCCTGTTGTATGCCTCGACTTGTCTGCGGGGGGATATGCGGTATACTCTCGTGAGCAATTTTGCGGCGCCGCATTGCGGGCCTGTAGTTCGATGACATCGGGAGTTCCTATGAATAAGGAAATCGCACTCACTCCGGAAGGACAGACACGACTCGAAGAAGAGCTTCTCTATCTCGAGACTGTCCGCCGCCGTGAGGTCGGTGCTCGCATCAAGGAAGCCAAGGAGTTCGGGGACCTTTCTGAGAACTCTGAATACGATGACGCGAAAAACGAGCAGGCTTGGGTAGAGAGCCGTATCTCGGAGGTCAATCAGATCCTCGCGCATGCCACGATCATCGATACGCCCAAGTCCAAGAACCGGGTCGTTCTCGGCTCCAAAGTGGAGCTGAAAGATATCGAGACCGGTGATGTTCACTGCTATCATCTCGTCGGATCCGCCGAGGCGGACCCCACGCATGATCGCATCTCCAACGAGTCGCCTGTTGGCGCGGCTGTCGTAGGTGCCAAGAAGGGACAGATCGTGCAAGTGACGACGCCTCGCGGCACCGTCATCGAGTACGAAGTCCTCAAGATCACCAACTAGGCTGATGTCCAGCGAACTGACACACGGCGACGAACGTCCGGCTGAGGACGTCTTCGCTCTTCGAAAGGCGAAGCTCGGGGCGCTTCATGAGCGCGGAGAGCAGCCCTACAAGGACCGCTTCGACCGCACCCACAGTGCTGCGTCCCTCCAAGAGCAGTACTCGACGCTGGCCGATGGCGCGGAGACCGAGGACATCGTTCTTGTCGCGGGACGCGTCGTAGCCAAGCGCGATCAAGGGAAGATCATGTTCCTCGTCGTGCGTGACAGCGGCGTCGACCTCCAGCTCTTCTGCAGGATCAATGTGCTGGGTGAGGTAGCGTTCGAGCACGCCAGCGACCTTGATCTTGGTGACTGGATCGGTGCCCGCGGTCGTGTGATGCGCACCCGCCGAGGGGAGCTCTCGGTCTCTCCTGTGGAGATCACGCTGCTCTCGAAGTCCCTGCGTCCGCTTCCCGAGAAGTTCCATGGGCTCTCGGACACAGAGACGCGCTATCGTCAGCGTTACGTGGACCTCATCGTGAACAGCGAGGTCAAGCGGACGTTCGAACGGAGATTCGCGATCATCTCGGCCATCCGCAGGTTCATGGAGGGCAGGGAGTTCCTGGAGGTCGAGACGCCGATGCTGCACCCCATTCCGGGTGGGGCTACGGCGCGACCTTTTGTGACGCACCATAATGCGCTCGATATGGAGTTCTACCTCCGTATCGCGCCGGAGCTCTATCTCAAGCGTCTGCTGGTCGGAGGCTTCGAGCGCGTGTACGAAATCAACCGCTCGTTTCGCAACGAGGGCATCTCGGTAAGGCACAACCCGGAGTTCACCATGCTCGAGGCGTATCAGGCCTTCACTAACCTGGAAGGCATGATGGAGCTGACCGAGGGGATCATCGTCGCTGCCGCACAAGAGGCTCTCGGCACGCTCAAGATCAGCTACCAGGGTGTTGATGTCGACCTGACGCCGCCGTGGCCGCGCCATACCATGATCGAGCTGACGAGTGCGGCGGCTGGCGAAGAAGTGTCGTTCGATGTCTCGGACGCCCACTTGCGCCACCTTTGCGATCATCACGCGGTGCCACACGAGCCGTCCTGGGGGAAGGGCAAGCTCATCACCGAGCTCTATGAGAAGCTCGTGGAGGGCACGCTCATCCAGCCCACATTCGTGACAGAGCACCCGCTGGAGACTTCTCCGCTTGCGAGAAAGAAACCCGGCAGCCCCGAGCTCACTGAGCGATTCGAACTCATCATCACGGGTCGAGAGCTCGCCAACGCGTTCTCCGAGCTGGTCGACCCCGTAGACCAGCGCGAGCGATTCGCTGCTCAGATGGCCGCGAAGGTCGGCGGCGACGACGAGGCCATGGGCTATGACGAGGACTACCTTCGCGCCATGGAGTACGGTATGCCCCCTGCGGGTGGTCTTGGGATCGGGATTGACCGTCTGGTCATGTTGCTCACCGATTCTGCGTCCATCCGAGACGTGCTCCTGTTCCCGCACCTCCGCCCCGAGGCCTGATTCCCTGCGTCTTGAGATATGAGTGTGATTGACTCATATCCTGTGGCATCTCCCTTGCTTCTTCTTCGTCATCCTCCCGCTGTGTCAGTGCGGAGGGTAGAATAGCCTCAGACGCGAAACGCTGAATCCGGCGTGCGATAGGAGTGAGGTCTCATGTTCGAGCGATTCACCGAGAAGGCCAGACGTGTTGTGGTGTACGCGCAAGAAGAGGCGCGCATGCTCAACCAGAACTACATAGGAACCGAGCATCTCTTGCTCGGCCTTATCCGCGAGCAAGACGGTATCGCGGCGAAGGCACTTGAGAGTCTCAATATCTCGCTGGAGGATGTGCACCAGCAGGTCGAGGAGCTCATCGGCAAAGGGACCTACGTCCCCACGGGTCACATACCCTTCACTCCTCGCGCAAAGAAGGTTCTCGAACTCTCGCTGCGTGAGGCGCTGCAGCTTGGTCACAACTACATCGGGACCGAGCACATCTTGCTTGGTCTCATCCGGGAAGGCGAGGGAGTGGCCGCACAAGTGCTGCTCAATCTCGGCGCCGACCTGGAGAAGGTGCGTTCCGCGGTCATCCAGCTGCTTTCGGGCTACTACGGCAAGCCCACAGAACCCGGTGAGGCGCGTGGTGGTGGTCGCGGTGAGGCCAATATGCTCTTGGATGAATTCGGTCGCGACCTGACCAGGGCCGCTCGTGAGGGCAAGCTTGATCCTGTCGTGGGTCGCGCGCAGGAGATCGAGCGCGTGATGCAGATACTCTCACGTCGCACGAAGAACAACCCCGTGCTCATCGGCGAGCCGGGCGTCGGTAAGACTGCCGTCGTCGAGGGCCTCGCGCAGCGAATCGCTGCCGACGAGGTACCGGAGACGATTCGCGACAAGCACCTGTATACGCTTGACCTCGCGGCTCTTGTCGCCGGAAGCAAGTACCGGGGTGAGTTCGAAGAGCGACTCAAGAAGGTCATGAAGGAGATACGTGAGCGCGGAGACGTCATCCTCTTCGTTGATGAGATGCACACCCTGGTCGGTGCCGGCGCCGCAGAGGGCGCGATCGACGCGGCCTCCATCATCAAGCCGGCGCTCGCTCGCGGCGAGTTGCAGACCATTGGCGCTACCACGCTCGATGAGTATCGGAAGTACGTCGAGAAAGACCCCGCTTTGGAGCGCAGGTTCCAGCCCATCATGGTGGGAGAGCCAAGTGTCGAGGAGACCAAGGAGATACTGCTTGGTCTGCGTGACCGATATGAGGCTCATCATAGAGTGTCGATCACAGACGATGCGGTAGACGCGGCTGCTGTTCTCTCGGATCGCTATATCTCCGACCGGTTCCTCCCGGACAAGGCCATCGACCTGATCGATGAAGCCGGCAGCAAGATGCGGATCCAGATGATGACGGCCCCGCCCGATATCCGTGAGATAGAGGACAGGCTCCGCCATGTCCGTCAGGAAAAGGAAGCCGCGATCGAGGCGCAGGAGTTCGAGAAGGCTGCCGGACTGAGGGACAAAGAGAAGCAGACTCTGGCTGAGAAGCGCGCCATGGAAGAGGAGTGGCTCAAGCCGGACAACAGGCGCGTCGTCGAGGTGACCGAGAAGGAGATAGCCGAGGTCGTCTCGATGTGGACGGGCATACCTGTATCCAGCCTTACAGAGGCGGAGACGCAGAAGCTGCTGCGCATGGAGTCCTCGTTGCATGAGCGGATCGTCGGTCAGGACGAGGCGGTCACTGCGGTGAGCAAGGCGATTCGCCGGACCCGTGCCGGACTCAAGGATCCGCAGCGTCCCGCGGGATCGTTCATCTTCCTGGGCCCTTCGGGCGTGGGAAAGACGGAGCTTTCGAAGGCTCTGGCTGCCTTCTTGTTCGGCAGTGAGGACGCGCTCATACAGCTGGACATGTCCGAGTATATGGAGAAGCACACCGTCTCCCGGTTGATAGGCTCGCCTCCGGGCTATGTCGGCTTCGATGAAGGTGGTCAGCTGACGGAGCTCGTTCGCCGCCGGCCGTACTCGGTCATCTTGTTCGACGAGATCGAGAAGGCGCATCCGGACGTATTCAATGTGTTGCTGCAGATTCTCGAGGAAGGTCGCCTCACCGACGCACAGGGTCGGAAAGTGGACTTCAAGAACGCCATCATCATCATGACGAGCAACCTCGGCGCCCGTGACATGGTCAAGGGTAAGAGCATCGGTTTCACCACTCAGGTGGCCGGCACCATGGACTACTCCGACGTCAAGGAGAGAGTCACGGTCGAGCTGAAGAAGGTGTTCCGTCCGGAGTTCCTCAACCGTGTCGACGAAGTGATCGTGTTCCATGACCTCACCAGTGCGGAGATACAGCAGATCGTGGACATCATGATCGACCGCCTTCGCGGTCAGCTGTTGCTCCAGGGAATGGGCATCCAGCTCGACGATGATGCGCGCACTCTGCTGGCAAAGGTGGGCTTCGACCCTACTATGGGCGCCCGACCGCTGCGTCGCGCGATTCAGCGAATGGTCGAAGACCCCTTGTCCGAGCAGCTCCTCGCCGGCGACTGGAGTGTCGGCGACGTCATCGAGCTGTTTGTAGAAGGTGAATCCATCGCGTTCCGCAAGGGAGCCGGGCAACTAGAGAGCACCACCGACCCAGGCGCCGAGCCAGCCCCAAAGGCATCGATGCCGTCCAAGGCTCCCCGTGGCGGTCGCCGCGGCGGGGAGGCCAATGGCGCAGCCGGCGCCTGACGCACATGGCCAAGCAACGGACGAGCTGGCGATGTCAGCAGTGTGGCTACGCTGCCCCGAGGTGGCTTGGCCGCTGTCCGGACTGCGGCGAGTACGGCACGCTTGTCGAGGAGGCCGAGGAGACCTCGGCCCAGTCTTCATCCAGGGCGGTCGCCCGTGCGCCGCTTGCCCTGGATGATGTCGTCGTGGTGGCTTCCGGGAGAACACCTGTGGGAATACCGGAGTTCGACCGGGTTCTTGGAGGTGGGCTGGTCCAGGGTTCGCTGGTGCTTCTGGCTGGTGAGCCCGGCATAGGCAAGTCGACACTTCTGTTGCAGGCCGCGGCGGCCATAAGCCGAGGCGGTTCCAGCGTGTTGTATGTATGTGGCGAGGAGTCGGCTGAGCAGGTGAAGCTTCGTGCCCAGAGACTGGGTGCTTGCGGGGATATCTCGCTGCTTCCTGAGACCGACATCGCCGTCGTTGAGGCCACCGCGCTGTCCGAGGGACCCAGTCTGCTCATCGTCGACTCCATACAGACGATGTCTGACCCGGAACTCTCCGGTGTTCCGGGCAGCGTCGGGCAGGTGCGAGCGTGTGCCGCACGCTTGATGCGACTGGCCAAGCAAAGCGGCATCACCGTCCTTCTGGTCGGGCATGTGACAAAAGACGGTGCCATCGCAGGACCCCGTGTCCTGGAGCATCTGGTTGACACGGTGCTCTCCTTCGAGGGAGACCGCGATCATTCGCTCCGTATCGTGCGTGCGATGAAGAACCGCTTCGGTTCTGTTTCGGAGATAGGGATATTCGAGATGGAAGAGGAAGGACTGCGCGCTATGGGGCAGCCTTCCGGAGCCCTGCTGGCGGGTCGGACCGAGGAAGTGGCAGGCTCGTGCGTGATGGCAGCGATGGAGGGGACCCGACCCATCCTTGTCGAGGTCCAGGCGCTCGTGACCCCTAGCTATCTTCAGATGCCTCGACGCCTTGCAACCGGTATCGAGACAGGCCGTGTCCTACAGGTTCTGGCGGTGCTTGAGCGGAGAGCCGGTATGGCGTTCGGGCAGCATGATGTGTATGTCTCCGTTGCCGGCGGCGTGAGAATCGCCGAGCCGGGCATAGACCTGCCGCTTGCCCTGGCCATCGCCTCGGCGCGCACCGACTGTCGGGTCGTCTCGGGAGCTGTCGCCTTTGGTGAACTGGGGCTTACCGGTGAACTCCGGGCTGTTCGACAGGCCGAAGCCCGTCTCCGTGAAGCGGCGCGTCTCGGCTTTACGAGCGCGGTGATCGCACCCGACGGGGCGCTCCCGCACATCCAGGGTATGGGCCTTTCCAGGCCGCGCTTGCTGGGAGAGGCGCTCCATATCGCCGGAGTCAGCAGGTAAGCTAGCACGTCGTCGATGGTTCGTGGCACAATCTGGGTAGGGGGACACTCGCTTGCCCTACCGTTGGACCATGCGGAGGTGACATGGACGCCAAGACCGAAGACATGATGTTGTCCGCGCTTGGGACGGTCGCCCCGGGTACCCCGCTGCGTGAGGGTCTCGACTACATCATCTCGGCACGGACCGGTGCTCTCATCGTCATAGGAGACATGGGAGTCGTCGATCCGCTGTGCAACGGTGGATTCAGGATCGACACGCCCTTCTCTCCGCAGCGGCTGTTCGAGCTCGCCAAGATGGATGGTGCCATCGTCCTGGATCGAGAGAGCTCGGGCATATTGAAAGCGAACGTCCACCTTGTGCCGGACGCCACGCTGCCTACTTCCGAGACGGGCATGCGTCACAGAACCGCTGAACGTGTAAGCAAGCAGACTGGCGCGTTCGTCATCTCGGTCTCACAACGCCGAGAAGTGGTGAGTCTGTACCTGGGGGGCAATCGGCTGATCTTGGAGGACATCGAAGTCGTCCTCGCTAAAGCCGATCAGGCCCTGCAGACCTTGCAGCGCTATCGTGCACGCCTGGACGAGGTCGCGGGTCACCTGACGGTCCTTGAGTTCGAAGACGTTGTCACTGTGGGCGATGTTGCGACGGTCATCCAGCGCTCCGAGATGGTACAGCGCGTGGCCCGTGAGGTCGGTCGCTACATCATCGAACTGGGCACAGAGGGCCGCCTGGTCCGGATGCAGTCCGAGGAGCTACTGGCCTCGGTAGAGGATGACTACGTGATGCTGATCCGCGACTACGCCCACAGCGGAGGTTCGCGCAAGGTGGCTTCAATCCGCGCGAAGATCGCCGCGATGAGCCCTGAACAGCTTCTTGATGATGCAGCGGTCGCCTCGGCGTTGGGTTATCCCGTCTCAAGCGACATTGCGGAATCGCATGTTCAAGCCTCCGGCTATCGTCTCCTGCATCGCATCCCGATGCTGCCCGGCACGGTCATCAATCGCGTGGTGGAACGCTTCGTGAGTCTGCCTGCGCTGCTTCAGGCCACCGAGAAGGACCTGGACGCAGTGGACGGCGTCGGGTTGAGGCGTGCGAGAGCGATCATTGACGGGCTTCGTCGAATGCGTGAGCACGCTACCGTTTAGCCTCTGATATGCACCTTTCGTCAGGCAATGTGATACGATTGTGCACGAAGCGAGGCTTCATGATGACTCCCACCAGGCGCTGTACGTTGTGCCGCGTGACCGAGGGGAGGTGAGGGCGCCAGGTCAGAGGGGACACTGCCGTCTCAGGGCGCCATTGCCATGATCGTCCAACTTGTCCGTATCGTGTTCCTCGCGGCGGGCGCGTTGGGTGGGTTCGCTGTCTCACAGCTCATCGACTGGACAGAAACGATCGGCTTCTCGCGAGAACTCGTTATCTTCATCTTCATCATACTTGGAGCCGCAATCGGTTATCTGATCGGTGGGATCTTGGGACGCGAGATCGCCAGCGCGTACAAGCGATTCGAACAACAGCTTCGCGAGCACGAAGCGACAGATCTTATCCTGGGTGGCGTGGGACTTGTCTTCGGCCTCCTTGTAGCGTTGCTGGTCTCCTATCCGGTACGCCTCGTCGAGCCCCGATGGCTGGCGTTTCTCGCCACGTTCCTGCTGTACGGCCTTTGCATATACGGCGGTATTCACATCGCTCTCATCAAGAGGGAGTATGTGAGCGCGCGCTTTGGAGGCGGCGAGGCATCGGGTGGCCTGAGTCCTGAGTCACTGGTGCTTCTGGACACCAGCGCTATCATCGATGGTAGATTCGATGCCTTGCGCAAAGCCGGCTTCCTGCCGGGAGAGCTACGCGTTCCCCGATTCGTGCTTGCCGAGCTCCAGACGCTTTCCGACTCGGCCGATGACACCAAGCGTGCGCGTGGCCGGCGGGGCCTGGACAACCTCACGAAGGTCGCTGCCGGTGAGGATGCTGTCCAGGTGTTCGAGGGGGACTACCCTGAGATCCCGGCGGTCGACGCGAAGCTGGTACGCCTGGCTGCCGAGATGAAGGCCGCGTTGCTCACCGTGGACTTCAATCTCACACAAGTCGCCCGTGTAGAGGGGGTGACGGCTCTCAACGTGAACGAGATCGCTGAGGCGGTCCGTCCCACCTTCCTGCCCGGCGACAAGCTGCACATCAGCGTCATCAAGGCCGGCAAGGAGGCCGATCAAGGCGTCGGTTATCTTGAGGACGGCACGATGGTCGTGGTGCAAGACGGCAAGAGCGCCGTTGGTTCTGATGCTGACGTTGAGGTCACGTCCGTGCTGCAGACCTCCGCGGGCCGGATGATCTTTGCGAGACCCGCATGAGTGGCAACGTCGCTGTCATCGTCGCCGGTGGCAAGGGGCTTCGCCTTGGCCGAGAGGGAGGCAAGCAGCTCGCTCTCGTCGCGGGGAAGCCTGTCTTGGTACACACGCTTGAGGTCTTCGATTCCTGCGAAGCCATCGATGAGATCGTCGTGGTCGTTGATCCTCCGCGTGCCGCAGAGTACACAGAAGTCATCAACCGGGCGAAGCTAGGCAAGGTCTCGGCTATCGTTCCCGGTGGCGATACACGTCTGGAGTCCGTCTCAAACGGGCTTTCGGCGGTTGCAGAGGATGCCAGCCTCATTGTCGTTCACGACGGCGCACGCCCCCTTGTCACCGCGGCGCTCATAGAAGACGCGGTCGCGGGACTGGCTTCAGACCCTGCTATAGACGGTGTGGTCGTGGGTCATCCCTCTTACGATACGGTGAAGTCGGTTACCGAGGAGGGCTATGTGGACCGCACGGAGGACAGGGAGCGCCTTTGGGTGGTCCAAACCCCGCAGGTCTTCCGTCCCGCAGTCCTGCGGTCGGCGTACGCGGATGCCCGGGCAACCGGCTTTTCGGGTACGGACGACGCTTCCATTGTCGAGCACGCCGGGGGACGGGTCGGGTTGGTCAGAGGGCTCAGGGACAACATCAAGGTCACAGTGCCCGAGGACCTCGTCGTGGTAGATGCTTTGCTGGCAAGGAGGGTGGCACCCCGATGACGCAGGCGCTTCTCAGGATCGGTCTTGGATACGATGTCCACGCTTTCTCGGCGGACAGGGCTCTCATACTCGGCGGCGTGAGCGTGCCGCATGATCAGGGACTCGCAGGACACTCCGATGCGGACGTGCTCGTCCACGCGCTGATGGACGCTCTTGTTGGCGCCATGCGCAAAGGGGACATCGGGCGGTTGTTCCCCGACACGGATCCAGCGTTCAAAGGCATTTCAAGCCTCGTGTTGCTCGCTCACGTGGGTGAGCTGATGCGCAGCGAGGGATACCGTCTCCTCGATGCGGACACAGTGCTGGTTCTCGAGCAGCCGAAGGTGTCTCCTTATCGCGACGAGATGCGTGCGAACATGGCGCGGGCGCTCGGGGTCGATGTGGATCTTATCGGCGTGAAGGCCACCACTACCGAGCGGCTCGGCTTCGCCGGTCGGGGTGAGGGCGTGGCGGCGCAGGCTGTCGTCCTGCTGGAGCGGGACGCATCGTGAGCGGGCACTCCCGTTGTCCGGCGAGACCCCACAGGCACACTGCGTCTTGTGAGGCGCGCCCTGCGGTTGACACTCTGAGCGGGGTAAAGGGATAGTAGTCCGACCCAAGGGCCCGATGCTCGAGGAGGTAGCTGCGACCCATGATCTCGCGATTGCGAGCAGATATCCGGGCAGTCAAGGAACGTGACCCCGCATGCCCGTCCACGTGGTCGGCACTCACAAACTACCCCGGGCTCAAGGCGGTCCGGTGGCATAGACGCGCGTTCTGGCTGCACAACCATGGTGCGGTGTGGCTTGCGCGGGCGCTGAGTCAACATGTCCGTCATCGGACCGGTATCGAGATCCATCCCGGAGCCACGATAGGGGAAGGCTTCTTCATCGATCACGGGATGGGCGTTGTGATAGGCGAGACCACTATCATCAAGCGCAATGTCACGATCTATCAGGGCGTGACATTGGGCGGTACAGGTAAAGAACGCGGCAAGCGCCACCCTACCATCGAGGACAACGTGGTCGTCGGCGTAGGAGCGACGGTCCTGGGCGATATCACGGTGGGCGAGGGCTCCAAGGTGGGAGCGGGTGCTGTTGTGATCAACGATGTCCCGCCGGACTGTACGGTCGTGGGTATCCCAGGCCGTGTCGTGGTCCGGGAGGGGCAGCGGGTCGAGGCCATCGACCTGCATCATGAGGATCTGCCCGACCCGGTCATTGAGATGTACCGTGTCTTGCAGCGTCGCATGGATAAGTTGGAGACCCGGCTCTCGCGTGACGAGGATAGTGGCGCCGAGCGGGGCACATCCGTGTTCGAAGAGAAGAACGATCCCGACCACCCTGAAGGGGAGTAGCATGTCGATCCGTCTATACAACACCCTTACCCGGCGCAAGGAGGACTTCGAGCCTCGAGAGCCCGGCAAGGTCGCGATGTACGTGTGTGGACCGACCGTCTACAACCACATCCATATCGGCAACGGGCGGACGTTCCTGACGTTCGACGTCATTCGCCGTTACCTTACCTGGCGTGGTTTCGAGGTGCGCTTCGTTCAGAACATCACTGACGTGGATGACAAGATCATCAACCGCGCCAACGAAGAGGAGCGCCCCGCCGCTGAGGTCGCCGAGGTGTACACCGCCGCCTTCCGAAAGGCGATGGAGGACTTCGGTATCGAGCGGCCCACGGTCCAGCCGATGGCGACCGCGATGATCGAGCCGATGATCGGCATGGTGAACCGCCTTATCGAGAACGGGCACGCCTACGTCGTGGACGGAGACGTGTACTTCTCGGTCAGGTCGTTCCCTGAATACGGGAAGCTCTCGGGGCGTGACATCGACGACCTGCTTTCCGGAGCGCGCGTCGATGTGGATTCGCGCAAGCAAGACCCGCTCGATTTCGCTCTATGGAAGGCTGCCAAGCCCGGTGAGCCTCACTGGACCAGTCCCTGGGGTGAGGGACGTCCCGGCTGGCATCTGGAGTGCTCTGTGATGTCGGAGGCGGAGCTTGGAGTGCCGTTCGATATCCACGGCGGCGGCTCTGACCTGGTCTTTCCGCATCACGAGAACGAGATCGCCCAGTCCGAGGCCGCAACCGGCCAGCCCTTCGCCCGCTACTGGCTACACGGCGGCATGCTGCAGATCAATGCCGAGAAGATGAGCAAGTCACTGGGCAACTTCATGCTGCTGCGTGACGTCCTTTCACAATACCCCACTCCGGTCGTTCGACTCCTGATGCTGCAGACACACTACCGCAGTCCGTTGGACTTCTCCTCCGACCGCCTCGACGAGGCAGTGACAGCGTACGAGCGCATCCTCAACCTGGTCCGCAACCTGCGCTGGGTGCGTACCGCCGAAGCGAGCGGGGACGGCGCCCTGGAATCGGCCCGGACGGCGCTCGCCGCTGCTCTTGAAGAGGCGCGCGCCAAGTTCGTCTCCGAGATGGACGACGACTTCAACACCGCCGGCGCTATCGCCGGTGTGTTCGAGCTCGGACGCGCGGCCAACGCGTTCCTCTCGGAGAATCAATCCGACCTCGCCGCGGTGGACCGCGAGTCTTTGCTTGAGGCGGAGAGCCTTGTGGTCGAGCTTCTGGGAGTTCTTGGAATCGACGTGCCGGACGCCGACGATGATGGAGACGAGCTGCCACCTGACGTTGTGGAGCTTGCCCGTCAGCTCACCGGGTACGAGGGTTCGGACTCGGCTGCCGCGATCCGTGCGCTGCTCGCTGCGCGCTCAGTTGCCCGTACCGAGAAGAACTGGGCGGCTGCTGATGCGGTGCGGGATGGACTGTTGCTTATCGGTATCACGATCGAGGACACGCCGCAGGGTCCGCGGGTCAACTATCGCCCGAGGGGGTAGCGGTGTCCGAGTTCATCGAAGGTCGCAACACAGTGCTTGAAGCGCTGCGCTCCGGTCAGGAGTTGCAGCGGATTCTGATCGCGCGCGGGGTCAAGCCGAACAGCGCCCTGGACGAGATAAGGCGTTTGGCGAGCAGCGCGAGCGTCAGGGTGTCTGAGGTCGATCGTGCGGAGCTTGATCGCCTCAGCCCACGTGGCGCCCATCAGGGGGTAGCGGCAGAGGCCGCACCCTTCCGGTTCGCCGAGCTGGCCCAGGTGCTTCGCCGGACCGCATCGGCGGATGCGAGCTTGCTCGTGGTGCTCGATCACATCACAGATCCCGGAAACCTCGGGGCGATCGTACGCTCTGTCGAAGTAGCCGGTGGCGATGCTGTGATCATAGCCAAGGACCGCAGCGCATCGGTCACAGCGGTGGTCCACAAATCTTCTGCAGGGGCCACGTCGCATCTCCCGCTCATCAAGGTGGTCAATATCCGTCAGACCCTGGACGCTTTGAAAGAGGCGGGCTACTGGGTGGTCGGTGCGTCAGAGAAAGCCGAGCTGTTGGCGTGGGAGGCTCCGCTCGAGGGCAGGATCGCACTGGTGATGGGCGCCGAAGGGGCGGGACTATCCCGGGTCGTGCAGGAGTCCTGCGACCTGTTGGTGAGACTCCCCGTGCGCGGGCAGGTGGATTCACTCAATGTCGCTCAGGCGACCGCCGTCCTTGCCTTTGAATGGCTGCGGCGCACGGTGACATGACGCGCATCCATCGTCTGATAGTCGACGGCTACAACGTCATGCACGGCAGCCCTCGCTACAGGGCGGCGATGGAGAGCGACCTAGACGCCGCTCGCTCGCGTCTCGTGGAGGACGTGGCGTCTTTCGCGGTCGGAGAGAGCAGGGCCGTGGTCGTCTTCGATGGAGGAGGCAACCCTGTTTCCGACGGTACCCCGCATCACGTTGCCGGTGTCACGGTCATCTTCTCTCCCAGTGGCCACACCGCAGACAGCGTCGTAGAGGGTCTCGCCCGACGCAGCCGTGAGCGCGGGGAGCGCGTGACCGTGGTCACGTCGGATGCCGCAACACAGTGGACGGTGTTCGCAGGCGAGGTCTCCAGGATGTCTGCCGCCGAGTTCTCGAGCCGACTTTCCGAGACGGGGGATTACTGGCTAGGCCACTCACCAACGGGGAGTGTGAAGGGTCGAGTCCAAGATCGCATCGGCGATGATGTCCGAGACACGCTTTCGCGCTGGGCTCGCGGCGAGCCCCCTCGTCCGTGACGCGTCGCCAAATAGCCCTGAATTCCTACTACGAGAATGTCAGGCTTTTTCAGGTTGTTGCCAGCATGTTGAATTCCTTTGGCGGGCGCTGATACAGTCTGGTTGCGCAATCAAGTGCAGGGGTTCACAAATGGCTCGCAAGAGCGCCGGTTCCTCCCCAGATTCTGGGGGATACGCGGGAGGGAACATAATTGCAAGTAGTGACTGGGGACTCACGACGTAGACTTGGACGATCCACTGACGAGCTGGCGCTTATCTTGGCCGCGCAAGCGGGGGATGAAGTAGCCTCAACAACACTGGTCTCCAAGTACCGTGGTTTCGTGCGCTGCAAAGCACGTTCGTACTTTCTCGCAGGCGCGGATCGCGATGACGTCATCCAAGAAGGAATGATCGGGCTCTACAAGGCGATTCGCGACTACGACCCATCGCGTCAAGCGAGCTTCCGCTCGTTCGCCGAGCTGTGCATCACGCGTCAGCTCATCACCGCCATCAAGTCGGCCACCCGTCAGAAGCATTCGCCTCTCAACAGCTATGTCTCTTTGAGCCGCTCGGCCCACATGGAAGAAGAGGGCGACCGGGTCCTGGAAGATATCCTCGCTGCCAAAGAGATCTGCGATCCCGCCGAGATAGTGATCTCAGCCTGGGAGACCATAAACATACGCGACGGCTTCATGCAGGTTCTCTCGCCTTTCGAATCCGAGGTGCTGCGCCTCTACGTTGAGGGAAAGTCCTATCAGGAGGTCGCGGTCACGCTGGACAGGCACGTGAAGTCGGTAGACAACGCGCTGCAGCGGATCAAGCGGAAGATCGAGTTCCAGATCGAACGTTGCCGCGCTTGCTAGATCCTCTGGCGCGTCACGCCGGTGCAAGCTACAATAGGCGCGTTTCGCCGGCGTAGCTCAATGGCAGAGCAATGGTTTTGTAAACCATAGGTTGTAGGTTCGACTCCTATCGCCGGCTCCACGAACTTCTCGGCCCGGGTCAATCGCCCGGGCCGTTGTCGTTTCCGGGGAGCGCGGACACGCCTCTGAGGACGCCGGGGGCCATTCCCTCTTCCCATATGACTTCCCAGACATGTACCGGCTCCTTCAGGTTCCTCAACCGGAGCAGACCGTGGTCGTGCAGATTGGTGATCCCGGCGCCTTGAAGCACCGAGGACTCGACCATGATGTGCCCGCCGTCGGCCAGATCCATGATCCGCGCCGCCAGGTTCAGTGCGGCCCCGATGAACGGGCGGCCGCTCTTATCGAGCACGACCTCGCCCTCGGCGATGCCGATGCGTATGGACACAGGAGTCGCTGAAAGCTTGCTTGCCGCCAGCGTTGTCTGCATCGCCTGGGCGGCGAGCAGGGCTTGCCGGGGATCAGGAAACGACGCGACAAGCCCGTCTCCACCGGTCGACTTGCCGGCTCCGCCGTGCGCGTCTATCACCGGTAGCAGCAAGTCCCTGAGGCTTTGGATCAGCTTCGCGGACTTGACGCTGCCAAGACTCTCGGTCATCGCGGAGAACGACTTCACGTCTGTTATCAGGACGACCGCGTGCACTGTGTGGCGGGAGGCGAGCGCTTCTTCGGCGGTAGCGATGGTGCTCAGCAGCTCGTCGACATCGGCATCTTCCACGCGCACGCCGTGCAGGCTTTTCGGCGCTTTGGCCGACTTGAGCGGGAAGACCCACTCGGTGATGGCGGTGGCGATGAAGGTCAGCAAGACGGACACGATCGTCGCAGTGGCGATGGTGTTGAACGACACATCGACGCTCGCGAAGGTCACCGTGATCGCGCTGAGCCCTGCCAAGATCACCACGATCCCGGGGACGCCTGCCAGCGCCACGACTCTGCGCGGGCGGTCGGGTTTGCGAACCAGACCAGCGGCAGCGGCTGCGGCACCCCACAAGATGGCCTGCGCTCCCAGTACCGCAACGTCTTTGGCTCCCGAAAGTGCACTGATCACACGAAGCGAGTCGATCTGGCTGAAGCTCTCCCGCAGCCAGACGAAGGACAGGGCGTCGGTCGGCAGGTTTGTGAACGATACGACCCCCGGCGGTGTGCCGCCCACGATCACTGCTCCAAACGTCGGATGACCCAGCAAGATGCCTGCGATCTCGATCATCAGGCATGACACGGTTGCCGCCAGCGCCCCCCGGGCTGACCCGAGCAGGTAGCCCGCCAGCACGATGACCGCCCATTGAGCATGCACCGTGACCGCCACGGCTGTGAGCGCGATGACGATGAACCCGTATGCGTGACGGTCGCCCAGGTACTGGGTCGCACCGAAGCCGATGAGAAGGAACAGCACGCCGGCGACGAAGTCCGCCGCGAGGACCGGCAGCGCGCATACGGCCACCAGGAGCACAGAGGCGAGCGGCCCGGAGTATGCCGCAAGAGCTCCTACCGTCAGCGCCGCAAGCGCGCTCACGGTAGGGGGGAAGAAGCCGGTTGCAAACAGAGCAACGGCCGTCACAGACCCGAAGAGCACAGCCCGCACCCACAGCAAGAGTCCGGAGTTGTCTCGTGAGAGACGCACGCGAGCCATCAGTCCTCCTTGGGACTACATGCCCATTCGGGAGAGCGCGGCTATGGCCAGCCAGAGAACGGCGCACAGCACGAGTCCCACCGCGACCTCGATCATCTGCTGTGAGCGTGCTTGTGGCCGGCGGGAGAGGACCCACACCGTCCGTGGCAGGAAGGCCAGGACTCCAACACTGGGCGTGGCCGCGAACAGGGCCAGAGTCAGCGCCGAGCCGCGCTCCAGCATCCCGTACACTCTTCCCCAGGCAAGAGCGAGGACCGGCTGTGCCGGGGTTTCGACACGCATCGAGCTCATGTAGACCTCAAACGACAGTATCGATCCCATGAACGCGGCAGTCGCGATCCCGCATACGCTTGCCGCAGTGGTCAGTGACATATCCCATCCCAGCAGGCCGTCTTGCGCCCTCCCGGCAAAGACCACGGCGATCAGGCCGAGAGAGACCACATGCAGCGTCTGATCGAGCAGGAACAGTTGTAGGCCGGAGGCTCCGGTCCTTCGCCGCGCGGCGACGGTCAGGTGTTCGATGCCGACGTGCGCCGCTCCCGCTGCGATCGCCGCGGGCCAGGTGAGTGAGATGTTCCCGAGCATCGCAAGCAGAGTGAGTGTCGTGACGATCGCGCCGTGCAAGAGCATGCCGGGAAGGCCGCTGCGCTTTGCAAGGACGAGCCGACCCGGTTGGAACACGAAATCGCCAAGCAGATGTCCGAGGTATCCCTGTAGGAATAACGCCATCACAACTCCTGCCGTCGACATCCCCATTGTGACGCAACCACGGCATGTTCGCACCGGGCGCGATCCCGGGTGCCTTTCGTCGCGGACCCACATGCACTAGCATAGAAGAAGGGTGCAGTCGGAGGCGGGGTCGGGGATGTCCGATCGGTCCTTCGCACGCACGACTCCTTGATCGGAGCACTCCAGTGGAGATCTTGGGTATCTCGGCCGTCACTCGGGGAGAATCAACATGGTCGGGTAGACAGGGACGTGCCGGTCTGGTGCCGGTAGATGACGAAGATGGGGAGCGATCGTGAAGTTGAGGGGCACCGCATTGCTGAATCATGTTGCCGAGAGGATCATCGCGCGCTATCTGCAGAGCCAGGGCGCTCGCGAAGTGACGCTTTCCGGCGTTCTGGGTGATGCCGAAGGCGTGGACCTGACCTATATCGACGGGGGACGACAGGTCTCGGTCAAGGTCAAGGCGGATTCCTACTTCGGTATCGATCCTGCGAAGATCTCTGATCGTGAACTCACGTTCTACAGGCCGGAGACCCATAGCTACGGGCTTGAGGTGATCGCAAACACGGCCACCCGAGAGCCCGGTTGGGTCACCCGCTCCCGTGCGGACGTGCTGTTCTACTACAGGATCGCCCTCACGCAGAGCGAGGACGAGGTCGCCGCACTCGCGGAAGGACCCGACGATGTGTTCTTTGCCGAGCTCGGCGTGGATCGCGATGATCTGCGTATCATCCCGATGGCTGAGCTCAGGAGCTGGTTCGAAGGTGCAGTCGATCACTACACGCCGCGGCCGGTGCTCACAGGCGGGCGTTCCGCGTGGTACCGGATCGTGCCGGAGGGCGATGTCGAGGCGTCCGTGTCCGGCATACGCCGGGTAGGGTCGGTCTACCCGTCACTCGTGCGGGGCTGACCAGCCAGATCAAGGGAGACTCGGGGCTCGTTTCGTGCGTGAAAAATGGATACGCCCGGCACCGTTGTTGACGTTGACACCGTTTGCAGCGATAGAGTAGTATTCCTTCTGCCTTTCGCCCAGGCAAGCAACTTGAAAAGTGATAGAAGAGCGGCGTTTTTTGTTGTTGGGGGTGTGCCCGAGTGGCTAAAGGGGACGGGCTGTAAACCCGTTGGCTACGCCTACCTAGGTTCGAATCCTAGCGCCCCCACCATAACAACTCCCCTTGACCAGGGGATATCGCCCACATAGCTCAGCAGGTAGAGCACTTCCTTGGTAAGGAAGAGGTCACCGGTTCAAGTCCGGTTGTGGGCTCCATGAATCAGTCGTCGGTCCCTTGTGGATCGACTCGAGGCGGCGTAGCTCAGTTGGTCAGAGCGCACGGTTCATACCCGTGTTGTCACTGGTTCGAATCCAGTCGCCGCTACCAGGATTTCGACGCGGACACCGCGTCCACTGTATATATGAACCACCAGTCCCATGCATGATCGAGAGAGGACGGCTGCGGGTGGATCAGAGAGCGAGGCTCTCTAGCGATTCCGGCACCGTCACAACGCCCAGAGGAGGAGACTCATGGCGAAGAAGAAGTTCGAGCGCACCAAGCCGCATATGAACATCGGTACCATTGGTCACGTCGACCACGGTAAGACCACGCTGACCGCGGCGATCACCAAGACGCTGGCCGAGAAGGGCTACGCTGACTTCACGCCGTTCGACCAGATCGACAAGGCACCCGAAGAGCGCGAGCGCGGTATCACCATCGCTATCGCCCACGTCGAGTACGAGACGGACAACCGTCACTACGCTCACGTCGACTGCCCTGGTCACGCTGACTACGTCAAG